>JBJTIF010000025.1:0-17480 GCA_046094825.1 Actinomycetota bacterium
CTCGCGGGCCGCGACCGCGTCGCGGCCCGCGAGGTCGCGTTCGATCCGCACGGTCGCGAAGCGTTCCGCGAGGAGCGTGCGGATCTCGTCGCCCTGCGTCTCACCGATCTCGAGGACGAGTGCGCCGCCGGGTCGGAGGACCTCGCGAGCCCCGTCGGCGATCGCGGCGATCACCTCGGGGCCGCCGACGAGCGCGTCGATCGGATCGGCGAGGACGTCGGCGGGCAGGGCCGCGACCTCGTCCTCGCGGACGTACGGCGGGTTGCTCGCGACGAGGTCCACCGCGCCCGCGAGGTCGGCGACGGGTCCGAGGAGGTCGCCCTCGCGCACGTCGACGGCGAGCCCGAGCCCCGCGGCGTTCTCCCGCGCGAGCGCGACCGCGGCGGGCGATCGGTCGATCGCGACGACGCGGGCGTCGCGCCGCTCGTCGGCGATCGCGAGCGCGATCGCGCCGCTCCCGGTCCCGACGTCGACGACGAGCGGCGCCTCGCTGGCCGCGAGCTCGCCGAGCGCGATCTCCACGAGGACCTCGGTCTCGGGGCGCGGCACGAAGACCCCGTGTCGCACGGTGAGCCGGAGGCGCCGGAAGGCCTGCGCGCCGGTCAGGTGCTGGAGGGGGGTGCCCGAGCAACGCGCGCAGAGCGCGCGACCGAACGCGCGCGCCTCGTCGGGGGTGAGCGGTACCGCCCGCGTGAACAGCCCTGCGCGATCGGTGCCGAGCGTCGCCGCGAGGAGGGCTTCCGCCGAGGCGCGTGGCGCGTCGACGCCGTGACGCTCGAGGTAGCGCTCGGCGCGCGCGAGGACCTGCGAGGGCCTCGCGCCGCTCATCCCGCGTCGCCCGCGAGCTGCGCCGCGCGCTCCGCGGCGAGGAGCGCGTCGACGAAGACGTCGATCTCCCCGGCGAGGACCGCGCCGACCTGGTGCGACGTCACGTGGACCCGATGGTCCGTCACCCGGTTGTCGGGGAAGTTGTACGTGCGGATCTTCTCCGCGCGCTCGCCCGTCCCGACCTGCGAGCGCCGCGCGGCGGCCTCCTTCGCCTGCGCCTCCTCCTGGGCGCGCGCGAGGAGCTTCGCGCGGAGGTAGCGCATCGCCTTCTCCCGGTTCTGGAGCTGCGATCGCTCCTCCTGCGAGGCGGCGACGATCCCCGTCGGTCGGTGCGTGATCCGCACCGCGGAGTCCGTCGTGTTCACCGACTGGCCCCCGGGGCCGCTCGAGCGATACACATCGATGTCGAGGTCCTCCGGGCGGATCGCGACGTCGATCTCCTCGGCCTCGGGGAGCACCGCGACGGTCGCGGTCGACGTGTGGATCCGGCCGCCGGACTCCGTGACGGGGACCCGCTGGACGCGGTGGACGCCGGACTCGTGCTTCAGGCGCGAGAACGCCCCCTTGCCGCGCACCTCGAGGACGACCTCCTTGAACCCGCCGAGGTCCGACGGCGAGGCGGAGAGCACCTCGGTCTTCCAGCGGCGACGCTCGGCGTAGAGGCGGTAGAGCTCGAAGAGCTCCCCCGCCCACAGCGCCGCCTCCTGACCGCCCGCCCCCGCACGGATCTCGACGACGACGTCCTTCGCGTCGTTCGGGTCGCGCGGCACGAGGAGCTCCTCGTGGCGGGCGCGGAGCTCCGTGACCCGGCGCTCGGCCTCGCTCGCTTCCTCCTTCAGGAACGTCGCCATCTCGCCGTCGCGCTCGCCGTTCGCGAGGGTCCGCGCCTCCTCCGCCTCGGCGCGGGCGGCGCGGTACTCGCGGTACGGGACGACGATCTCCTCGAGCTCGGAGAGGTCCTTGCCGATCCGGCGGATCTGCTCGGGGTCCGCGGTCACCGACGGGTCCCCCATGCGCGCGCCGAGGTCGACGTAGCGTCGTTCGATCTCGTCGAGGCGCGCGTCGAGGTCCATCGGCCGATGCTACGGCCCGGCCGCCCCGGCGGGACGGCGGATCAGGAACCCGGCCGCGTGTCCTCCGCGTCGTCGCCCCACGAGAGGTCGACGGCGGGCATGACGGGGAGGTCGTCGAGGTCGTCGGGGACGGACGTCGGCGGCGTCGCGGGCGCGATCGGTGCAGGGGACGGCGCGGCGCCGCCGGCGCCACCCGCGTCCTCCGTCCAGAGGTCGGCGTACGCGGGGTCGAGCACGGTCGTGTCGACGACGGCGTCGCCCTCGGTGCCCGAGACGACGACTGGCGGCAGCACCGGGTCCGCGACCTCCTCGGGGGGCGGGAGGTCGTCGACGCCGCGCGCGTCGACGATGTCCTGGAGCGCCCGAGCAGCGGCCTCGAGGCGTTCCTTCGTCCCGTCGAGCCGCTCGAGGATCGATTCGCGTCGGGCGACGAGGGCGGCGACGGCCTCCGCGGCGCGCACCCGCGCTTCGCGGACGGTCGTCTCGGCCTGCAGGAGGGCGGAGTCGGCGGTCGCCTGCGCCTCGGCGCGGACGCGATCGGCCGCGGTCTTCGCGTCGCCGAGCAGCGCGTCCGCCTTCTGCTTCGCCTCGGCGATCATCTGCTGCGCGCTCTCGTCGGCGACCCGGATCGCCTCGGCGACGCGGGATGCGACCTGCGCGTACGGATCGCTCTTCGGGGTCGCGATCGGGCCCGTCGCGGCCTCGACCTTCATCCGGGCGGTGCGGAGCATCTGCTCCATCGTCTGGACCTGGTCGGCGATCTGCTCGAGGTAGGCACGGACCTGCTCGGGGTCGTAGCCCCGACGCGTCGCGACGAACTCTCGGCGCCGGATCTGGTCGGCGCTCTGGAAGACGGGGACGTCGAACTCCTCGGTCACGGAACCTCCTCGTGGGTCGGCACAGTGTAGGAGGAGCGCTCCCGGCGGGCAAAGCCGGGCGGGCGTCCCCCGGGATCAGGCGGGGGCGGGCGACTCCCCCGCGGCGGCGCGCGCCTCGTGGTCGAGGAGGGTGCGGAACGCCGCGATCGCGACCTCGACCTGGTCGGGCGCGGGCGGTCGCGTCGTGATGCGCTGGAGCCAGAGCCCGGGCAGCATGATCGCGCGCACGAGCCGCGACTCGGGGAACCGCGCGCCGATCCGCAGGAGCTCGAAGGCGATGCCGGCGATGAGCGGGATCGCGATCACCCGGGACCCGATCCGCCACCAGATCCCGGGATTCCCGAAGGCGGCGAAGACCACGATCGTGACGAGCATCACGAGGATGAGGAAGTTCGTGCCGCAGCGCACGTGGAGCGTCGGGTAGCGACCGACGTGCTCCGCGTCGAGCGGGTCACCGTGCTCGTGCGCGGCGATCGTCTGGTGCTCCGCGCCGTGGAACTCGAAGGTCCGCCGGACGTCGCGCGAGCGTCCGAGGATCGCGATGTAGGCGAGGAAGAGCCCGACCCGCGCGAACCCCTCGAGCGTGTTCACGACCACCGCGGAGTCGATCCGGGTCGCGACCCAGCGGAACGCGGCCGCCGGGGTGACGATGAAGATCCCGATGAAGAGGACGACCGCGAGTCCCATCGAGAGCGCGACCTGCCACGAACCGAGTTCCTCCTCGCCCTCCTCGGACCCCGCGACGCGGGCGGAGATGGCGAGCGCACGGAACCCGATCGCGAGCGACTGCCCGAGCGCGATGACGCCGCGCAGGAAGGGCGCGCGGAGGATCGGGGCGCGGCGGACGACCGAGTCGATCGCGTGCGACTCCGTGTGGATGCCTCCGTCGGGACGCCGCACGGCGACCGCCCACGCATCGCGGCCACGCATCATGACGCCCTCGAGGAGGGCCTGCCCCCCGTACGTGAGCCGGGAGGCCTCGTCCGGTGTCGGCACCTACGCTCCGTCGGCGGGCGCGGCGGCTGCCGTGCCCTTGCCGTAGCGGCGCTGGAAGCGCTCGACGCGACCGCCGGTGTCCACGAGCCGCTGCTTGCCCGTGTAGAACGGGTGGCAGTTCGAGCAGAGCTCCACGCGGAGGTCCTGCTTCGTCGACCGGGTCTCGAAGGTCGTGCCGCACGCTCCGCAGTGGACGGCGGTGCGTTCGTACGTCGGGTGGATCCCCTGCTTCATCTCAGTCCTCCTCGTCGGCGCACAGGCTACGACGTCGGCGCCTTCGCGATCTCCTTCAGGAACTGCTCGTTCGACTTCGTTGCCCGGATCTTGTCCGTGAGGAGCTCGAGGGCCGCCCCCGCCTCGAGGGCGTGGAGGACCCGGCGGAGCCGCCACACGAGCGCGAGCTCCTCGGTCGGAAGGAGGAGTTCCTCCTTGCGGGTGCCGCTCGACTCGACGTTGATCGCCGGGAAGAGGCGCTTCTCGGCGAGCTGCCGGTCGAGCCGGAGCTCCATGTTCCCCGTGCCCTTGAACTCCTCGAAGATCCCCTCGTCCATCCGGGACCCGGTCTCGACGAGGGCGCTCGCGATGATCGTGACGCTGCCCCCCTCCTCGATGTTGCGGGCCGCACCGAAGAACCGGCGGGGAGGGTAGAGCGCCGTCGAGTCGATCCCCCCGGAGAGGATCTTGCCCGAAGCCGGCGCGGCGAGGTTGTACGCGCGCGCGAGCCGCGTGATCGAGTCGAGGATGATCGCGACGTCCTGGCCCATCTCCGCGAGGCGCTTCGCGCGCTCGAGGACGAGCTCGGTGACCTGGATGTGCTGGTCCGGCGGCTTGTCGAACGTCGAGTAGACGACCTCGGCGGGCTTCACCGTCCGCTGCCAGTCGGTGACCTCCTCCGGGCGCTCGTCGACGAGCAGCACGATGAGGTGCGTGTCCGGGGCAGACTGGATGATCCCGTTCGCGATGTTCTTCAGGACCGTCGTCTTCCCCGCCTTCGGCGGCGACACGACCATCCCGCGCTGGCCCTTGCCGACCGGCGCGATCATGTCGACGATCCGTCCGGTCACGTCGGTCGGTCCGGTCTCGAGTCGGAACCGCTCGTCGGGGAACAGCGGCGTGAGCTTGTCGAACGACGGGCGGGTCTTCGCGGCCTCCGGGTCCAACTCGTTCACCGTGAGGACCTGCAGGAGCGCCGCGTACTTCTCGCTGTCCTTCGCGTGGCGGACCTTGCCGGACACGGTGTCGCCCTTGCGGAGCCCGTGGCGACGCACCTGCGACAGCGAGACGTAGACGTCCTCCGGGCCGGGCAGGTAACCCGAGGTCCGCAGGAAGCCGTAGCCCTCCGGGAGGATGTCGAGGAGGCCCGTGAGGACCGGCGCGGTCGCGAGCTCCTCCTCGGTCGCGGTGACCTCGCGCATGCCGCGGTCACCGCCGCGTCCACCACCGCCGCCTCCGCCGCCGCCGCCACCGACGCCACCGCGCCGGTCACGACCGCGGCGCCGGCCGCCGCCGCTGCTGCTGCGGCGCGGGCCGTCGTCCCGTCGCGACGGGCCGTCGTCGACGACCGCGGAGTGGTCGCGCTCGCGGCTCTCGGTCCCTGCTTCGTTGTCAGCCACCTAGGCTCCCTTCGATCCCCGGGCGAGCCCCTGCTGCAGGGCCTCCCAGTCCTTCGTGAACCGCTCGAGCCCGAGATCGGTGAGCGGGTGCTTCACGAGCTTCGTGAAGACGTCGTACGGCATCGTCGCGATGTCGGCGCCCGCGAGGGCGGACTCGACGACGTGCATCGGGTGGCGGAGCGAGGCCGCGAGCACGTTCGTGTCGTAGCCCTGCACCGCGTAGATCTCGCAGATCTGCCGGAGCGCGTGCATGCCGTCCGACCCGGCGTCGTCGATCCGCCCGAGGAACGGCGACACGATGTAGGCCCCGATCTCCGCGGCGAGGATGGCCTGCGCGGGTGAGAACACGAGCGTCACGTTGATGCGGATGCCCTCGTCGGTGAGCCGCCTGCCCGCCTCGAGGCCCGCCGGGGTCATCGGGACCTTCACGACGGCGTTCGCGCCCATCGCGGCGAGCTCGAGCCCCTGGGCGTACATCCGCCCAGGGTCGGACTCCGTCGTCTCGAGGGAGACGTCACCGCGCACCTCGTCGAGGATCTCGCGCCAGACCTTCGCGGGGTCCTGCTGCTCCTTGCCCACGAGGGTGGGGTTCGTCGTGACGCCGCCGAGGACGCCCCAGCGGTTGATCTCTCGGATCTCGTCGATGCTCGCCGTGTCGAGGAACAGGCGCACGTCAGGCTCCTTCGGTGGGTCGCGTCGCCGGCACGTCGGGCCGGGTCGCGTGGTCGCGGTCGTCGTGGCGCATCTCGGGCACTCCGTGGGACGGGATGGGGCGCTGCGTGTACCGCCGGTCCCTGCGGCGGACCTCGAGGAGATCGAGGCTCCGCGGGTGGCGGCTTCCCCCGCGAGCCGACGGTCCGTCAGCCGGGTGGCTGCGGGCGTACGGTTCGACCTCGGTCGTCATGGAGGGCGGGACCACGGGGATGCGTTCCGCCCGGGCGACGAGGTGCCGGGGGTCGGGAGCGGCGTTCGCTCCCGACGACATGACACCCGCCGGACGGGACCGTCGCCTCCCCGTCCGCCGGGACCCCGAGCGGCACGGTCGCCGGCCCCCCGCTCGGGCGTGGGGGCGGGCGTGCCCGGGGGCGACGGGGATACTGACCCCGTGAACGCCCTCGACGCCGGCCTCCTCGTCGCCCTCGTCGTCGGGACGCTCCTCGGGTACCGCCGCGGCCTCCTCCTGCAGGTCGCGTCGTACGGCGGACTCCTGCTCGGCCTGCTGCTCGGCGCGGCCGCGGCGCCGTTCGTCGCTCACCTCGCGAGCGACGGCGCTCCGAGCGTCGCGGCCGCGACGGTGACGCTCCTGCTCTGCGCGGCGATCGGCAACGGGCTCGGCTGGATCGTCGGGACGATCGCGCGGGCACGCGCACGTTCGTCCGTCCTCGGGGGCGCGGACCGCGCAGGCGGGGCCGCGATCTCCGTCGTCGCCCTGGCCCTCACGATCTGGTTCGTCGCGCTGAACGTCGTGGGCGGACCGTGGCCCGCGGTGTCCCGCGAGGTCCGCGGCTCGACGATCGTCCGCGCGCTCGACGAGGCGCTGCCCGAACCGCCGTCGCTCGTCGCCCAGGTCCGCCGATTCCTCGACCGGTACGGCTTCCCCGATGTCTTCGCCGGGATCCCGCCGGTCCCCGCCGATCCCGTCCGGATGCCGACCGAGGACGAGGTGCGCGCAGCGTACCGGGTCGGCGCGCCCTCGACGTTCCGCGTCGTCGGCCCGGCATGCGACCGGATCCAGGAGGGGTCGGGCTTCGTCGTCGCCCCGTCGTACCTCCTCACGAACGCGCACGTCGTCGCGGGCGTCCGGCGCGCGGTCGTGCAGCGTGCGGGGGAACCGGACCGACCCGCGGTCGTCGTCCGGTTCGATCCGGATCTCGATCTCGCACTCCTGCGCGTCGACGACCTCCCCGCACCGCTCCGGCTCGTCGGGGCGCAGGCCGACCGCGGCGACGCCGGCGTCGTGATCGGCTACCCCGATGGCGGCCCGCTCGCGGCGAGCGTCGCCGCGGTCGGGCGCTGGATCGCGGCGCTCGGGCGCGACATCTACGGCGAGGGCGAGGTCGAGCGCGCGGTCTACGAGCTCCAGACGGAGGTGCACCCCGGCAACTCGGGCGGTCCCTTCGTCCTCGCCGACGGTCGGGTCGCCGGCGTCCTCTTCGCGGCATCGCGGACGGACGAGGGCGTCGCGTACGCGATCGCCTCGTCGGAGGTCATCCCCTGGCTCGCGGAGGCCGTCGGTCGCACCGAGGCCGTCTCAACCGGTCCCTGCACGAAGGACTGATCCGTCCGCCCGCGGCGGGCGGCGGCGGCGGACGGCCCTAGCCGGCGTCGCGTTCGACGCTCGCGCCGGTCGCGCGGACCCCGACGCGGACGACGCGCCAGCCCGGCCCCGGGTCCGGGACCGCGCGACCGGCGACCTCGAACGCGAGGAGCGCCGGACCCGAGCCCGCGACGCAGACCGGGATCCCCTCCGCGCGGAGCGCGTCGAAACGCTCCCGCACGTCCGGGTGGAGCGCGAGCCTGGCGTCCTGATGGAGGCGGTCCTCGAGCGCCTGCGCGAGGAGTTCCGGCGCGTCGGTGAGCGCGAGCGGCACGAGCGCCGCGCGCGCCGCGCCGGACGCGGCGTCGGCGAGCGTGACCGTCGCGGGCAGCGCGGCGCGTGCCGCCGCGGTCGAGGTGCGGGCCGACGACGGCACGAGGGCGACGGGAACGATCGCGGGATCGACCGCGAGCGAGACGACGGTCGCGTCCGCGACGATCGTGAAGCCGCCGTGCACCGCCGCGGCCGCGTTGTCGGGGTGCCCCTCGATGCGCGCGGCGATCGCCGGCCGAGGAGGACGCCCGCGACCACCGCCGCGGCGGAGGAGCCGAGCCCACGCTCGAGCGGGATCGCGTTGCGACCGACGATGCCGAAGCGCGCTCCCTCGCCGGCGACGAGACGGACGGTCCGGCTCACGAGGTCGGACCCGTCGGTCGGGAGTTCGTCCGAGCCCTCCCCCTCCCAGCGTGCTCCGGGCGGCGCGGCGGTGTCGAGCGTCACGACGTTGCAGAGGTCGAGCGCGAGCCCGAACGCGTCGAAGCCGGGTCCGAGGTTCGCGACGGTCGCCGGGACGGTGGCGGTCGCCCTCATGCGATCCCGAGGGTCGCGGCGACCGCGTCGGCCGACGCGGGGACGGGCTCGATCGGCGCCGCGGTCGCGATCGCGCGCTCCGGGTCCTTCAGGCCATGACCCGTGAGGACGCAGACGACCGTCTCGTCGGCGCGGAGCCGACCCTCGCGGTGGAGCCGCAGGAGGCCCGCGACCGAGGCGGCGGACGCCGGTTCGGCGAACACGCCCTCGCGCGGGAGGTCGGCGTACGCGGCGAGGATCTCCTCGTCGGGGACGTCGACGATGTCGCCGCCCGAGCGCGTCGCGGCGTCGACCGCCTGCGTCCACGACGCGGGGTTGCCGATCCGGATCGCCGTCGCGATCGTCTCGGGGTCGGCGATCGGCGCGCCGCGGACGATCGGCGCGGCTCCGGCCGCTTGGACGCCGACGAGTCGCGGCCCCGCGGCGATGACGCCCGCGGCGCGGTACGCGTCGTAGCCCTTCCCGTGCGCGGTGATGTTGCCGGCGTTGCCGACCGGGACGAGGTGGAGATCGGGGGCCGCGTCGAGCGCATCGCAGACCTCGAACGCGAGCGTCTGCTGTCCCTCGATGCGGTACGGGTTCACGGAGTTCACGAGCGTGATCGGGAACCGCGCGGCGAGATCGCGGGTGACCTCAAGCGCCACGTCGAAGTTGCCGTCGACCTCGAGGACCCGCGCACCGTGCGCGAGGGTCTGCGCGATCTTCCCGAGGGCGACCTTGCCCTTCGGAACGATGACCGCGCACGCGAGCCCGGCCCGCGCCGCGTACGCGGCGGCCGACGCGGAGGTGTTGCCGGTCGACGCGCAGACGACCGCGCGGCTCCCCTCCTCGACCGCCTTCGAGATGGCGAGCGTCATGCCGCGGTCCTTGAAGGACGCGGTCGGATTCGCCCCCTCGACCTTCAGCCAGACGCGGCACCCGGTGCGCTCGGACAGGACGCACGAGTACACGAGCGGGGTCGCACCCTCGAGGAGCGTGATGACCGGCGTCGAGGCGGTCACCGGGAGGTGCTCGCGGTACTCCTCGATGATCCCGCGCCAGGCCCTCATTCCTCTGCCTCCACGCGCAGGACGCTCCGGACCTCGCGGACCGACGGCAGCCCGCCGAGCGCACCCCGCGCGGCCGCGAACGCGGACTCGCGCGCGCGGTGGGTGACGAAGACCAAGCGCGCATCCTCGTCGAACCCCTCCTGCCACGCGCTCTTGATCGAGATGCCGTGGTCGCCGAGGACGCCCGCGATCTCCGCGAGGGCCCCCGGTCGGTCGCGGACGAGGAGCGTGAGGGCGAACTGCCCGTCGGTCTCGCCGAAGGGTCGCAGCCGTGTTTCGTGGAAGCACGTGCACCCGACCCCGTGCGTCCCGGCGACGAGGTTCCGGGCCGCCGCCACGAGGTCCCCGACGACGGCGGTCGCGGTCGCCGCACCCCCCGCGCCGCGCCCGGAGAACATGAGCTCGCCGACGTTCGGTCCCTCGACGTAGACCGCGTTCAATGCGTCCCGGACGGAGGCGAGCGGGTGCCCCGCGGGGATCATCGCCGGGTGGACGCGCGCCGCGATCCGACCATCCGCCCCCTGCTCGGCGATCGCGAGGAGCTTCACGACGTAGCCGAGGCGGCGGGCGGTCGCGATGTCGTCGGCGGTGACCGACGCGATCCCCTCGCGGTGGACATCGGCCGCGACGACCCGCGCGTTGAAGGCGATCGATGCGAGGATCGCGCACTTCGCGGCGGCGTCGTGCCCTCCGACGTCCGCGGTCGGTTCGGCCTCCGCGTACCCGAGACGCTGCGCCTCGGCGAGCGCGACGGCGAAGTCGCTCCCCTCCTCCGTCATCCGCGTGAGGATGTAGTTCGTCGTGCCGTTCACGATGCCGAGGACTCGGGTGACGCGCTCGCCGGCGAGCGACTCCTTCAGCGGTCGGATGAGCGGGATGCCGCCGCCGACCGCGGCCTCGAAGAGGAGGTCACGCCCGGCGGCGTCCGCGGCGTGGAAGAGCTCCTCCCCCGCGGTCGCGACGAGCTCCTTGTTCGCGGTCACGACCGGATGGCCGGACGCGAGGGCCGCGAGGATGAGGGCACGTGCCGGCTCGAGGCCGCCCATGAGCTCGCAGACGAGGTCGACGTCGGTCGCGGTCGCCACGGCCATCGCGTCGGTCGTGATCGCCTCGGCCGGGAGCCCGATCCCGCGGTCGCGGCCGACGTCGCGGACGGCGACGCGGACGACCTCGATCGGTCGCCCCGCGCGGCGTGCGACGTCGTCCCGGTGGTCGGCGAGGAGCCGGACGACCGCCGCACCGACCGTCCCGCACCCGAGGAGCCCGACGCGGAGCGCTCGCTCGCTCATGCGTCCCCCCCGAGCCAGCGCCCCATGATGATCTCGTCGGCGTACCCGTCGCCGCGGCGCGAGTGGCCGCGGAGCCGACCCTCCTCGACGAACCCGCACGCGCGGTAGAGCGCGATCGCGGCGTCGTTGTCGGGGTAGACGGCGAGCTCGAGCTTCCGCACGCCGACGTGCTCCGCCCAGCGGATCGCCTCGGCGAGGAGGGCCCGACCGATGCCGCGGCCGCGGTGCTCGGCGCGGACGAGGAGGCCGAACGACGCGACGTGCCGCGTCGCCGGGTGGAGCTCGCGGACGATGCGGACGCCGCCGAGGACGCCGTCGGCGTCGACGGCGACGAGCTCGGCGCCGTCGTCGGTCCACGACCGGCGGGCGCGCCGCCGGTAGACGACGAGCGGCTCGGCCTCCGTCCGGCGGATGAACCGACCCTCGCGGGCGACCGCCGAGACGAGGTCGCGCATCCCTCGGGCGTCGCCGGGTCGGGCGGCGCGCACGGCGAACGCGCCGACGGTCACGGGGGGGCGCTCAGTCCGCATCGAGCCGCTCCATC
Organism: Actinomycetota bacterium; assembly: GCA_046094825.1. Classification (GTDB taxonomy): domain Bacteria; phylum Actinomycetota; class UBA4738; order UBA4738; family HRBIN12; genus JBJTIF01. The sequence goes on from JBJTIF010000025.1 coordinate 11,398, forward strand.
GCATCCGGCGCCGCGACGCCGAGGAGACCGAGGACGTTACCGATCGCCTGGCGCGCCGCGCGGGCGAGCCACAGACGTGCGAGGGCGAGCGCGGGTTCCTCGCCGACGACGCGGCAGTCCGCGTAGAACCGGTGGAACCCCGCGGCGAGCTCCTGCGCGTAGTGGACGAGGCGGTGCGGCGCGCGGTGCTCGGCCGCGATGCGGACCTGTTCCGGGAGCTCGACGATCGAGCGCAGGAGTTCGGTCTCGGCCTCGGTCCGCAGGAGCCCGAGGTCGGCGTCCTCGAGCGCGCCCGCGCGGAGCCCCCGTTCCTCCGCGAGCCGGAGCACGCTCGAGACGCGCGCGTGCGCGTACTGGACGTAGAACACCGGGTTGTCCATGCTCCGCCGCTTCGCGAGCGCGAGGTCGAACTCGATCGGTGAATCCCCGGAGCGCGCGAGGAGGAGGAACCGCACGGCGTCGGGACCGACCTCGTCGAGGAGATCGGCGAGCGTGTCGAACGTGCCCGCGCGCTTGCTCATCCCGACCGTCTCGCCGTCGCGGAGCACCGACACCCACTGGTAGAGCACCATCTCGAGGCGGTCGGGGTCGTAGCCGAGCGCCGCCGCCGCGCCCTTCACGCGAGCGACGTCCCCGTGGTGGTCGGCGCCCCAGACGTAGATGCAGCGGTCGAAGCCCCGAGCGAACTTGTGCACGAGGTAGGCGCAGTCCGCGGCGAAGTACGTCGGTGCACCCGTCGAGCGGATGAGGACGCGATCCTTGTCGTCCCCGAACTCCGTCGATCGGAAGAACACCGCACCTTCGGCGTCGTACGCGAAGCCCCGCTCGCGCAGCACCTCGACGACGCGGACGATCTCGCCGCGCTCGTGGAGGGTGCGTTCGGAGAGGTACGTGTCGTACTCGACGCCGAGCCGCGCGAGGGAGTCGCGGATCATCGCGAGGACGCGCTCGGCACCCGCCGCGCTCCCGGGCGATGTCCTCGGCGACGTCGGTCACGTAGTCGCCCCGGTAGCCGTCCTCCGGGACCTCCGCCTCGCGACCGAAGCGCTGGAGGTACCGCGCCTCGACCGAGGCGCCGAAGAGCTCCATCTGCTTGCCGGCGTCGTTGAAGTAGTACTCGCGCTCGACGCGCCACCCGGCCGCGTCGAGGACCCGGGCGAGTCCGTCGCCGATCACGGCGTTGCGCGCGTGGCCGACGTGGAGGGGACCCGTCGGGTTCGCGGAGACGAACTCGACCTGCACGGACAGCCCGTTGCGCGGCAGGCGACCGAAGTCCGCTCCCTCGGTGACCGCGGCCCGGAGCCCCTCGTGGAGCCAGGCGTCGGTGAGGAACAGGTTCAGGAACCCGGGGCCGGCCACCTCCGTCCGCGCGACGAGCGGCGAGGTGGGCAGGTGCGCCGCGAGGTCGGCGGCGACGTCGCGCGGGGCGCGACCCGAAGGCTTCGCGAGTTGGAGCGCGAGGTTCGTCGAGAAGTCGCCGTGGTCGCGGACACGGGGAACCTCGAGCTCGATCTCGCCCGGCGCATCCGCGCCCACAGCGACGAGGGCCTCGCGGAGGAGGCCACGCAGGCGATCCTCGATGCGCTCCATCCGCGCAGCGTAGCGGCTGCGACCCGGGCGCCGAGAACGCCGTTGCTAGACTCCCGCCGAGCCCCCGTAGCTCAGCGGATAGAGCGTCGGCCTCCGGAGCCGGAAGCGCAGGTTCGAGTCCTGCCGGGGGCGCGTGAGCCAGGCGCCCGATGACACCCCGCTGCTCGAATCCGACCTCGACCCCGACCCGATCCGCCAGGTCGAGCGCTGGGTGGCGGACGCGAGGGACGCCGGCATCCTCGAACCGACCGCGATGACCGTCGCGACGGTCGACGCCGATGGCCGGCCGCAGGCGCGCACGGTGCTCCTCCGCGGGATCGACGAGCGGGGCTTCCGCTTCTACACGAACTACGGGAGCCGCAAGGCGCGCGCGCTCGACGCGCACCCGTTCGCCGCGATGGTGCTCCTGTGGAAGGAACTCGGCCGCCAGGTGAAGATCGAGGGGCGCGTCGAACGGCTCGCCACGGAGGAATCCGCGACGTACTTCGCCTCGCGGCCGCGGGGCCACCGGCTCGCCGCGTGGGCCTCCCGGCAGAGCGAGCCGGTCGCATCGCGCGCGGAGATGGAGGCGGCGTTCCGCGAGATCGAGGAGCGCTTCGCCGACGTCGACGACGTTCCGCTCCCCGAGCACTGGGGCGGGTTCCTCCTGCGGCCCGACGTCGTGGAGATCTGGAACGGACGCGCGAACCGCATGCATGACCGGTTCCGCTACACCCGGACGCCCGACGGCTGGACGCGGTCCCGGATCTGGCCCTAGGGTCCCCGCATGGCCGAACCCGTCGACGCCGCCCGGCTCTCGGAACTCCGCGCCGCGGTCGCGGGCGACATGCCGCGCGTCCGCACCGACCTCGAGCGGCTCGTGCGGATCCCCTCGATCGCGTTCCCCGGCTACGACCCCGCGCCCGTCCGCGCCTCCGCCGAGGCGACGGCCGACATCCTCACGGCCGCGGGCTACGACGGCGTCCGCCTCATCGAACTCCCCGACGTCGATCACCCGGCGGTCTACGCCGAGAAGGCCGGCCCGCCCGGCTCGCCGACCGTCCTCCTCTACGCGCACCACGACGTGCAGCCGGAGGGACCCGTCGAGCAGTGGCACTCGCCCCCGTTCGAACCGCAGGAGCGCGACGGTCGCCTCTACGGACGCGGCACGGCCGATGACAAGTGCGGGGTCGCGATCCATGCGGCGGCGCTCCGCGCCCTCGGCGGTACGGCGCCCGTGACCGTGAAGGTCCTCGTCGAAGGCGAGGAGGAGTCGAGCACCGAGCACCTCCCCTTCCTCATCGGAGGCCACCGCGACCTGCTCGCGGCCGACGTCATCGGCGTCGCCGATGGCGGCAACTGGCGCGGCGGCGTCCCGACGCTCGAGACCTCGATCCGCGGCGTCGTCGACTGCCGCGTCACGGTGCGCGTCCTCGACCTCGCGGTCCACAGCGGTGTCTTCGGAGGGCCCATCCCCGACGCGCTCTCGGCGCTCGCGCGCATCCTCGCGTCGCTCCACGACGACGACGGACGCGTCGCGAGCGCCGGGCTGCGCTCGGGTCCCTGGGATGGCGTCGCGATCGCCGAGGACGAGCTCCGCCACGAGGCCCCGATGCGCCCCGGCGTGCGCCTCATCGGCAGCGGGCCGATCGCCGAGCGCCTGTGGACCGGCCCCGCGGTGTCGGTCCTCGGGATCGATGCGCCCGCGGTCCGCGAAGCGTCGAACCAGCTCGTCCCGGTGGCGAGCGCGAAGGTGAGCCTGCGGATCGCACCCGACGACGACCCGATCCGCGCGCGCCACCTCCTCGCCGCGCACCTCCGGGACCACGCGCCGTGGGGTGTCGAGACGACCGTCGATCAGGGGGAGGCGGGATCGGGGCTCCGGATCCGCGACGACGGGCCCGCGGTCGGTGCGATGAAGGCGGCGATGGAGGCTGCCTACGGGCACCCCGTCGCCCGCATCGGGAGCGGCGGCTCCGTGCCGCTCGTCCCGGTCCTCCACGAGACCTTCCCGGATGCGGAGATCCTCATGTACGGCGCCTCGGACGAGCGGAGCCAGTACCACTCGATCGACGAGAGCGTGGATCTCGGCGACCTCGAGCGGACGGTCCTCGCCGAGACCCTGTGGCTCGAGGCCGCGTCGCGCCTGCGCTGACCCTCCTGCTAGCGTGCAGCGCATGGAGACCCCGGACGGCCAGGTGCCCGAGGACGAGATGACGCTCGACGCGCTCGAGGGCGACGACGAGCCGCAGGAGGCGATCACGCAGCCCGCGAAGCTCCTGCGGATCGCGAGCATGGTCCGCGAACTCCTCGAGGAGACCCGCCAGGCCTCGCTCGACGAACCCGGTCGCATCCGTCTGCGGCAGATCTACGAGCGCGCGATCGCCGAGCTCGCGGAGATCCTCTCCCCCGACCTGAAGGAGGAGCTCTCGACGCTCGCACCGCCGATGTCGGGGATCCCGAGCGACGCCGAGATGCGCGTCGCGCAGGCGCAGCTCGTCGGCTGGCTCGAGGGGCTCTTCCACGGGATCCAGGCCGCGCTCTTCGCGCAGCAGGCCGCCGCGCGGGCGCAGTTCGAGGAGCTCCGACGCCGTGGGCTCCCGCAGGGGATGCCCGGGCAGCCCGAGAAGGTGCCCGGCCAGTACCTCTAGTCCGTCGTCGCGCCGCCGCGGCCCTTCGCGGAGCGGCGCGACGCTCCGAGGATCCCTGCGCCCGAGCGCGTGTCCCGCGCGATGAGCTGCGCGATGAGGACGGGGACCATCGTGACCGCGATCGCGATGAGCGCGGCGACGTTCGTGACCGGTCGGTTCCTCGGCCGGAAGAGGCTGTTGAAGATCCAGATCGGGAGCGTCCGCTGCTGCCCCGCCGTGAACGTCGTCACGATGATCTCGTCGAACGAGAGCGCGAAGGCGAGGACCCCGCCCGCGAGGAGCGCCGTCCCGATGTTCGGCAGCAGGACGTGCCGGAACGTCTGCCACCCCGAGGCCCCGAGGTCGGACGACGCCTCGACGAGCGAGGGCGAGAGCCTCCGGAGCCGGGCGAGCACGTTGTTGTAGACGATGACGATGCAGAACGTCGTGTGCCCGATCACGATCGTGAGGAGCCCGAACGGGAACTCCCCGAGCGCGATCGTCGATCGCAGCGCGATGCCCGTGACGATGCCCGGGAGCGCGATCGGGAGGACGACGATGAAGGAGATCGCCTCCCGACCGAGGAACCGCGTGCGGTAGATCGCCGCGGCGAGGAGGCCCCCGAGCCCGATCGCGAGCACGGTGGAGATCGACGCCGCGACGAGCGACAGCCGGAAGGACGACCACATCTCCGCGTTGCGGAACGCGACCCCGAACCACTTCAGGGTGAACCCGGGTGGGGGGAACGTGAACGACGAGGACTGCGTCGTGAAGGCGTAGAGGACGATGATCGCGAGCGGGAAGTACAGGAACGCCATGACGCCGGCGGTCGCGACGCGCAGACCGCGAGGCGCGCGGCGGCGGGTGCTCACAGGGCCTCGAAGGCGCCGGTGCGACGGGCGCCGAGGAGGTAGACGACCATGATGGCCATCGCGACGAACGTGAAGGCGGCGGCGAGCGGGAGGTTGCCGACGACGCCCTGCTGCACGTAGACCTGCTGGCCCATGAAGAACTTCGACGCTCCGAACATCGAGGGCAGGATGAAGTCCCCGAGCGTGAGCGAGAACGTGAAGATCGATCCCGCGACGAGCCCGGGGACCGCGAGCGGCATCGTGATCCGGCGGAACGTCGTCCGCGGGTGGGCGCCGAGGTCGGCCGAGGCCTCGAGGAACGACTCCGGCACGCGCTCGAGCGAGGTCTGGACCGGGAGGATCATGAACGGCAGCCACAGGTACACGTAGACGATGAACAGGCTGAGGTACGACTGGACGATCGTCGGGCCCCCGATGACCGGGAGCGCGAGGAGCGCGTCGACCGCGCCCGCGAGCCCGATCCGCTCGAGCACCCAGAGGACGATGCCCTCCTCGGTGAGCGCCTGCCGCCACGCGAGGGCGCGGACGAGGTAGCTCGACCACAGGGGCATGAGGACGAGCAGGTACAGGAGCGTCTTCATCCGCGGCGTCGCGTAGCGCGCCGCGTAGTACGCGACGGGGAAGGCGAGCACCATCGAGGCGATCGTCACGACCGTGGCCATGCCCGCGGTGCGCAGGATGATGTCCCGGTTGTAGGGCTCGAGCACCTGGGCGTACGTCGCGAGCGTGAACGTGCGCTCGACGAGACCGGTGAACTCCTCGAGCCGGTAGAAGCTGTAGACGAGCAACCCGGCGATCGAGCCGAGGTAGAGGACGACGAGCCACAGGAGCCCGGGGAGCAGGAACAGCCCGAGCCGCGCGTACGGGTGCCGGTAGAGGAACCCCGACAGGCGCGTGAGGGCGCCGCCCGCCGCGCGGCCGGTGGGCCGGGGGGGGGGGGGGCGGGGGGGCCCCGCCCGGCGCCCCCGGGCCCCGGGGGGGGGGGGGCGCCGCCGCCGCGCGGCGCCCCCGC
>JBJTIF010000026.1:0-17373 GCA_046094825.1 Actinomycetota bacterium
GTCCTGTTCCCGGCTGGCCTCGAGGCCGCGGCGCCCCGTTCCCGGGCGCCGGCGGGGCCTGGGCCGCGCCGCGCACGCACCGCCGGGACGTCGCCGGGGCCTCCGGGGCCCCGTTCCCGACGGGCACCCCGGCCCGCAGGATAGCAGGGCGGCCCGACGGGGCGTGGGACCCCCCACCACGCCCGGCGCGCGTCGCCGGGGAACGCCGGCCCCCGGCGCCGCGCGCCCTACCCGAGCCGCCGGAGATCGATGCTCAGGAGCATCCCGACGAGGACGCCGTTCACGAGGAGGGCGGTCCCGCCGTACGAGACGAACGGTAAGGGGATACCGGTGATCGGCATGATCCCGATCGTCATCCCGATGTTCACGAAGATCTGGAGGATGAGGTACGCGGCGATCCCCGCCGCCATGTACGTCCCGAACGGGTCCTTCGCGGTGATCGCGATCCGGACGGCCCGCCAGACGAGCGTGGTGAAGAGCAGGAGGATCGTCGCCGCGCCGACGAACCCGAACTCCTCCCCCACGACCGTGAAGATGAAGTCCGTGTGCTGCTCCGGCACGAAGTCGAGGTTCGTCTGCGTCCCCTGGAGGTAGCCGAGACCGAAGGCACCGCCGGCCCCGATCGCGATCTCGGCCTGCTGGCGGTTGTACCCGGTTCGCAGGGGGTCGTTCTCCGGGTCGAGGAACCCCGTGAGGCGGTTGACCTGGTACTCGCGGATCAGCCCGACCTGGAGGGCACCGAAGAACAGGATCGTCGCGGCCGCGATGAGGATCCCGAGGTGCCGCGGCCGAGCGCCCGCGACGACGAGGATCCCGGCGAGGATCGCCGCGAGGACGATCGAGGTCCCGAGGTCGGGCTGGAAGAACACGAGCGCGCCGGGGATCCCCGCGATGAGGGTCGCGCGCAGGACGTCGCGGAGGTCGGGATCGCGCCCCCGGAGGTCGGCGAGGACCCCGGCGAGCATCACGATGAGCGTCACCTTCGAGGCCTCGGAGGGCGTGAACTGGAACGGTCCGAGCTGGAACCACCGCTGCGAGCCCTTCACGGTCGTGCCGAGCGGGGTCTGGACGAGGATGAGGAGCGCGGTGGACCCGAGGTACGCGAGCGGGGCCCACACCTTGAGGAACCGGTAGTCGACGCCCGCGACGATCACGAGGAGGATCGCCGCGATCGCCGCCCAGACCGCCTGCCGCTTCAGGTAGTACGCGGGGTCGATGCCCAGCGTGCCGAGCGTCCGCTCCGTCGCGGAGTAGATCGCGAGGAGCCCGATGCCGATGAGCATCGTGACGCAGGCGAGGAGGATCGGATCGAGGTTCCGGGCGCGCCCGAGGAAGCCCTCGGCGCGGCGACCGACGACGACGTCCATCAGTCCGTCGCCCCCGCGGGGACGATCGGCGACAGCGGCAGGCCGAAGAGCCCCTCGATGACCCGTCGGGCGATGGGGGCCGGGGTCGTCGAGCCGTGGCCGCCCTGCTCGACGACCGCGACGACGATGTAGTCGCGCCCCGCCGCCGAGGCCATGCCGACGAACCACGAGTAGTCGTCCTGCCCGAAGACCTGCGAGGTCCCGGTCTTCCCCCCGACCTCGACCGACCCGAACGGGAACCCCGCGAACGCCCCCGCCGCGGTCCCGCTGCGGACCGTCGTCTCGAGCGCCGCGGTGATGTAGTCGAGGTACTCCCTCGGGAACCCCGCGCGACGGCAACGGTCCTCGCCGCGCTCGGCGATCGACCCGTCGGCCGCGCGGACGGCCGAGAGCAGGTGCGGCGTGCAGAGGCGACCGCCGTTCAGGAGCATCCCGTAGACCTGGGCGATCTGCATCGGCGTGACGAGCGTGTCGCCCTGACCGATCGACATGTTCACGAAGTCGCCGGGGACCCAGTCGCCGTACGGGAAGTTCTTCGGGTCCTTCTCGTGGATCGAGCGCTTCCACGTCGAATCCGGGATCCGCCCGTCGTACTCGCTCGGGAGGTCGACGCCCGTCGGGCGGTCGAACCCCATCCGGCGGAGATCCTCCTGGAGCGGCTCGTCCGGGAGCTCATCGTCGTTGCCCGGGATCCCGTCCTGGTTCGGCGGCGGGTAGTACGTCCGCCAGTACTCGTAGCCCATCGGGTAGAAGATCGTGTCGCACGACCGGGAGAGCGCCGTCGAGAGCGTCATCATCCCCTGGTCCGCGGGGTCCCAGTTGCGGAAGAGCCGCGTGTCGCCGGGGACGCTCCACGACCCCGGACACGCGTACGTCTGCGACGTGCGGACGAACGAGCGGTCGAGGGCGGAGAGCATCACCCACGGCTTGAACGTCGAGCCGGGCGGGTACTGCCCCTGGATCGCCCGGTTCAGGAGCGGGTACCCGGTCGCCGCGCCGAAGCGGGCGTCGTACTCCTGCACGGTGAGCCCGCGGATGAAGACATCCGGCGTGAACCCCGGGAAGGAGGCGACCGCGCGGAGGGACCCGGTCCGGGCGTCCATGACGACGACGGCCCCCGCGTTCGCGACGTACGGGCGGCCCGTCGAGGGGTTCGTGAGGCGACGGACGTTCTCGATGCCGAGCCGGAGGCTCTCCTGCGCGATGTCCTGGATGCGCGCGTCGAGCGTGAGGATGACGTCGTCGCCGGTCGTCGGATCCTGCCGACCGAACTCCCCGAGGTTCTTGCCCGTCGAATCGACGCGGTAGCTCACGAACCCGTCCTCGCCGCGGAGCTCGCGCTCGTACACCGCCTCGATCCCCGCCTTGCCGACGATGTCACCCGCGCGGTACGCGGAGAACGACGGATCCTCGAGCTGGCCCGGCGAGATCTCCCCGAGGTAGCCGACGACGTGCGGCGCGAGCCAGCGCTGCGGGTACACGCGCACGGGCGCCTTCCGGACGTCGACGCCGGGGAGCTCGTCGCGGTGCTCGAGGACGTAGAACGCGATCTCCTTCGGGACGTCGAACGCGACGGGGATCGGCGTGAAGGCGTAGTAGCGGTCGTCGTCGAGGCGCTCGGCCATCTCCTGCGTCGACACCCCGAGGAGCCGCGAGAGCTCGCCGAGCACGCGGGGTCGGTCGTCGCCGACGGCCTGGCGGTTCACGGTGATCTGGAGGCTCAGGCGGTTGCCGACGAGGACCGTGCCGTGGACGTCGAGGATCCGTCCGCGGGGTGCGGGGATCGTGACGAGGCGCAGGGAGTTCCGCGCCGCCGCCGCGCGCGCCTCGTCGACGGCGAGCACCTGGAGGAACCAGAGCCGTGCGACGAGCATCGAGAAGAGCGCGACCGCGGTCGCGAGGAGGATCCGCAGCCGCGCCTCGGTGATCTGCGCCGCCACGTCACCACCGCCCCGTCGTCGGGACCCGCGTCACGTCGAGGATGCGCCGGACGACCGGCGCGACGAGCGGGGTGAGGAACGCGTTGTAGAGCCCCGAGAGGGCCGCGACCTGCAGGAGGTACAGGGGTGACAGGTGGAACTGCCCGAGGAGGAACGCGACGAGTCCGTAGAAGAGTTGGCCGAGGAAGGTCCCCAGGAGCACGACGACGACCGGGACGAGGGTGGACCGGCTCACGATGTAGGTGCGGAGGCTGCCGACCGCGACGCCGAGGAGCGTGAGCGCGAGCGCCGTCATGCCTTTCGGCTGATCGATGAGGAAGTCCTGCGCCATGCCGCCGAAGAACCCCACCGTCGTCCCCGCGGCGGGTCCCTCGTAGAACCCGATGAGGATCACGAGCAGGAACATGAGCTCGGGCCGCGCGCCGAGGAGCCGGAGGTCCGCGAAGATCGTCGTCTGCAGCAGGACCGCCGTCACGAGCGCGATCGCGATGAGCGTGCCGCGACGCACCGCCTACCCCCGCTCGCCCAGGATCACGAGGACGAGGTCGAGCGTCGAGAAGTCGACCGCGGGGCGGATCGTGATGAACGTCTCGAGCGCCCCGGGGTCCGGGAGCACGCGGGAGACCTGTCCGATGAGGATGCCGGCCGGGTACGCGCCCGTCCCCGCACCGGGGATCTCGTAGCCGGCCGTCACGACGGCGTCCTGCGCCGTGACCGTCGCGGTCGTGTCGACGAGCCCCATCCGGAGTTCCTCGTCGCCCTGCCCCGTGACGATCCCGGTCGTCCCGCTCACGCCGAGCCGCCCGGCGACCGCGGCGTCCGGGTCGAGGATGAGCTGCACGGTGGACGCGTTCGGCGCGACGCGGACGATGCGACCGACGAGCCCGGCGCTCGACACGACGGGCATCCCGACCTCGATGCCCGCCGAGGAGCCGACATCGATCTGCACGGTCCACTCGAAGTTCGAGACGCCGTTCGCGATCACCTGACCGGCGACCGACGCAGTCCCCGGACCGAGCTGGGCCTGGACGTCGAGGAGCGACTCGAGCATCGCGAGGCGCTTCTGGTCGGACGTCGCGGTCGACACCTTCTGCTGGAGCTCGGCGACGCGATCGCGGAGTTCGTCGTTCTCGCGCCGGATCTCCGGCAGGCGGACGAGCGTCGCGAAGAAGTCGCCGACCGGATCGACGACGGAGGACACGGCGGCCTGGAACGGCGCGAGGATCGCGATGAGCGCACGGCTGCCGGCGGCGAGCGGACCCTGCTCCCCCGATCGGTCGTCGACGGTGATGACGAGCAGGGAGAGGACGACGAACGTGACGACGAGGAGCCGTGTGCTGCGGATCCTGGCGGGGCCCGCCATGGGACCCGCTACCTGCGGGAGGGGCTCACCAGCACCCGCTGGAGGACGTCGAACTCCTCGAGGCAGCGCCCGGACCCGAGGGCCACGGAGGCGAGCGGGTCGGCGGCGAGCCGCACGGGCATGCCGGTCTCGTGTCGGAGCCGGCGGTCGAGGCCCTTCAGGAGCGCCCCGCCCCCCGTGAGGACGATGCCGCGCTGCATGATGTCGCCCGCGAGTTCGGGCGGCGTCCGGTCGAGCGTCTGCTTCACCGAGTCGATGATCGCGGTCACGGGCTCGTCGAGCGCCTGGCGGAGCTCGCTGTCGGTGATCGAGATCGTCTTCGGGAGCCCGCTCACGAGGTCGCGGCCCGGGATCTCCGCGCGCATCTCGTTCGACGACGGGTAGGCGGACCCGAGCATGTGCTTCACGCGCTCGGCCGTCCGCTCACCGAGGAGGAGCGAGTACTCCTTCTTCACGTGCGCGATGATCGCCTCGTCGAGCTCGTCGCCGCCGATGCGGAGCGAGGTCGAGGTGACGATGCCGCCGAGCGAGATGACGGCGACCTCGGTCGTACCGCCCCCGATGTCGACGACCATGTTGCCCGCGGGTTCGTGGATCGGCAGGTCCGACCCGATCGCCGCGGCCATCGGCTCCTCGATGATGTAGGCGCGGCGCGCGCCGGCCGCGATCGTCGCTTCCTCGACCGCGCGCTGCTCGACACCCGTGATGCCGCTCGGCACGCAGACGACCACGCGGGGCTTCGCGAGGAGCCGGCGGCGGTGCACACGCTGGATGAAGTAGCGGAGCATCTTCTCGGTGATGTCGAAGTCGGCGATGACGCCGTCCTTCAGCGGGCGGATCGCCTGGATGTGCGAGGGGGTGCGGCCGATCATCCGCTTCGCCTCCTCGCCGACCGCGAGGACGGCGCCGGTGATCGTGTTCACGGCGACGACCGAGGGCTCGTTCAGGACGATGCCCTGGTTGCGGACGAAGACGAGGGTGTTCGCGGTCCCGAGATCGACCGCCATGTCCTGGCCGAGGAAGCCGAGGAAGCCCCCGACCGCGCCGCCCGCCACCCCTCCGCCGAGCCCCGCGGGGGCACGACCGGTGGACATCGGGGAATCGCTGTGGGGACGCATCGGTACGGAGGTTGTACCGGAGCCGGGCAGGGACGGCAACCCTCGGGGGCGCGGCGGTGGTGTTCCCCGGCCAGGGGTCGCAGGTGGCCGGGATGGCCGACCCCTGGCTGACCGACCCGGTGGGTGCCGCGACCTTCGCCGAGGCCTCCGAGGCGTTCGGCGGCGACCTCGCGTCGCTCTCCCGCGACCCCGCGGCGCTCGCGACGACGGCGCTCGCGCAGCCGGCGCTCCTCGCGGTCGAGGTCGCGGCCTGGCGGGTGCTCGCGGCCGGCGGCCTGCGTCCGATCGCGGCTGCCGGGCACTCGCTCGGGGAGTTCGCCGCGCTCGTCGCCGCAGAGGTGCTCGAGCTCGCCGAGGCGGTGCGGATCGTCACGCTGCGCGGCGAGGTCACGCAGCGCGAGGCCGACGCGCGTCCGGGGGCGATGACGGCGCTCCTCGGCATCGGTGCGGCGGCGGCGGCGGACCTCTGCGACGCGGCACGCGGCGACGGGGTCCTCCTCGTCGCGAACGAGAACTCCCCGCAGCAGGTCGTCGTCTCCGGCGCCGTCGACCCGATCGAGCGACTCGAGGCCCTCGCGGCCGAGCGTCGGATCCGCGCGGTGCGGCTCCAGGTCGCAGGCGGATTCCACTCTCCGCTCATGGACGGCGCGGTCGAGCCGATCCGCGCGGCGCTCGCCGCGGTGACGTTGCGCACCCCGCGCTTCCCCGTCGCCTCGAACGTGACCGGGGCGCTCGTCCGCGACCCCGACGAGATCCGGGACCTCCTCGGCCGCCACGTCGTCTCCTCCGTGCGCTGGGAGGGCTGCGTCGCGGCGCTCCTCGCCGCAGGGGCCTCGACCTTCGTCGAGGCGGGTCCCGGCGACGTGCTCACGAAGCTCGCGAAGCGCGTCGCCCCCGAGGCGCGCGCGGTCGCCGTGGGGTCCCCCGAGGACGCCCGCGCGCTCCTCGCCCCCTGACTCCGACTATCCTCCGCCCGTATGGAGCGCCCGGGGATCCGTCGGTGAACGACCGCCACGCCGCGATCGTCGGCGTCGGCTCGCAGTTGCCCGACCGCGTCGTCCGCAACGCCGAGTTCGAGGCCTACGTCGAGACGAACGACGCGTGGATCCGCGAGCGCACCGGGATCGAGGAGCGACGCTTCGCAGCCGATGGCGAGGCGACCTCCGACCTCGCGACCGGGGCGGCGCGCCGGGCGCTCGAGGTCGCGGGCATCACCCCCGACCGCCTCGACCTCATCGTCGTCGCGACGTGCACGCCGGACACGCCGCTGCCCTCGACCGCGGTCTGGGTCCAGCGCAAGCTCGGCGCAACCTGCCCCGCGTTCGATCTCAACTCCGCCTGCGCGGGGTTCTCGTACGCGCTGTCGACCGCCGCGGCGTTCATCGGGTCCGGTCAGGCCGAGACCGTCCTCGTGATCGGAGCGGAGGTCCTCTCCCGGTGGATCGACATGGGTGACCGGGCGACGTGCATCCTCTTCGGCGATGGCGCCGGAGCGGTCGTGCTGCGGCCGTCGCCGGAGCCCGGCCTCATCGGCTCGGTGCTCGGCGCCGACGGCAACGCCGCGGAGATCCTCATCGTCCCGTCCGGCGGGACCGCGCGGCCCGCGACCGCCGAGCGCGTCGCGGCCCACGAGTTGGCCATCAAGATGCCGAACGGTCGCGAGGTCTTCAAGCGCGCGGTCGTGGAGATGGCCGCCGCGTGCCGCGCGCTCCTCGAGAAGTCCGGCTTCACGCCCGACGACGTCGACGTCCTCGTCCCGCACCAGGCGAACGCGCGGATCATGATCGCCGTCGCCGAGCGGCTCGGGATCCCCGAGGAGAAGGCCGTCCTCGACGTCGCCGAGGTCGGCAACACCTCCGCCGCCTCCGTACCGATCGCGCTCGACCGCGCGTGGCGGGCCGGTCGGATCGCGACGGGCGACCTCGTGCTCGTCACCTCGTTCGGCGCGGGGCTCACCTGGGGTGCGAACCTCGTCCGGTGGAACGGACCGACGCCGTGAGCGAGGCGACGCCCTCCGCGCGCGACGCGGCGCGCGTCGCCGTCGTGACCGGCGCGGCGCGCGGCATCGGCCGCGCCTGCGCGGAGGCGCTCGCCGCCGACGGCTGGAGCGTCGCCGTCGCGTACCGCTCCGACGGGGACGACGCACGCGCCGTGCTCGGGGGCATCGAGTCGGCGGGCGGCACGGGCATCGTCGTCCGCCTCGACCTCCTCGAGGAGGCCTCGATCGCGGATGCCTTCGGGGAGGTCACCGAACGGCTCGGACCGGTGACCGGCCTCGTGAACAACGCGGGCTACTCGAAGGACGGCCTCATCGTGAAGTACCCGATCGAGACGTACGACCGGACGATGGACACGAACGTCCGCGGCGCGTACCTCTGCGCGCAGGCCGCGCTCCGCTCGATGCTCCGCGCGCGCTGGGGGCGCATCGTGAACGTCTCGTCGGCGATCGCGCTCCGCGCGAACGCGGGGCAGAGCGCGTACGCGACCTCGAAGACGGCGCTCCTCGGCCTCACCCGGGGCCTCGCGCGCGAGGTCGGCGGTCGCGGCATCACCGTGAACGCCGTCTGCCCGGGACTCGTCGCGACGGACATGACCTCGCACCTCGACGAGGCCGCCCAGGCCTTCTACGTCCAGCAGACCCCCGTCGGGCGGACGGCCCGGCTCGAGGAGGTCGCCGCCGCCGTCGTGTTCCTCATGTCCGACGCCGCGACGTACGTGAACGGTGTCGCCCTGCCGGTCGACGGAGGGCTGACGGCGTAAGGTTCAGGGTCTCCGGACCGGGTCCGGACGACGCGCACCACCCACCCACGCACACGAGGAGGACCGCCGGATGGACAGGGCAGCGATCGAGGCCAGGGTCAAGGAACTCTTCACCGAGCAGCTCGCGGTCGACGCCGCGATGGTCACCCCCGATGCCCGCTTCTCCGAGGACCTGAACGCCGACTCGCTCGACCTCGTCGAGGCCGTGCTGGCGCTCGAGGAGGAGTGGAACATCGAGATCCCCGAGGAGGAGATGGAGCCGGTGAAGACCGTCGGCCAGGCCATCGACCTCGTCGCGAAGAAGCTCGGCCTCTGACGCTCGCGATGGGGGATCGCCGCACGGTCGTCATCACCGGGATCGGACCGGTCAGCCCGATCGGGATCGGGGTCGATGCCTTCTGGGAGGGCGCGACGTCGGGCCGCAACGGCATCGGCCACATCACCCGGTTCGACGCCTCCGATCTCCCCGTGCGCATCGCCGCGGAGGTGCGGGACTTCGACCCCCGCGACTGGCTCGACCCGAAGGAGGCGCGGCGCACCGACCGCTTCGTGCAGTTCGCGGTCGCCGCGGCGAAGCTCGCCTGGGCCGACGCCGGAGATCCGACGGTCGACGGGGAGCGCGCCGCGGTCGTGTTCGGCACCGGCATCGGCGGCATCGAGACCCTCATCGAGAACCACGTCACCCTCCTCGAACGTGGCCCCGGCCGCGTGAGCCCCTTCATGGTGCCCGGGCTCATGGCGAACGGTCCCGGCGGCCACATCGCCATGGAGTTCGGGATCACCGGCCCGAACTTCGCGACGGTCTCCGCGTGCGCGTCCGGCGCGCACGCGGTCGGCGAGGCGTACCGCCGCGTGCGCGACGGCGACGTCGAGCTCGCGGTCGCGGGGGGCGCGGAGGCGGCGACGCTGCCGATCTGCCTCGCCGCGTTCTCGCAGATGGGTGCGCTCGCCCGGGAGGGCGACCCCGAGCGGGCGTGCCGTCCGTTCGACGCGGACCGGAGCGGCTTCGTGATGTCCGAGGGGGCGTGCGCCCTGATCCTCGAGGATGCGGAGCGCGCCGCCGCCCGCGGTGCGCGGGTGTACGCGGAGATCGCGGGCTACGGAGCCTCGGACGACGCGTTCCACATCACCGCCCCCGACCCGAACGGGTCCGGCGCAGCGCTCGCGATCCGGACCGCCCTGCGCGACGCCGGCGAGCCGGCGGAGGCGGTCGACTACGTGAACGCCCACGGCACGTCGACCCCCCTGAACGACGCGGGCGAGACCGCGGCGCTGAAGGCGGCGCTCGGCGACCGCGCGTACGCGATCCCGGTCTCCTCGACGAAGTCGATGACCGGGCACATGCTCGGCGCGGCAGGGGCGATCGAGGCGGCCGTCGCCGCCCTCGTGGTCGCCCGCGGGACGATCCCGCCGACGATCCACTACGAGACGCCGGACCCCGTCTGCGACCTCGACTACGTCCCGAACACGGCGCGCGCGGCGGACGTGCGCCTCGCGATCTCGAACTCGTTCGGGTTCGGCGGCCAGAACGCCGTCCTCGCGATCCGCCGGGCCTGACGGCCCCCGGGCGGCGTGCGCCCGTCCGGGCGCGGACGGGACGTGGCGGTCCGAGCGGCGGGCCCCCGCGGAGGGCTCAGCCGAAGAAGAGCGCGAGCTCGCGCTCGGCCGACGCCGGCGAATCGCTCCCGTGCACGACGTTCTCGGTGATCACCGTCGCGAGGTCGCCGCGGATCGTCCCGGGGGGCGCGGTCGTCGGGTTCGTCGGCCCCATGAGCGTGCGGAGCGCCGTGATGGCCTCCTCCCCCTCGACACGGGCGATGACGACCGGTCCCGAGGTGATGAACGCGACGAGCTCCCCGAAGAACGGCTTCTCGCGGTGTTCGCCGTAGTGCCGCTCGGCGAGCGCTCGGTCGATCTCGATCATGCGAAGCGCCGTGACGCGGAGCCCCTTCGTCTCGACCCGGCGGAGCACCTCGCCGGTCAGACCGCGACGGACGCCGTCCGGCTTCACGATGAGCAGCGTCGATTCCACGGCCATCTCAGGATCCCCCCAGCGCCCGGCGGGCGTCGGCGACAGTATAGAGAGAGCCGGTCACGAGGATGAGGTCGCCCTCGCCCGCCGACGCGCGGGCCGCGGCGAGCGCCTCGGCGACCGACGCGAACCGCTCCCCCGGCGCGCCCGCCGCGCTGAGGAGCGTGGCCATCTCGTCCGCCGTGCGGGAGCGCGGGTTGCTGTTCGCGGCGGCGTACGTGCGGTCGGCGAGCGGCGCGAGCGGCGCGAGGATGCCCGCGACGTCCTTGTCCGCGAACGCCGCGACGACGAGGTGGAGCCGGTCCCACGTGAAGACCTCCGGCAGGGTCTCCGCGAGGGCGGCGGCGGCCGCTGGGTTGTGCGCACCGTCGAGGACGACGAGCGGCCGACGGCCGACGACCTCGACGCGCCCCGGGGAGGTCGCGGTCCCGAGCGCGTCGCGGACCGCGTCCTCCTCGAGCGGTCGATCGAGGAACGCCTCGAGCGCGACGACCGCCGCGCCGGCGTTGCGCGCGGCGAACCCCCCGAACAGGCCGAGGAGCACGTCGTCGTACGTGCCGCGGATGCCGCGGATCGCGAGCGCCTGGCCGCCCATCGCCGTGCGCGCGTCGACCGACCAGTCGCGGCCCTCGAGCAGGAGCGGCACCTCGTAGTCGTCGCACCGGGCCTCGAGGACCGCGAGCGCCTCGGGGGGCTGCTCGCGGACGACCGCGATCTTCCCGGGCTTGATGATCCCGGCCTTCTCCGTCGCGATCTCCGCGACCGTGGAGCCGAGCTCCGGGTGGTCGAGCCCGACAGGACAGAGGACAGCGACGTCGCCCGCGACGAGGTTCGTCGCATCCCACGTGCCGCCCATCCCGACCTCGATGACCCCGAGATCGATCGGCTTGTCGGCGAACCACAGGAACGCGAGCGCGGTGAGCGACTCGAAGTACGTGACGTCGCCGACGCGCTCGTCGATCGTGCGCAGGAACGGCAGGAGGTGCTCGTACTCCTCCGCGAACTCCTCGTCGCCGATCGGGGTCCCGCAGACCGACATCCGCTCGGTGACCGAGAGCAGGTGCGGCGAGGTGTAGAGCCCGGTCGCGAGCCCGTGCGCGCACGCGAGTGCCGTCGCGAGCCGGGCGGTCGTCGTCTTGCCGTTCGTCCCCGTCACGTGGATCGTCGGGAACCGCAGCTGCGGGTCGTCGAGGAGGGCGAGGACGGCGCGGATCCGGTCGAGGTCGGGCTTCGGCGAACCCTCGGGCTGCCGCGCATCGAGCTCGGCGAGCGCCTGCTCGAGCCGCACGCTAGCCCTCGTCGGGGGCGAGCTCGACGGCGATCGCGGGCTCGCCTTCGGCCGTCGCGATCGCCTCGATCGCACCCGCGCCGCGGAGATCGTCGGCCACGGTCGCGAGGGCGGCGAGCCGGGCGGTGTCGCCCCGGACCTCCACGGCGCGGACCGGGGCGCGGAGCGAGCGCTTCGCGAGGGCCTTCTCCCGACGGACCGCGGTGAGCACCTCGGCCCCGACCTCGTAGGCGAGGGCGTCCCCCTCGGTCGGCAGGCCGGCCACCGTCGGCCAGGGCTGGCGGTGGACGGACCCCTCGCGCCACCACGACCAGACCTCCTCGGCGACGTAGGGCAGGAAGGGCGCGAACAGGCGCAGGAGGACGTCGAGCGCGGTCCGCAGCGCGGTCGCGGCCGATGCCGCGGGGCCGTCGCCCGCGGCGCCGTAGACGCGGTTCTTCACGAGCTCGAGGTAGTCGTCGGTGAAGCCCCAGAAGAACCGTTCGATCGCGTCGAGCGCCCGGGCGTGGTCGTACGCGTCGAACGCCTCGGTCGCCTCACCGACCACGTCCGCGAGCCGTCGGAGCATCGCGCGGTCGACCGCCTCGCTGATCGGGCCGTCGGGGACCTCGAAGCCGAGGACGAAGCGCGAGGCGTTCAGGACCTTGATCGCGAGACGACGGCCGACCTTGATCTGCGCCTCCTCGAAGGCGGTGTCGATCCCGAGCCGCGCGCTCGCCGCCCAGTACCGCACCGCGTCGGCGCCGTGCTGCTCGAGGACCGGCATCGGGGTGATGACGTTGCCCTTCGACTTCGACATCTTCTTGCGGTCGGGGTCGAGGACCCACCCGCTGATCGCCGTATCGCTCCACGGCAGGGTGCCGTGCGCGAGCTCGGACTTCAGCACCGTGTAGAAGAGCCAGGTCCGGATGATGTCGTGACCCTGGGGGCGCAGGTCCATCGGGAAGACGCGCGCGAACAGATCGGGATCGTCCTCCCAGCGACCGGCGATCTCCGGGGAGACCGAGGAGGTCGCCCACGTGTCCATGACGTCGGGGTCACCGACGAACCCACCGGGCACGCCCCGCTGCGCGGCCTCGTAGCCCTCGGGCACGTCGGACGACGGGTCGACCGGCAGCGCGGACTCCGGCGGCAGGATCGGCGCGTCGTACCGCGGCTCTCCGGCCCCGTCGAGCGGGTACCAGACGGGGAACGGGACGCCGAAGAACCGCTGCCGGCTGATGCACCAGTCGCCGTGCAGCCCCTCGACCCAGGACTCGTACCGCGAGCGCATGTGCTCGGGATGCCAACGGAGCTCGCGACCGAGCTCGAGGAGCCGCGGGCGGTGGTCGAGCGTCCGCACGAACCACTGGCGGCTGGAGATGATCTCGAGGGGCCGTTCGCCGCGCTCGTAGAACTTCACGACGTGGCGGACGACCGTCGGCTCCGCGAGGAGGGCCCCGGAGGCTGCGAGCATCTCGGCGACCCGGGCCCGCGCCTTCTTCGCGGGGAGCCCGGCGAGCTCCGCCTGCCCACCCGGGTCGTCGTCGGCCGCGACGGCGCGATCCTGCCGCCGCGCTGGGGCGCAGCCGGATGGGAGAGCCGTGACGTCGCGGCCGCGACCGCCGCGCAGGCGGAGCTCGCGCCACCACAGGACGTCGGTGAGGTCACCGAACGTGCAGATCATCGCGACGCCCGTGCCCTTCTCGGGATCGGCGAGCGGGTGCGCGACGATCGGCACCGTCGCCCCGAACACCGGCGTCACGACCTCCGCGCCGACGAGGTCGGCCGCCCGCGGATCGTCGGGGCTGATCACGAGGGCGACGCACGCGGGCAGGAGTTCGGGCCTCGACGTCTCGATCTCCACGGTGCCGCCGCCGACCCGCTCGAACGCGATCCGGTGGTAGCGACCCTCGGTCTCGCGGTCCTCGATCTCGGCCTGAGCGACCGCGGTGCGGAAGTCCGGATCCCACATCGTCGGGGCCTCGTGCGAGTACGCGTCGCCGCTCGCGAGCATCCGGAGGAACGCGCGCTGCGACGTGCGCCGCGACCGCTCGTCGATCGTCGTGTACGAGATCGTCCAGTCGACGGAGAGCCCGAGCCGCCGGAAGAGCTCCTCGAAGGCCTTCTCGTCCTCGGCGGTCAGTCGCTCGCAGAGCTCGATGAAGTTCGGCCGCGACACCGCGACGGGCTGCTCGGGGGTCCCGCCGAGGGCCGCCGGATCGAGGTCGGGGACGTACGGGAGCGACGGGTCGCAGCGGGCGCCGAAGTAGTTCTGCACCCGACGCTCCGTCGGAAGGCCGTTGTCGTCCCATCCCATCGGGTAGAAGACGGTTTGCCCGCGCATCCGCCGGTAGCGCGCGACGAGGTCGGTGTGCGTGTACGACATCACGTGGCCGGCGTGGAGGTAGCCGCTCGCCGTCGGCGGCGGGGTGTCGATCGCGAAGATCTCGGCGCGGGGACGCGACCGGTCGAACCGGTACGTCCCGTCGGTCTCCCAGCGCGCGTCCCAGGCAGCCTCGAGCCCGTCGAGCGTGGGCTTCTCGGGCGCGGCCATGCGGGCGAGTGTAGCGAGGCCCGACCGGTCGGCGGGGCCGCGCGGGGTGCTAGGCGGTGCGCTCCTCGCGCGGCTGGCGCTTGCCCTTCACCGGCACGAGGGTGGGGTTCACCTTCTTCGCGACGACCTCCCCGTCGATCACGCAGCGCGTGACGTCCTTGCGCGACGGGAGCTCGTACATCGTGTTCAGCAGGACCTCCTCGAGGATCGCGCGGAGACCCCGTGCGCCCGTCGCCCGCAGGATCGCCTGGTCGGCGATCGCCTCGAGCGCGTCGTCGGTGAACTCGAGCTCGACGCCGTCGAACTCGAAGAACCGCCGGTACTGGCGCACGAGGGCGTTCTTCGGCTTCGTGAGGATCTCGATGAGGGCGGCCTTGTCGAGGTTGTGGACGTTCGTGATGACGGGCAGCCGTCCGACGAACTCCGGAATGAGCCCGAATCTCAGGAGGTCCTCGGGGAGCACCTGCTCGAGGATCGAGCCGACGTCCTTCTCCCCCACCCGCCGCACGTCGGCGCCGAAGCCGACGCCGCGCGTCCCGGTCCGCGACTCGACGACCTTCTCGAGGCCGGCGAACGCGCCGCCGCAGATGAACAGGATGTTCGTCGTGTCGATCTGGATGAACTCCTGGTGGGGGTGCTTGCGCCCGCCCTGGGGCGGCACCGACGCCGTCGTCCCCTCGAGGATCTTCAGGAGCGCCTGTTGCACGCCCTCGCCGGAGACGTCGCGCGTGATCGACGGGTTCTCGCTCTTGCGGGCGATCTTGTCGACCTCGTCGATGTAGATGATGCCGGTCTCGGCCTTCTTCACGTCGTAGTCGGCGGCCTGGATGAGCTTCAGGAGGATGTTCTCGACGTCCTCGCCGACGTAGCCCGCCTCGGTGAGCGCGGTCGCGTCCGCGATCGCGAACGGCACGTTGAGCATCTTCGCGAGCGTCTGCGCGAGCAGGGTCTTGCCGCACCCGGTCGGACCGAGGACGAGGATGTTCGACTTCTGGAGCTCGACCTCGCCGTCCTTCGCCCCCACCTGGATCCGCTTGTAGTGGTTGTAGACGGCGACCGAGAGGACCTTCTTCGCGTGCTCCTGCCCGATGACGTAGTCATCGAGGAAGGCGTAGATCTCCTGGGGCTTCGGCAGCTCATCGAGCTTCAGCTCGGAGGTCTCGGCGAGCTCCTCCTCGATGATCTCGTTGCAGAGGTCGATGCACTCGTCGCAGATGTAGACGCCGGGGCCGGCGATGAGCTTCTTGACCTGCTTCTGGCTCTTGCCGCAGAACGAACACTTCAGCAGGTCCGAGTCGCCGATCCTCGCCATCCCCCACCCCCTCGCGCCGCTCGGCGGGCCCCCGGAGCCCGGTCCGGAGAGCCTACGCCTTGCCCCCGGCCGCGGCGGCGAGCTCCGGCCGCATTTTGCGGCTCGAGATGACCTCGTCCACGACCCCGTAGGCGACGGCCTCCTCGGCCGTGAGGATGTAGTCACGGTCGGTGTCGGTCTTCACCTTCTCGACCGGCTGGCCCGTGTGCTCGGCGACGATCTGCTCGAGGAGGGTCCGGTAGCGGAGCATCTCCCGGGCCTGGATCTCGATGTCGCTCGTCTGCCCCTGCGCCCCACCGTGCGGCTGGTGGAGGAGGACGCGGGAGTGCGGGAGCGCGTAGCGCTTGCCCTTCGTCCCGGCGGACAGGAGGACCGCAGCCGCAGACGCGGCCTGCCCCATGACCGTCGTCGACACGTCGCACTTCACGTACTGCATCGTGTCGTAGATCGCGAACAGGGCCGTGATGTCGCCGCCCGGCGAGTTGATGTAGAGGTTGATGTCCTTGTCGGGGTCCTCGCTCTCCAGGTGCAGGAGCTGCGCCATGATGAGGTTGCCGACGGTGTCGTCGATCGCGGTGCCGAGGAAGACGATGCGCTCCTTCAGGAGCCGCGAGTAGATGTCGAACGCGCGCTCGCCGCGGCTCGTCTGCTCGACGACCGTCGGGACGAGGTAGTTGCGGATCTCGTTCATTCCGTCTCCTCCGAGGGGTCCGTCGGCTCCGGGGACCCCGGGCCGGGGGTGGACGCCGACGACACGGTCGGCGCTTCTGGGGTGATTGTAGCGGCAGCCACGACGGCATCGAGCGCCTTCGACCGGATCACGTCGCCGGCGAGCGCGACGATCTGCCCCGTGCGATCGAGCGAGGTCGCGACCTCCTGGACGTCCCGACCCATCGCGACCGCGAGGTTCGCGACCTCGCGACCGAGCTCCTCGGGTGACACCTCGATGTCCTCGGCGCGGGAGACGGCCTCGAGGGCGAGGTCCTGGGTGATCGCGCGGATCGCGTGGGCGCGCGCGTCCTCGCGGAACCGCGCCTCGTCCCACCCCTGCGCGGCGAGCGCCTGCTCGAGCGTCAGCCCCGCGCGCTCCGCGCTCTCCTGCGCGTGGCGGACGCGGTGCTCCGTCTCGTCATCGACGAGGAGCTCCGGGAGGTCGACATCGATCGTCGCGGTGAGCGCCTCGAGGACGCGGTCGCGGACGACGGAGTCGGCGCCGCGCTCGAGGTTCGCGAGGAGCTGCTCGCGGAGCGCGGCACGGAGCGCATCGAGCGTGTCGAACTCCGAGGCGAGCTTCGCGAAGTCGTCGTCAGCGGCGGGGAGCTTCTTCGCCTTCACGTCCTTCACGAGGACCTGGAAGGTGATCGCGCGGCCGGCGTGGTCGCCGGCCCGTGGGTCGAGCGTCTCGGTGAACCGCACGATGTCACCGACCTTCGTGCCGCGGAGCTCGCGGTCGAGCCCGTCGACGAAGGTGCCGGAGCCCACCTCGTACATCGCGTCGGGACGGGAGAGGTCGGCGACCTCGGTGTCCCCATCGGTCGCGCGGAGATCGACGACCGCGTAGTCACCGTCCGCGAGCTCCGCGGCACGAAGGTCGGCGACATCGTGCGGTTCACCGAGACGCTCGACCCACGGGCCGGCGACCACGCCGGCCGCGCGA
>JBJTIF010000027.1:0-2003 GCA_046094825.1 Actinomycetota bacterium
CTGTCGGAGCGTCGGACCTTCCGCCAGGGCCTCGTCGCGCTCGCCCTCTCGACGCTCGCCGGCTTCGTCGCCGGCCTGACGCTCAGCCACCTCGCGGGCGGGCTCTCCGAGCTGCCCGGGCTCCTCGTCCTCATCCCGGCCGCCGTCGGCATGAAGGGGACGATCTTCGGTGCCTTCGGCGCGCGGCTCGGCACCGCGGAGGCCGCGGGGCTCCTCACGCCGGGCCTCGAGCGCGGCAGCGTCCTGCGCCGGAACGTCGACGCCGCGATCCTCACGACGTTCTCGTCGTCGCTCTGGCTCGCCGCGCTCGCGCGCGTCGCCGCGGCGGCGTTCGGAGCGGACGCGCTTCCGCTCTGGAAGTACGCGCTCGTCTCGATCGTCGGCGGGCTCCTCGGCACCGTCGTGATCCTCGTCCTCGCCGTCGGGCTCGCGCGCCTCGGGTCGCGCAACGGCTGGGACCTCGACGCGGTCTTCGCGCCGATGATCATGGCGCTCGGCGACATGACGATGCTCCCGAGCATCTTCGTCGCGACGCTCCTGCTGCGCTCCGACGCCATCGCGGTGCCGAGCCGGGCGCCGAAGGCACCGAAGATCGTCCCCTTCATGCCGACGGCGGCGGGGATCAGGACGAGGAGCCCGGGCAGCTCGGAGAGCCCGCCCGCGAGGTGGCTGAGCGTCAGGCCGGCGACGAAGCCGGCGAGCGTCGAGAGGGCGAGCGCGACGAGGCCCTGGCGGAAGGTCCGACGCTCCGACAGGGCGTACTCCCACAGGCGCCGCACGCGGCGGGGGAGCCTGGCCATAACGGGACGCCCATCGTTCGCACCTCGATCCGTCCGGATCCGTTCGGGAAGGACGCCCTCGGCGGCCCGGGGCAGTATGGCCCCGGGCCCGGCGGCGGGGCAACCGTCGCGCGGCGGCGGTCGTCGTCGCTCCGTACGATGCGTCGATGATCACGTGCACCGAGTGGGCGAGCGACATCCTCCGCAGGAGCGTCGCCGCGGCGAAGCGCTTCGATCCGGCCGCGGGGATCCGGCTCACGCGGCAGGGCGACGGCGTCGTCTTCGCGCTCGCCGCGGGTCCCGTCGACGGCGACGCGCTCGTCGAGGGCGACGGGTTCGTCCTGTGGGCCGAGGCGGGCCTCGCGGGCACCGTCGACGTCGTCGAACCCCATGATCAGCTCATCCTGCGCCCGCCGCACGACACCGCGCGGAGCGTCCGCGGGTGACCGAGGTCGCCGCGATCCGCGCGGCGCTCGTCGACGAGCGCGCCTCGCTCGAGCGCGAGCTCGCGGCGATGACCGCCGCGCCGCGCGACCCGATGGCCGCGCTCTCGTTCGGCAAGCGCGTCGGCGAGGGGACCTCGCAGGCGGTCGAGCGCATCGCCCAGGTCTCCGCCCACGAACGCCTCGCCGCGAAGCTCGCGGAGGTCGAGCGCGCGATCGCGAAGTGCGACGAGGGGACGTACGGCGCGTGCGACGTGTGCACCGAGTACATCCCGCGCGAGCGGCTCGAGGCCGTGCCGCAGGCGACGCGCTGCGTCGGGTGCGCGCGCGTCGCGTCGGGCCGCTAGGTCGCCGCGGCCCCGTCTGCGCCCGACGCGGCGCGCGCGTCGTAGCGCCGGAACGCCGGGACGAGGACCGCGAGCGCGGCGGTGCCGAGGACGCAGAGGACGCCGCCGGAGACGACCGAGACCGCCGGCGAGAACGCCTGCGCGACGAGCCCCGCCTCGAGGTCGCCGAGCCGCGGTCCCCCGGTCACGACGAGCGTGTGGATCGCGCCCATCCGCCCGCGGAGCTCGTCGGGGACGGAGACCTGGAGGATCGTCCCGCGGAACACCGCCGAGACCACGTCGGCCGCGCCCGCGAAGGCGAGGAGCAGGAGCGCGAGGGGGAGGTTGTCCCCGACGAGCCCGAACGCCGCGATCCCCGCGCCCCAGAGCACGACCGCCCAGAGGACCGCCGCGCCCTGGCGGCGGACGCCCCCGACCCAGCCGGCGGTGAGCGC
>JBJTIF010000028.1:0-2900 GCA_046094825.1 Actinomycetota bacterium
GATCGCGACCGTCGTCGCGATCGCCGCGACCGTGCGCCTCTACGTCTCGCGCGACGGGTTCCTGCGCCGCGTCGCGCTCGAGATGACGCCGACGATCCTGCTCACGCCGTTCCTCGACGTCCTCGCGGGCGTGCTGCTCGACGCGCGCGAGGGCCAGCTCGTCGCCGTCCCCGTCCTCCTCGCGCTCATCCCGCCGTTCGTCTCCCAGGCGGGCGCGCTCGGCGGCATCTTCGCGTCGCGGACGACGTCGAAGCTCCGGCTCGGGGTCCTGTCGCCGCGCCACCTCCCCGAGCTCCCCGCGGTCGTCGACGCGGTCGTCACGGCCGTCCTCGCGGTCATCACGTTCGCGCTCATCGGCGGGCTCGCCTGGGTCGTCGGCTCGGCGACCGGACTCGAGGCCGTCCCCCCGCTCGCGACCCTCCTGCGGGGGACCCTCCTCGCGGGCCTCGTCCTCGTGCCCGTCGTGCTCCTCGGTGCCTACGAGCTCGCGATCGTCACGTACCGCTTCGGCCTCGACCCGGACAACCAGGGGGTGCCGATCATCACGAGCGTCGCGGACCTCGCCGGCGTGGTGATGGTCCTCGCCGTCATGACATCATCGGGGGTGCTGCCGCATGGATGATCATCCGAGGAACGTCAAGGCCCTGCTCGCCGGCGCGAAGGACGCGTCGGAGCTCATGGTCGACCTGGCCTACGCGGCCGTCTTCTTCAACGAGGAGAAACTCGCGCGCGAGGTCGACCGGCTCGAGGAGCGCATGGGCGACGACCTCCACGCCCTGCGCACGCTCGCGATGCTCGCGGCGCGCAACCCCGACGACGCGGAGATGCTCGCCGGGGTCCTGTGGATCGCCGACGCGGTCGAGAAGATCGGTGACGCCGCGAGCGACATCGCCCGCGTCGTCGCGGCGAAGCTCGGGATCCCCGACGCGCTCCGCCGCGACCTCCGCCACGCCGACGAGATGACCGCGCGCGTCCGGGTCCGCGCCGACGCGCCGTCGATCGGTCGGAGCCTCCGCGACCTCTCGCTGCCGACGGAGACGGGCATGTGGGTCATGGCGATCCGGCGCGGAGACGAGTGGGAGTTCGATCCGGGCGCCGAGGACGTGCTCGCGGAGGACGACGTGCTCCTCGTGCGCGGTCCGGCCGAGGGCGTCCAGTGGGTGCGCGAGCTCTCCGGCGGTCCCGCGACCCCCGAGCCCGCGGACGACGACGCGCCACCGCTCTCCGAGCTCGATCGCGCCGTCGACATCCTCGTCGAGATGAAGGACCTCTCCGAGGTCGCGGTGGGCCTCGCGTACTCCTCGCTCCTGTTCAACAACCGCTCGCTCGCGGCGGAGGTCGGATCGCTCGAGGCGCGCAGCGACGCGCTCCACGACGAACTCGAGTCGTGGGTGCTGCGCTCCGCGCCGGAGGCACGCGACCCCGAGGAGCTCCGCGGCCTCCTGCGCCTCGCGAGCGCGAGCGAGGTCATGTGCGACGCCGCCCGGGACATGACGTGGTACGTCGAGCAGGGCGAACCCCTCCACCCGGTCATCCAGCTCGCGCTCGAGGAGACCGAGGAGACGAGCGCCCAGGCGGTCGTCCAGCCGGGCTCCCCCGCCGACGGGCACACGATCCGCGAGCTCGAGATCGAGACCGAGACGGGGATGTTCGTCCTCGCCGTGCAGCGCGGCGCCCGGTGGAACTACCGCCCGCGGTCGGGATTCCAGCTCGTCGCCGGCGATCGGCTCATCGCGGTCGGCACCGAGGACGGCGGCGACGAGCTCGCGGCGCTCTGCGGCGAGGAACCCGAGGACGACGGGGAGGACTGAACGTCCGCGTCGTCAGACGCGGACGTTCGAGAACCGGAGGCGCTCCTCGGTGAGGCGCACCTCCTCGACCTCCGTCGCCCCCTGCGACGCGAGGAACGCGAGCATCCGCTCGACGAGCCACTCCGGCGCGGACGCCCCCGAGGTGAGCCCCACGGTCTCGGCGCCCGCGAGCCACGCGGGATCGACCTCCGTCTCGTCGTCGACGAGGTGCGCGGGCGTCCCGAGCTCGCGCGAGACCTCCGCGAGGCGGTTCGAGTTCGAGGAGTTCTTCGACCCGATGACGAGGAGCACGTCGACCTGCGGCGCGATGACCTTCACGGCGTCCTGGCGGTTCTGCGTCGCGTAGCAGATGTCGTCGCGCGGGGGCCCGGCGATCTCGGGGAACCGCTCGCGGAGCACCTCGACGATCGCGTTCGTCTCGTCGACCGAGAGCGTCGTCTGCGTGAGGTACGTCGGTCGCGTCCCGGGTTCGAGGTCGACGGTGCGCGCCTCCTCGACGGTCTGGACGAGGATCGTGCGGTCCGGCGCCTGGCCGGTCGTGCCGACGACCTCCTCGTGGCCGGCGTGGCCGATGAGGACGATCGTGCGCCCCTCCCCCGCGAAGCGGCGCGCCTCGAGGTGCACCTTCGTGACGAGCGGACACGTGGCGTCGAGCACCGTGAGCCGCCGCGCCGCCGCGTTCGCGTAGACCTCGGGCGCGACGCCGTGCGCGGACAGGACGACGACCGCGCCCTCGGGGACCTCGGTCTCCTCCTCGACGAAGATCGCGCCCTTGGCCTCGAGGTCGCGGACGACGTGGAGGTTGTGGACGATCTGCTTGCGCACGTACACGGGAGCGCCGTGGGCGGCGAGGGCCTCCTCGACGGCCTCGACCGCGCGGTCGACGCCCGCGCAGTACCCGCGGGGGGCGGCGAGGAGGACCTTCGAGGGCATGCGCCCATCGTACGGGGGCGTCCGGGGGCCGACCGCTACCCTGCGCGCGTGGACGAGGTCGGGGCCGTCGTCGAAGCGTGGCGGACGCAGGACGCGGGCGTCGCGCGCGTCCAGCGGCGGCCCTGGGGCGACCGCGTCGTCGTCCCCCGCTTGCCC
>JBJTIF010000029.1:0-7821 GCA_046094825.1 Actinomycetota bacterium
CGGCGCCCCGGGGGGGCGGGGGGGGGGGGGCGCGGCGCCCGCCCCCCCCCCCCCCCCCCCCCACCGCGACGCCGATCGCGAGGACCGCGAGCATCCCGAGGACGAACACCACCGGCCCACCCTCGGAGGTGATCCACGCGACCGGTGCGCGGGCGAGTCGGTCGGCGATCCACGTGATGTACGTGGACGGCACCGACGCGAGCCGCGCGAGCGGCATCCCGAGCGGGGGCGCGACGATCCCGAGGCCCGCCGCGGCGAGGCCGAGCAGCAGCGCCGGGGCGACGGCGGGCGCGGCGAGGACGTTCGCGAGGACCGTGACGAGGGGGATCTCGCGGAACACCGCGAGGAGCACGGGCGTCACCGCGAGCTGCGCGGAGAGCGTCGCGCCGAGGGCGAGCGCGAGCGGGCGCGGGAGGAAGCCGAAACGGTCCGCGAGCGGTGCGGCGAGGAGCACCATCCCCGCGGTGGCCCCCGCGGAGAGCTGGAACCCGACGGCGTGCGCGAGCGCCGGATCGAGGACGAGGAGGACGATGACGGCGCCGGCGAGGAGCGCGATGCCGTCGCGGGGCCGTCCGAGGAAGCCCCCGACGAGTCCCAGGCACGCCATGACGCCGGCCCGCAGGACCGACGACTCGCCTCCGGTGACCACGACGAAGAAGGCGACGGCGAGGAGGCCGAGCGCGAGCTGCGCGGAACGGGGCAGGCGGAGGCGCATCCCGAGGACGAGCAGTGGTGCGAGGACCATCGCGACGTTCTGCCCGGAGACGACGAGGAGGTGCCCGAGACCGGTCGCGCGGAAGTCGCGACGGGTCGCGTCATCGAGGCCACCCTCGTCGCCGAGGGCGAGTCCGAGAAGGAGCGCCGCGGGACGCGGCGCGAAGAGCCGCTCGATGGAGCGACCGACGAGCGAGCGGAATCCCTGGGCCGCGCGGATGAACGGGTTCGCGGAGGGTCCGAGGATCCGGACCTCGCGGACCTTCACCCCTGCGGCGATCCCCCGGCGCAGCAGGGAGTCGGCGAACCCCGCGTCGTCGGGGACGCGCACCGCGCCCTCGATCTCGACGCGGTCGCCCCGCACGGCCTCCGGTGGCGATCCGGATCCGCCCAGCCAGAGCGAGCCCCCGGCGGTCGTCACCGACCCGTCGCGCTCGATCCGATCGACGCCGAGGACCGCGGACCACCCATAGGGCTTCGCCAGCGGATCGGTCCGAAGCGACCCGACGATCGTCGCGTTCCCGGGTCGCGCGATCGGGGCGTCGCGGACGCGCTCGAGGTGGATCCCGCCCCAACCGAGCCCGACGAGGAGCGTCGCGAGCCCGAGCGCCGCGTCGGCGAGGCCGCCGCGGCGCTCCGTGACCCACGTCGCGACGACGAGCGCGACGACGCCGGCGAGGAGCCACAGGGCCGGCGGGAGGACGGACGCGTGGATCGCGAGGATCGTGCCCGCCCAGAGGCCGATCGCGGCGACCGGCGCGGCGCGGACGATCACGGGCTACACCGTCACGAGCGGTCGGAGCTCTTCGAGCGTCGCGCTGCCGATCCCGCTCACGTCGTCGAGGTCGTCGACGGACGCGAAGGGCCCGTTCGCCGTCCGGTGGTCGATGATCCGTTGCGCGAGCGCGGGCCCGATGCCCGGGAGCGTCTCGAGCTCCGCCGCGCTCGCGGTGTTCACGTTCACGAGACCCGATGCGTCGATGCCCGGGCCGGCCGCACCCGCGGCGACGGGCGCCTCGCCGACGCGCGGCACGTGGATCTGCGTCCCGTCGACCGCGGGGGCGGCGAGGTTCAGCGCCGCGAGATCGGCGTCGCGACGCGCGCCGCCCGCGGCGGCGACCGCGTCGACGAGCCGTGCGCCGGGGGCCAGCTCGTAGACGCCGGGCGAGATGACTCGGCCCGTGACGTGGACGACGATCGGGGACGCCGAGGGGCTCGCGGGCGGTGGGGCGACGGGCGCGATCGGTTCGATCGCGACCGTCGCGGGCAGCGATCGCAGGTACCAGAGGCTCGCCGCGGCGATGAGGACGGCGAGGAGCGCCGCGACGCCGATCCGCTCCCCGCGTGGCATCGCAGCGAAGCGCTCACGGAGTCCATCCCCGTCCACGACACCCCCTCCCGATGGGGCGCGGACCGTAGCGGGCGGGCCGGACATCGCGCCGTGCGCGACGTCACAGGGAGGGGCGGAGGCCGCAGCCCCGCGCGGAAGGCGGAGAGCCCGGACGGCGCGCCGCGGCGGTGCGAGACGCTGCGGCGCTAGCGCCGACCGACGACGTTCACGAGCTTCGGCGCACGGACGATCACCTGGGCGATGTCCCGGTCGCCGAGCGCGCGGCGGACGGCGTCGGAGGCGAGCGCAGCCTCCCGGCAGGCCTCCTCGGAGGCGTCGGGATCCA
Source organism: Actinomycetota bacterium (assembly GCA_046094825.1). Taxonomy (GTDB): domain Bacteria; phylum Actinomycetota; class UBA4738; order UBA4738; family HRBIN12; genus JBJTIF01. Next base: position 2,391 of record JBJTIF010000029.1, read on the forward strand.
CCTCGATGCGGTCCCGGACCTTCCCGTCCACCTGCAGGATGAGCGTCACGCGTTCCTCGGCGACGAGCGCCGGGTCCCACGTGGGCCACGAGGAGACGTGGACGCTGTCGGGCTCGCCGAGCACCTCGCGCCAGAGCTCCTCCGACACGAACGGCGCGAGCGGCGCGAGCATCTGCACGAGGGCGCGTGCGGAGGGCAGCGCCCCCGCGCCCGCGTCGAGCGCCGCCCGGAGCTCGTTCGTGAGCACCATGAGCTTCGCGATCGCCGTGTTGAACCGGAAGCGCTCGAGGTCATCCGTCACCCCGCGGATCGTCCGGTGCGCGGCGCGCCGGAGCGCCTCGGGTTCGACCGCGCCGCCGCCGCGGGCCGCCGCCTCGAGGACCGCCGTCCACGCCCGCCCGAGCCAGGAGCGCACCCCTGGGGCGCGGGCCGGGTCGGGGGCGAGGAGCTTCCAGTCGATGTCGTCCTCGAACGGGCCGGCGAAGAGCATCGTGAGCCGCATCGCGTCGGCGCCCCATCGCTCGACGATCGGCATCGGTTCGACGATGTTGCCCTTCGACTTCGACATCGAGGCCCCGCCGTAGATGACCTGGCCCTGGTTCATGAGCCGCGGGAACGGTTCGGTGAACGTGACGTGCCCCATGTCGAAGAGCACCTTCGTGAAGAAGCGGGAGTACAGGAGGTGGAGGATCGCGTGCTCGACGCCGCCGGTGTACTGCGACACCGGCATCCACCGCGCGACCGCGGCGGGGTCGAAGGGGCGGGAGTCCTCCTCCGGGGAGCAGTAGCGGAGGTAGTACCAGGACGAGTCCACGAAGGTGTCCATCGTGTCGGTGTCGCGGGTGGCCGCGCCACCGCACCGCGGGCAGGCTGTGCGGAGGAACCCCTCGTGCCGGGCGAGCGGAGACTCGCCGCCGGGGCGGAAGTCGACGTCATCGGGCAGCAGCACCGGCAGCTGCTCGTCGGGGACCGCGACCTCGCCGCACGTCGGGCAGTGGACGATCGGGATCGGCGCGCCCCAGTACCGCTGGCGGCTGATGAGCCAGTCGCGGAGCCGGAAGGACACCGTCGCCTCGCCCGCACCCCGCTCCGCGAGCCAGTCGATCACGTCCGCGATCACCGCGGGGGTCGGGCGACCGTCGAACGGGCCGGACGCGACGAGCACCCCGTCGGCCGCATGCGCCTCGGCCATCGCGTGACCGTCGAGCGACGCCTCGCCCTCCGGTTGCACGACGACGCGGACCGCGAGCCCGTGCTCGCGCGCGAACTCGAAGTCGCGCTGATCGTGCGCCGGGACGCCCATGACCGCGCCGGTCCCGTACTCCGTGAGGACGTACGGCGCGACGAAGCACGGGACGCGCTCGCCGCTCGCGGGGTTCACCGCGGTGACGCCGAGCGCGATCCCCTCGCGGGTCTCCGCCTGCTCGCGGTTCGTGAGCGGGGTCCGGCGGAGCCGCTCGACGAGCGGCGCGACGACGTCCGCCGTTCCCCCGGCCTCCGCGAGCCGTGCCACGAGCGGGTGCTCAGGCGCGAAGACGAAGAAGGTGACCCCCCAGAGCGTGTCGGGTCGCGTCGTGAAGACCTCGACCCGGTCGCCGGTCTCCGCGATCTCGAACACCACCCGCGCGCCCTCGCTGCGGCCGATCCAGTTCCGCTGCATCGTGACGACACGCTCGGGCCAGTCGACGAGGGCATCCATGTCGTCGAGGAGGCGCTGCGCGTAGTCGGTGATCCGGAAGAACCACTGCGTGAGGTCCTTGCGGACGACCTCGGCGCCGCAGCGCTCGCACGCGCCGTTCACCACCTGCTCGTTCGCGAGGACGGTCTGGTCCTGGGGGCACCAGTTCGTCGCCGCGGCCTTCCGGTACGCGAGCCCGCGCTCGAAGAGCCGCAGGAAGAGCCACTGCGTCCACCGGTAGTACTCGGGGTCGCAGGTGTGGAGTCGCCGGGACCAGTCGAACGACATCCCGAAGCGCTTGAACGACGCGGCCTGCTGGTCGATGTTCGCGTACGTCCACTCCTTCGGGTGGATGCCGCGCTTGATCGCCGCATTCTCCGCCGGCAGCCCGAACGCGTCCCACCCGATCGGGTGGAGGACGTTGTGGCCGCGCATCGCCTGGAACCGCGCCACCGTGTCGCCGCCCGAGAACGCCTCGGCGTGGCCCATGTGGAGGTCGCCGGAGGGGTACGGGAACATGTCGAGCGCGTAGAAGCGCGGGCGCGGGTCGTCCGGGTCCTCGGAGGCCCGCGAACGGCCCTCCTCCTCCCAGATCCGCACCCACTTCGGCTCGATCTCCGACGGGTCGTAACGACGGGGCTGCATGGGGCGGGAATCGTACCCGGCGGGTTCCCCCGTCCCGTGCGCGTGCGGGCGCGGCGCGTTCGCGGGGAGCGGTCGCCTCAGCGCCAGCGCAGGAGCGCACCGACGTCCTCGGCCGGGCCGGCGCCGCGGGGGATCACGCGCACCTCGGCGCCGGTGCCGATCGCGGCGCGGACGACGGCCTCGCGGCGCCGGCCCGGCCGGAGCCCCGACCACCCGAGCGCCGCAGCGGCGGCCTCGCTCACCGCGAGGTGCGCCGGGTCCGCGTCGAACCACGCCTCCGCCTCGTCCCCCGGGTCCTCCGCGATGAGGAGGGTCTCGACCTGGCCCGCGGCGAGCGCCGCGATCGTCTGGTCGAATCCCGCGACGGCGCGGTCGCGCTGCCCGGACTCCTCGGCGAAGCGCGCGAGGAGCGCGGCGAGTTCGTCGTCGTGGTCGGCGTCGAGGACCTCCGTGACGTCGCCGGTCACGCCGCCGTTGCCGCGGGGACGCAGGCGCTGCCCGTCGACGACGCGGACGAGTGCGGCGAGATCGCTCGGGAGATCGTCACGCAGGAACTGCACCGCGCGGACGTCGCCCGCGACGAAGATCACGCGCGGCTGCGCCCACCGCGCGAGCCGGACGACCTCGGTCGCGACCTCGCCGGCGTTGCGCTCCCAGGAGTTCTCCGCGCGCCGCTGGTAGCGGTGTTCCGCCCACGCGTGCCAGTCGCTCTGTGCGACGCGCGGGATCGGCTCCTCCGAGGCCGTGACCTCCGCGTCGAGCTCCACGCCGTCGCGACGGACGACGACGAGGTCGGCGCCGCGCCGGTCGGTGAGGACCACGAGGTGCGGCACGCGCCGTTGCCGGGCGGCGAGCACCGGGATCGTCCACGGGAGCCACTCGTAGCGGGCCTCCCGCTCGTCGGATCCGTCCTGCCGGTCGAGGTGCTCGACGAAGACCCCGCCCTCGCCCGTCACGACGACGTGGAGGACGCGGCCCCATCGGTGGGCGTCGACGACGAACGGATCGACGAGCGCGAGGAGGTCGTCGGGGACGCCGTCGGCGAGGAGCTCCTGTCGCAGGCCCTGCCAGCGGAGGTGCGACCGCGGCCCGGCGTTCTCGACGGCGGGTTCGGTCGTGAGCCGGACCGAGAGGAACGGTCCGGCGGCGGTCGCGAGGTCGGTGAGGTCGAGGATCCGGTCGGTCTCCATGGCCCCACTCTGCCGCATGGCGGGCCGTCCCTCCCCGGGGGAAGGTCCCCCGGCCGTCGGCCCGATGGTCCCCCCGGTACCCTCCGCGCGTGGAGGGATCCGCCGCCGTCGACGCCTACCTCGCCGGGCTGCCCGACGACCGTCGGCAGGCGCTCCAGCGCCTGCGGACCTTCATCGCCGGGCTCGTGCCCGAGGCGACGGAGGGCATCTCGTACGGCATGCCCGGCTTCAAGCTCCGCGGGCATCCGCTCGTCGGCTACGCGAGCGCGACCCACCACTGCGCGCTCTACGGGATGTCCGCGCAGCTCGAGCGGTTCGCGCCACGGCTCACGGCGTTCTCGACCTCGAAGGGGACGATCCGCTTCACGCCGGAGCATCCGGTGTCCGACGACGTCGTCGAGGACCTCGTGCGGTTCCGCGTCGGCGAGATCGACGCCCGTTGGCCGGCCTGAGCGGCGGGCCGTGGTGGTGGACCCAAGGGGATTCGAACCCCTGACCTCTTGGCTGCCAGCCAAGCGCTCTACCAACTGAGCTATGGGCCCCTGCGGATGGGAGTGTACCTAGCCGGTCGAGGACGCGGTCTCCTCGACCGGCACGCGGGGTGCGTCGCCCCACAGCCGCTCGAGGTCGTAGAAGTCGCGTTCGTCCGGCGCGAAGACGTGGACGACGAAGTCCGCGAAGTCGAGGAGGACCCAGCGGTTCTCCGTCTCCCCCTCGCGGCGGACCGGGCGGCGCCCGCGCTTCCTGAGGGCGTCCTCGATCGCATCGACGATCGTCCGCACCTGGCGGTCGCTCGTGCCCGTCGCGAGGACGAAGTAGTCCGTGATGACGAGGAGGCCGTGGACGTCGAGGATCGCGACGTCGCGCGCCTGCTTGTCGAGCGCCGCGGAGGCCGCGGCGAGCGCATCGGCGCGGCTCTCCTGCCGGGCGGCGCGGCTCACCGGTAGAGGCCCGCCTTCTCCACGTAGCTCTTCACGCCCTCGGGGACGAGGTAGCGGATCGGCCGACCGTCGCGGACCCGCTCGCGGATGTCGGTCGACGAGATCGCGAGCGCGGGGATGTTCATGACGCGCACGTTCGGATGGCGGGTCGGGGCCTCCTCGAGGAACCGCGCGAGGTCGTAGCCCGGGCGGGTCGCCGCGATGAAGTGCGCGAGCCCGAGGACCTCCTCCGGATCCTTCCAGTGGAAGATCTCCGTCATCGCGTCCGCGCCGGTCACGAAGAAGAGCTCGGCGTCCCGGTTCGCATCGGCGATCCGACGCAGCGTGTCGACGGTGTACGTCGGCCCCTCGCGATCGATCTCGACGCGGGAGACGGAGAACCGGGGGTTGCTCGCCGTCGCGATGACGGTCATGAGGTAGCGGTCCTCCGCCGGCGACACCGCGCGCTCGGCCTTCATCCAGGGACGGCCGGTCGGCACGAACACGACGGAGTCGAGCCCGAACTGCACGGCGGCCTCCTCGGCGGTGAGCAGGTGGCCGTAGTGGATCGGATCGAAGGTGCCACCCATCACCCCGAGGCGTCGTCCCACGGGCGCCATCCTACGGGGAGCCCTCGGACCCCTCGGGGAGGAACTCGAACGCCTCCTCGGCGATCCGCACCTCATCGCCGCGCCGGGCGCCCGCGGCCGCGAGTTCGCGTTCGACGCCCTCGCGGACGAGTCGGCGCTGGAGGATGCGGACGGACTCCGGATCCTCGAGATCGGTGTCCATGACCCAGCGCTCGACGCCCCGACCGATGACCCGGAACGCCTCGCCCTCGCGGCGGATCGTGAAGGACGGACGTCCCGGGCGAAGGACGACGACCGGTCGTCGGTCCTCGGCGACGGCCTCGACCGCCGAGACGGCCGCCTCGAGGCGGCCGTCTCGGCGGTCGAGGCCGTCGCCGAGGACCGACGACCGGTCGTCGTCCTTCGCCC
>JBJTIF010000030.1:0-3986 GCA_046094825.1 Actinomycetota bacterium
GTTCACGGTCGGGAGGTTCTCACGGCCGGGGCCGGCGCCGCAAGGCGCCGGCCCCGGGAGCACGAGATCCCAACGATCCGCTAACCGGATCCGTGCCTAGCCGACCGTGAGCACGATCGGAACGGCCGAGAGCGCCTTCGAGACCGGGCAGTTCGTCTTCGCGGTCTCCGCGGCGGCCGCGAAGCCGTCGGCGTCGAGCCCGGGCACGTCGCCCTTCGTCGCGATGCGGATCTCGGTGATGCCCGTGCCGGGCACGAAGTCCACGTCGACGCTCGTCTCGAGCTTCGTCGGGGGGGTACCCGCCTTCGCGAGGCCGTTGCTGAGCGCCATCGAGAAGCACGAGGCGTGGGCCGCGGCGAGGAGCTCCTCGGGGCTCGTCGTGCCGTTCGGCTCCTCGGAGCGCGCGGGCCAGGACACGTCGTACGTGCCGAGTCCGCTCGACTCGAAGGTCGTCTTCCCGGAGCCCTCCATGAGGCTCCCCTGCCAGACGGTGCTGGCCCTGCGGGTGGTCGCCATGCGTCCCTCCTGTGGTGTCGCGGGCTGTGGTGTCGCGGGGCCCGGCGCGAGCCGGGGAGGCGAGGCTAGCAGCGCGGTCAGTCGCGGATGAACGAGGCCGCCCGGGCGGTCTCGAGCGAGGACCGAAGCTCGGCCGCGCTCACGACGCCGTGACGCAGGAGCAGGTCGAACTCCTCCCGGAGCGTCGTGCCGAGGAGGTACGGGCCGTCGGTGTTGATCGTGTAGCGGACGCCCGCGTCGCGGAAGCGGTCGATGACCGCGCCGAACCCCTCGAGGTCCTCGACGGCGTGCGTCCGGAGGTTCGAGGTCGGGCAGAGTTCGAGGACGACGTCGCGCTCGACGAGCTTGCGCATCGCCTCCTCGCTCGCTGCCGCGGCGACGCCGTGACCGATGCGGTCGGGCCGCAGGCGTTCGACGACCGCGATCACGCCCTCCGCGCCGGTGTGCGCGGTCTCGCCCGTGTGGATCGTCGTGCCGAGCCCGGCGCGACGCGCACGCTCGAAGAGCTCGGCGTACGCGTCGACCTCGTCGCCGAGCTCGCGTGTGTGCTGCTCGGGTCCCGCGAGGTCGATGCCGACGACGCCGCGACCCGCGTAGCGCTCGGCCTTCCGCGCGAGGATCTCGTTCAGCTCGTAGTCGAACTCCCGCGCGAGGCAGAAGATGAGGCCGGCGCGGATCCCGTACGCGAGGCTCGCGCGCTCCATCCCGCGGATCGCCGCGGCGATGATGTGGTCGAGGTCACGTTCGCCGCCGAGATTGCGCTTCATCGGGTTGAAGCGGAGCTCGATCTGCGAGACGTGCGAACTCCGGTACTCCTTCCCCATGATCTCGTAGACGGAGAGCTCGATCGCGGCGGGGGAGGACTGGATGCGCTCGGTCCACTCGTGCATGATCGCGACGTAGTCGTCGAGCGACTTCACGCGGTCGGGATCCGCGGTGATGAGGTCGCAGAACTCCCAGTAGTCCTTCACGGGCAGCTTGAACCCGTGGTCCTGGGCGATCTCCCACAGGATGTGCGGTGCGACCGCGCCGCCGACGTGGATGTGGAGGTCGACGAGTTCGGTCGAGGACGGCAGCCGGCTCGTCATCCCGGGAGCATGGCGGCGTGCCGCCGCCACGGTCAACCGCTACGGAGCGAGGGTCGGATCGGCGCTCTCGTCGTAGGCGGGCTCCCAGCGGCATGCGCCGCAGCCCCACCGGGGTGAACCCGGTCCGACCATGCAGCCACCGATGAGGAGTTCGCCCCGTTCTTCGGCTTCCCCCACCTCGGGCGCGGGGAATCCGTAGACGATCCGCACGATGCGGTCGGATCCGCACTCGGGACAGCGCCTCGGCTTACCCATCGAGCGACGCCTCCTCGATGCCGGCGACGATTCGGAGGACGCCCGCGTCCTCGAGGCGACGGAAGAACGTCTCCATGTCGCACGTCGTGAGGTCGAGCTCGGCCCCCGACCAGACCCCCGCCCGGTGCGCCATCTCGGCCCGGAACTGCTTGCGGGTGTAGCGGTGCCACTGGTTGCGGCGGACCTGGTCGAACAGGGCCAACCACGAGTGCGCGGAGTCCATGCACCCGTCGGGCCAGATGACCGCCTTCTCGGCGGTCGTGCGGTGGTTCGTCGTCGTGTCCATGGATGGACCCTCGCACGGGGGTCTGACACGCCGCGCGACATCCTCCGTCCGGACGATGTCAGCGGCCCTCCGTACGGTGCTGCCCTGCAAGGAGGTCCCGATGCCCACCGTCCCCCAACCCCTCGACCGCCGCTCGTTCGACGCCGCGCTCCTCATGGATTCGCACCCGCCCGTGTGGCGACACCCGAACAAGGAGGTCGTGGCCGCGATCTCGTGTCCGCCCGGCGCCGTCCACGTCGGCACCCTCGGGTACTCCCGCTGGTCGGCGCTGGCCCTGCCGGCGACGCCGGGGACGGCGGACGCCACGACGATCGTCGAGCGTCCCGGGTTCTACGACTACGTCCCCGTCGGCGGCTCGGCGGTCGAGTGGCACGTGAACTTCTCCGATCCGCACCTGTTCGTCGCGTACGGTTCGCCGCTCCTCGCGCAGGACGAGCTCCAGGTCGCCGAGCACCCCGTCCTCGGTGCGTTGAAGGAAGCGCTCGATGCCGAGCGAGCCGTCGCCCGCACGATGGACGGTGCACGGCCGACCCCGGTCCTCGTCACCGGGGCCGAGCGCCGCTGCCGCATCGCGACGGACCCCGACGCCACGTCGGGGCGCCCCGGGGGCCTCTACGGCAACGAGTTCGCGCGCGCTTCCGCCGAGGTCGTGCGACGTGCGACGACACCCATCCAGCCGCCGACGATCACGAACCTCATCGCGATGGCCGCACCCGGTTACGGCGTCGGTCCGTACACCGGCGAGCAGATCGAAGGGATCCTCGCGACCGCGTACACCGCGTTCGCCGCGGCCGCCGCCGAAGGCGCCTCGCTCGCCGACGATTCCGCCCCGTCCGTGACCCACACCGGGTACTGGGGCTGCGGCGCGTTCGGCGGCAACCGCGTCCTCATGGCCGCGCTCCAGGTCCTCGCAGCGCGGATGGCGGGCATCGGCACCCTCGCGTTCCACGTCGGGGATGCGGCGGGGAGCGAACTCCTCGCCGACGCGCTCGAGGTCGTGGACGGCGCGGCGGGGGTGCGGGACGCCGCCTCGACCCGCGAGCTCATCGACGCGCTCGCCGCGTACGGCTTCCGGTGGGGTGTCTCCGACGGCACCTAGGTCCCCCGCGCGGAGGGACCTCCAGCCGTGGGGAGCCCTGCGGCCCAGACCTACCGTGAGGCCATGAAGACCACCGCGATCCGACGCCTGCTCCTCCTCATCGTCCCCCTCGTGCTCGTGGCGACCGCCTGCGGCGGCACCGAGGAGCCCGCGGGGAGTCCGACCATCGCCGGCGGTCCGGCGTACCTCGGAGCGAGGCCGCTCACGGCCGACCTCTCGGGATGCCCGGCGACGACCTCCTCGACCGACCTCACCACCGTGTTCCTCGTCGGTGACGGCTGCGAGATCGACGGTGTGCCGGACGGCTACCTCGTCGTGTCGCCGTTCGGCGCGTTCGCGCTCAGTCAGCAGATGGCGTGGACCGCGATGATCGAGGCGTTCGACGCGGCCGACGCGAGCGACGCGGCGGCGCAGCTGTCGCTCGGGTGGGCGGCGTACCAACTGCGGCGCGGATTCGACGGAGCCCTCCAGGTGGGATGGAGCGCCGACGGGACCGCGTGGGGGTTCCTGCTCCCCACGAGCGGCGGGGAGGAGGACGGCGTGGACGTCGTCACCCCCTACGACGCGCGGTTCGAGATCACGTTCGACGAGGACGGCGACGCGGACGGCGTGCGCTTCGTCGAGATGTGCGTGCTCCCCGGCGAGTGGCCGGGATCGACGGTCACGATCGACGCGCCGACCTGCCCCGCGGCGTCGTAGCTCCCACGTCCCGGGCAGCGAACGGGCGGCGGCGGCCGGAGGC
>JBJTIF010000031.1:0-11013 GCA_046094825.1 Actinomycetota bacterium
CCGACGCGCGAACGCTACCCGCGGGGGTCGGACCTGTCAACGCGGCGTCGCTCGCGGAGCGGCGCTCAGGCGACGGGCGCGGGCGCCGGGACCCGCGCGGGGCGCAGGAACGTGCCGCCGACGGCGACGAGGTACGTCGCCCAGGCGAGCACCTCGAGCACCGAGGGCGTCGCGTGGTACCCGACGACGCCGCGGAGCACCGCGCCGATCCCCGCATCGTCGGGGAGGGTCGCGGAGAGGTCGAAGGCGAGCCCCTCGAGCACCGGCAGCAGTCCGGCCTCCTGGAACTCGTGGAGCGAGTAGGCGAGGAGCCCTGCGGCGATCGCGACGAGCGCGAGACCCGTGACGCGGAAGAAGCGCCGGAGGTCGAGCCGGATCCCGCCACGGAAGATGAGGACGCCGAGGACGACGGCGGTGAGGATCCCGAGGAGGGCGCCGACGAGCTGCGCGGCGACCGCGCCCCGCTCCGCGGCCGTGCCCGATGCCGCCGCGTAGAGGAAGAGCGCGGTCTCGATGCCCTCGCGGAGGACGGCGAAGAACGCGATCGCGGCGAGCGCGAACCCGCCGGCGCGGAGCGCCCCGTCCACCTTCTCGTGGAGCTCGGCGCGGATCGAGGAGGACTGACGCCGCATCCAGAAGATCATCCAGGTGAGCACGCTCACGGCGGCGAACGTGGCGGCGCCCTCGAAGAGCTGCTCGGCCCGGCCCTCGAAGGAGGCGCCGGCGACGAAGACCCCGGTGCCGACGAGCGCGCTCAGGCCGAGGGCACCGAAGGCGCCGGCCCAGACGAGCCGCGCGCCGTCGGGGCGCTCGAGCTTGCGGAGGTACGCGAGGAGGATCGAGACGATGAGCGCGGCTTCGATGCCCTCGCGGAGGCCGATGATGAACGTCGCTCCCACTGCCGCTCCCTGCTCCGAGGCGGCCACGAGGTCCGCCGCGCTGCCGATCCGACGTCCGAAACCCTACCGGACAGGTAGGGATTCTGCCAGGCTGGTCGCCGGTCCGGTCCGTGCCCGGCGGTCAGGCCCCGCGGCTAGCATCCCGCCGTGACGCGGCGCCTGTTCCTCCTCGACGGCCACAGCCTGTCGTACCGGGCGTTCTACGCGCTCCCGACGACCCTCGCGACCTCGACGGGCCAGATCACGAACGCCGTGTACGGCTTCACCTCGATGCTCATCAAGCTCCTCGCCGACGAGCGGCCCGACCTCCTCGCCGTCGCGTTCGATGTGTCGGCCCCGACCGTCCGGCTCGAGCGCTACGCCGAGTACAAGGCGGGCCGTCCGGAGACCCCGGACGAGTTCCGCCAGCAGCTGGGGCTCATCGAGGAGGTCCTCGCGACCCTCGCCGTCCCGGTCGTGGGGGTCGAGGGCCATGAGGCGGACGACGCGATCGCGACGCTCGCCACCCGCGCGGCGGCCGAGGGGATCGACGTCACGATCGTGACCGCGGACCGCGACTTCTTCCAGCTCGTCCGCCCGGGCATCACCGTGATGTTCAACCGCAAGGGCATCTCCGACATCGTCCGGTTCGATGCGGCGGCCGTCGAGGAGAAGTACGGGATCCCGCCGGCGCGCTACCGCGACTTCGTGGCCCTGAAGGGAGACCCGTCGGACAACATCCCCGGCGTCCCCGGGGTGGGGGAGAAGACCGCGGCGAAACTCGTCCGCGAGTACGGTTCGGTCGAGGATCTCCTCGCCCACCGTGACGAGCTCGCGGGCAAGCTCCGGGACGCCGTGGATGCCGCCGCGGAGGACATCGTCCGCAACAAGGACCTCGTCCGCCTCGAGACCGACCTCGACCTCCCCGTCTCGCCCGAGGACTGCCGGATCGGTGCGTGGGACGCCGCGGAGGTGCAGCGCCTCTTCACGTCGCTCGAGTTCCGGAGCCTCTACGAGCGGCTCCGCGACGTCGCGGGCGGAGCGGCCGCGGCGACATCGCCCACGGCCTCGGTCGCCCTCCGGCGCGGGACGCTCGAGGAGGTCGCGGAGATCATCGGAGCCGGAGCCGGCGCCGCGCTCGTCGCCGACGTCGATGCGCGCGGCACCCTCGTCGCCGTCGCCGCGGGGCCCGCCGAGGGCGTGGGCGTCGCCGCGGAGACCGCGTCCTTCGGCGCGATCGGCGACCTCCTCGCGGACGCGGGGCGCGCGAAGCGCACGCACGACGCGAAGGGGCTCGATGTCGTCGCGCGGCGGCTCGGGGTCCGCGTCGCCGGCGTCGCGTTCGACACGATGCTCGCGGCCTACCTCGTCGACCCGGCGAGCGGCCGCTACGACGACGGGTCGCTCGCCGAGACGTACCTCGGGGTCGACCCGGTCGCCGCGGCCTCGGCCGCGTCGGAGGGCGAGCTCTTCGCGGAACCGTGGCGACGCCCGGCGGCCGAGGCCGCCGCGACCGCGCTCCTCGTCCCCGTGCTCGAGGAACGGATCGCCGCCGCGGGCCTCGGCGACCTGCTCGTCGACGTCGAGATCCCGCTCGCCTCCGTCCTCGCGGCGATGGAGGTCGAGGGCATCGCGCTCGATGTCCCGGCGCTCGCGGCGATGGCCGATGAGGTCCGCACGCAGATGGAGGGCCATCGGGCCGACGCCTACCGCCACGCGGGGGAGGAGTTCAACCTGAACTCGCCGCCGCAGCTCCGGGCGATCCTCTACGACCGGCTCGGCCTGTCCCCGGGGAAGAAGACACCGAAGGGCCAGCTCTCCACCGACGCGAGCGTCCTCGAGAAGCTCCGCGGTCAGCACCCGATCGTCGAGGCGATCCTCGGGTGGCGCGAGCTCGACAAGCTCCACTCGACGTACCTCGAGGCGCTGCCGCGCCAGGTCGACCCACGCGACGGGCGCGTGCACACGACGTTCAACCAGACCGGTGCCGCGACGGGGCGTATCTCGTCGTCGGACCCGAACCTCCAGAACATCCCGGTGCGCAGCGACCTCGGACGTCGGATCCGCGCCGCGTTCGTGCCGGGCGCCGCCGGCAGCGTCCTCCTCTGCGCGGACTACTCGCAGATCGAGCTCCGGATCCTCGCGCACCTCTCCGGCGACGAGGGGCTCCGCGTCGCGTTCGCCTCCGACGCGGACATCCACACCGCGACCGCCGCACGGGTCTTCGGCCTCCCCGAGTCGCAGATCGATCCGGGGCTCCGCGGTCGCGCGAAGATGGTGAACTACGGCCTCGCCTACGGGATGAACGCCTACGGCCTCGCGACGCGCCTCGGGATCGCGCCCGACGAGGCGCAGGAGATCATGGACGCGTACTTCGCCTCGTTCCCGCGGATCCGGGAGTACCTCGACGCGCAGGTCGCGCGTGCGACCGCGGACGGGTACACCGAGACGATGCTCGGCCGCCGCCGCTACATCCCCGAACTCCGGGCCTCGAACCCGCGGGTCCGCGACCTCGGCCGGCGGATGGCGCTGAACGCCCCGATCCAGGGCGGCGCCGCGGACGTGTTCAAGCTCGGCATGCTCCGCGTCGCCCGGGCCCTCGAGGGCTCGCGCTGCCGGATGCTCCTCACCGTGCACGACGAGCTGGTCTTCGAGGTCCCCGAGGCCGAGGTCGAGGACGCGGGGGCGATCGTCCGTCGCGAGATGGAGGCCGCGGGCGACCTCGAGGTCCCCCTGCGGGCCGATCTCGGCTGGGGGCCGAACTGGGCTGCCGCGGCCCCGGCGGGCCACTGATCGCCCGCCTCCGTTGACGGCGTTTCCGCAGCGCGGCTAGCATCCCGGCTCCGCGCGGCGCACGGCACCCCGGCAACTCCCAAGGGCCGATCCGGTGCGCGCTGCGTGCGGAAGGAGCTGGTCCCCATCGAGAGCACCACCACCACGGCCGGGCAGCTGCCCGACCTCACACCCGAGCAACTCCGCGAGGCGATCGAAGCCTCCCTGCGCGACTTCAAGGACGGCGACCTCGTCGCCGGCAAGGTCGTGAAGATCGACCGCGACGAGGTCCTCCTCGACATCGGCTACAAGTCCGAGGGCGTCATCCCGACGAAGGAACTCTCGATCCGCCACGACGTCGATCCGAACGCCGTCGTGCAGCTCGGCGACGAGATCGAGGCGCTCGTCCTCCAGAAGGAGGACAAGGAGGGCCGGCTGATCCTCTCGAAGAAGCGCGCGCAGTACGAGCGCGCGTGGGGTCGCATCGAGGAGGTCATGCAGTCCGGGACGACGATCAAGGGACCCGTCATCGAGGTCGTGAAGGGCGGGCTCATCGTCGACATCGGTCTCCGCGGGTTCCTCCCCGCGTCGCTCGTCGACCTCCGTCGGGTGCGCGACCTCCAGCCGTTCGTGGGCACCGAGCTCGAGGCGAAGATCATCGAGCTCGACCGCAACCGCAACAACGTCGTCCTCTCCCGCCGTGCCTTCCTCGAGGAATCCCAGAGCGAGGGCCGCAAGAAGTTCCTCGAATCGCTGAAGGAGGGCGAGCGGCGCAAGGGCGTCGTGAGCTCGATCGTGAACTTCGGCGCGTTCGTCGATCTCGGCGGCGTCGACGGGCTCGTCCACGTCTCGGAGCTGTCGTGGAGGCACGTCGACCACCCGAGCGAGGTCGTTCAGGTGGGCCAGGAGGTCGAGGTGGAGGTCCTGAACGTCGACCACGACCGCGAGCGCGTCTCGCTCTCGCTCAAGGCGACCCAGGAGGACCCCTGGAAGGAGTTCGAGCGCACCTCCCAGGCCGGCGAGATCATCGACGGTCAGGTGACGAAGCTCGTGCCCTTCGGGGCGTTCGTCCGCGTCGCGTCCGGGATCGAGGGGCTCGTCCACATCTCCGAACTCTCCGACGAGCACGTCGAGAGCCCGGAGGCCGTCCTCGCCGTCGGCCAGCAGGTGCGTGTGAAGGTGATCGAGGTCGACGTCCCGCGTCGACGCGTGAGCCTCTCGATGCGCCAGGTCGGCGGTCAGCTCACCGTCCCCAAGCGCGAGGTGGTCGAGGAGGCGGAGCCCGCGGCGGACGTCGCCGCGGAGATCCCCGCGGCCGAGAGCGGCGACGGCAGCGAGAGCATCGACGCGATCCTCGAGGACCTGAAGCGCCGCGAGGGACGCGAGTAGCCCCGTGCTGCTCGTCGGCCTGACGGGCGGCATCGGGAGCGGAAAGTCGACGGTCGCCGCGCTGCTCGCCGAGCGCGGCGCCGTCGTCGTCGACGCCGACGACCTCGCCCGCGACGCGATCGCACCGGGAACCGCGGGCGCCGAACGCGTCGCCGAACGGTTCCCCGGGGTCGTCGCGCCCGACGGGACGGTCGACCGCGCCGCGCTCGCCGCGCTCGTGTTCGCCGATCCCGTCGCCCGGGCCGACCTCGAGGCGATCGTCCACCCCGAGGTGCGTCGGCTCCTCGGGGACGCCGTCGCGACGGCGCCGGCGGACGCGATCGTCGTCTTCGTCGCGCCGCTGCTCATCGAGACGGGCGCGGCCGCCGGGTTCGCGCCGCTCGTCGTCGTCGCGGCACCCGAGGAGGTCCGCGTCGAGCGGCTCGTCGCCTCGCGGGGGATGACGGTCGAGGCCGCGCGCGCGCGCATCGCGGCGCAGGCGAGCGAAGCGGACCGGCTCGCGGCGGCCGACCTCGTCGTCGACAACGCCGGCCCGCGGGCGGCGCTCACGGCGCAGGTCGACGCCCTGTGGGTCGAGCTCGCGCGGCGCGCGGGCCGCCCGCCCGTATCCTCGGGGCCATGACGGTCCGCACGGTGTTCTTCGACGCGGGGGAAACCCTCCTCCACGCGCACCCGACGTTCCCGGATCTCCTCGCGTCGACGCTCCGGGACGCGGGGCACGATGTGGACCCCGACGCGGTGCACGATCGGATCCACCTCATGGCGGAGGCCTTCTCGGCCGCGGCCGCCGCCGGCGATCTCTGGACGACGAGCGCGGCGTCGTCGCGGCGATTCTGGGGGGACGTGTACGCGGTCCTGCTCGACGAGCTCGGCGTCGCCGCCGACCGCGACCTCGTCGAGCGCCTGTACGCGACGTTCACCGACCACGCGAACTACGTGCTGTTCGAAGACGTGCTGCCGACCCTCGAGGCGCTCCGCGACGGTGGTATCCGTCTCGGGCTCATCTCGAACTTCGAGGACTGGCTCGTGGGGCTCCTCGAGGCGCTCGGGCTCACCGCGTTCTTCGAGACGCGGGTCATCTCCGGCCTCGAGGGTCTCGAGAAGCCCGACCCGGCGATCTTCCACCTCGCGCTCGACCGGCTCGGCGTCGAGGCCGCGGCGTCCGCCTACGTCGGAGACAGTCCCGAGTTCGACATGGCGCCCGCGAGCGCGCTCGGGATGCTCCCCGTCCTCATCGACCGGCGCGACCGACACCCCGAGGTCCCGGCGACGCGCATCCGCGCGCTCACGGAGCTGCCCCCGCTCCTCGGCCTCTCCTCGTCGTGACGCCGGAGCCGACGTTCACCGTCGCGGAGGCGAACGCCGTCGTCGACGACGTCCGCCATCGCCTGCCCGCGTACCGCGAGGCGCGGGCGACGATGCTCGCGGAGGCAGCGGTGCTCCGCGATCGCGTCGCGACCGACGGCGGGGGACACGACCCCGGCCCCGCCTACCGGGACGCGCAGGAGGTCGTCGCCGCGCTCCTGCGCGAGCTCGCGGAGCGCGGGGTGCTCCTCCGGGACGCCGACCCCGGACTCCTCGACCTGCCGGCCGTGCGCGACGGCGAGCCGGTCTACCTCTGCTGGCGCGAGCCGGAGCCGTCGGTCGCGTGGTGGCACCCCCGCGATTCCGGGTTCGCCGGCCGTCGTCCGCTCGAGCCCTGACGCACGGGCGAACGGCCCCTGCCCAGCGGGCTCCCGAGCGTCCGCGAGGCCCGTGCTAGGCTCGCCGCTCCGGCGGGCGCGGTCCGCCGTGGCACATCCGGCGTGATCCCCGAGGGAGGAACCACCGATGCGGAAGGCCCTGCTGGCTGCGATGACGGCGCTCCTGCTCGCCGCGACCGCGTGCGCCCCCGGAGGCGACACCGGCGGCGACGTCGCGAGCCCGACGGCGACGACGGACGGCGGCCCGCAGACCGCCGCGGAGTGCCTCGAGGCCAACGTCAGCTCGCTCTTCGCCGCGGACACGCTCACGATCGCGACCGGGAACCCCGCGTACAGCCCCTGGTACGGCGGGGATGCCACGCCGCAGGGCGCGGAGTGGGAGGTGAGCGGCTTCACGGGCGACCCGTACAGCGGGGTCGGCTACGAGTCCGCCTTCGCGTACGCCCTCGCCGAGCAGCTCGGGCTCGCGGCGGATCAGGTGACCTGGATCGGCATCCCGTTCAACAAGTCGTTCGCGCCGGGCGCGAAGGACTTCGACTTCGCCATGCAGCAGATCTCGATCACCGAGAAGCGCGCCCAGGCGGTGGACTTCAGCGCCGGGTACTTCGACGTGAACCAGGCCCTCATCGCGAACGAGGGCTCGCCCGCGATCGGGGCGACGACGCTCGCCGACCTCCGGGATCTGAAGCTCGGTGCCGCGGTCGGTTCGACGAGCCTCCAGGCGATCGAGGAGCTCGTGCAGCCCACGGTGGAACCGGGGGTCTACGACGACCTCGACACCGCGATCAAGGACCTGAAGAACGGACAGCTCGACGGTGTCGTCGTCGACTTCCCGACCGCCTTCTACGGCTACGCCGACGTCGTGGTCGGGCAGTTCCCGAGCATCGGCGGCGCGCAGGAGCAGTTCGGACTCGCCTTCGAGATGGGCAACCCCGTCCGTGGGTGCGTCGACCTCGCGATCGAGGAGCTCCGCGCGTCCGGCACGCTCGACGCCCTGAAGACCGAGTGGCTCGAGGTCGACACGAGCGTCCCGACGTTCTCGTGACCCGGGGTCCCGTCCCGACGCGATGAACGAGGGGCGCGGCTCCCGGATCCTCCGTCCGTCGGGGGGCCGGGGGGTGCGGCTCGCCGTCGTGAGCACCGTCGTCTTCTTCGGCGTGCTCGGGCTCCTCATCGTGAACTCGCCCGGATGGTCGGCGCCGAACGGCGTCCGTGCGCAGTTCTTCGACGGTCCCGTGTTCGCCGATGCGCTCCCGAAGATCGTCGAGAAGTTCGGCCGCAACGTCGCGATGTTCCTCATCGCGGAGGCGGTCGTCCTCGTCCTCGGCCTCGGCATCGCCCTGCTGCGGAGCCTGCCGGGACCCGTGTTCACGCCGCTGCGCATCCTCGCGGCCGCGTACACGGACTTCTTCCGGGGCGTCCCGACGATCCTCGTGATCGCGCTCCTCGGCTACGGCATGCCGGCGCTCGCACTTCGGGGCCTGCCGAACTCCGACTTCTTCTGGGCCATCGTCGCCCTGAGCCTCGTCTACGCCGCGTACGTCTCGGAGGTCTACCGAGCGGGCATCCAGTCGATCCACCCGAGCCAGCTCGCGGCCGCGCGGTCGCTCGGGCTCCGGCGGTGGCAGGCGACGCGCTACGTCGTCCTCCCGCAGGCCGTCCGGCGCATCCTCCCCCCGCTCCTGAACGACTTCATCGGACTCCAGAAGGACACCGCCCTCGTCGCGTTCCTCGGGGTGATCGAGGCCCTGCGGCAGGCGACGATCCTCCAGCAGAGCCTGTTCAACTTCACGCCCTACGTCGCGCTCGCGGTCGTGTTCGTCCTCATCACGATCCCGCAGGCGCGCTTCGTCGACTGGCTCGTCGCCCGCGATCAGCGGCGACGCGAGGCGGGTGCGGTCCTGTGAGCGGGGCGCTCCGCATCGAGGGCGTCCGGAAGTCCTTCGGCGACCTGCGCGTCCTCGACGGTATCGACCTCGCGGTGGCCGACCACGAGGTCGTGTGCCTCATCGGCGCCTCCGGGTCCGGGAAGTCCACGCTCCTGCGCTGCGTCGACCTCCTCGAACCGGTCGACGAGGGTCGGATCTGGATCCACGACGATGAGATCACGGCGCCCGGCGCCGACGCGGATGCGATCCGTCGACGCATGGGGATCGTGTTCCAGGCGTACAACCTCTTCCCGCACATGTCGGTGCTCCGCAACGTCACCCTCGCGCCCGAGAAGGCGCTCGGCCTCGACCCCGCGGTGGCGCGAGAGCGCGGCGAGGCGCTCCTCGATCGGTTCGGGCTCCTCGGCAAGCGCGACGAGTTCCCCGACCGGCTCTCCGGGGGCCAGCAGCAACGCGCGGCCATCGTCCGGGCGCTCGCGATGGATCCCGAGGTGCTCCTCCTCGACGAGGTCACGAGCGCCCTCGACCCCGAGCTCGTCGCCGAGGTCCTCGCGGTGATCCGCGAGCTCGCCGAAGGCGGCATGACGATGGTGATCGCGACCCACGAGATGGGGTTCGCCCGCGACATCGCGGACCGCGTCGGGTTCCTCGACGGGGGCCGGATCCTCGAGATCGCTCCGCCCGGCGAGCTCTTCACCGCGCCGCGCGAGGAGCGCACGCAGCGCTTCCTCCAGCGCATCCTCGATGCCGGTCGCCTCTGAGGCCGAGGGGCCGCGTCGGGGCCGCGCCCTAGAATCGCCGCATGCCCCCCTTCCGGATCCACGCGGAGTTCGCTCCGGCGGGTGACCAGCCGGCGGCGGTGGAGAGCCTCGTCGAGGGACTGTCGGCGGGG
This sequence comes from Actinomycetota bacterium, assembly GCA_046094825.1. GTDB lineage: Bacteria > Actinomycetota > UBA4738 > UBA4738 > HRBIN12 > JBJTIF01. Next base: position 9,524 of record JBJTIF010000031.1, read on the forward strand.
GAGCGCCACCTCACGCTCCTCGGCGCGACGGGGACCGGCAAGACGTTCACGATCGCCCAGGTCGTCGAGCGGCTCCAGCGGCCGACGCTCGTCATGGCCCCGAACAAGTCGCTCGCCGCGCAGCTGGCGAACGAGTTCCGCGAGTTCTTCCCCGAGAACGCCGTCGAGTACTTCGTCTCGTACTACGACTACTACCAGCCCGAGGCGTACGTCCCGCAGACCGACACGTACATCGAGAAGGACTCGTCGATCAACGACGAGATCGAGCGCCTCCGGCACTCCGCGACGGCCGCGCTCCTCACGCGGCGCGACGTCCTCATCGTCGCGAGCGTCTCCGCGATCTACGGTCTCGGGTCGCCCGACGAGTACCTCGGGCAGATCCTGCGGCTCCACCGCGGCGTCGCCCTGGATCGGGACCTCGCGATCGAGCGGCTCGTCGACATCCAGTACCAGCGGAACCAGGTCGCGGCGACGCGGGGGACGTTCCGCGTCCAGGGCGACACCCTCGAGGTCTTCCCCGCGTACGAGGAGACCGGCCTCCGCGTCGAGTGGTGGGGCGACGACGTCGAGCGCGTGACCCGGTTCGATCCCCTGACCGGCGAGGTGTTCGCCGAACTCGAGGAGGTGACCGTCTACCCGGCGACGCACTACGTCGCATCGGACGAACGCCTGCGGGGGGCGATCGCGGGCATCGAGGCGGAGCTCGCCGAGCAGCTCGCGATCTTCGAGCGCCAGGGCAAGATCCTCGAGTCCGAGCGTCTGCGGATGCGCACGAACTACGACCTCGAGATGCTCCGCGAGATGGGGTTCTGCTCCGGGATCGAGAACTACTCGCGGCACATCGACGGCCGCTCGGCGGGGGAGGCGCCGTACACGCTCCTCGACTACTTCCCGGACGACTGGCTCTGCGTCCTCGACGAATCGCACGTGACCGTCCCGCAGATCCGCGGGATGTACGAGGGCGACCGCAGCCGCAAGCAGACGCTCGTCGACTTCGGCTTCCGGCTCCCGTCGGCGATGGACAACCGCCCCCTGCGGTTCGAGGAGTTCGCCGAGCGCGTCGGCCAGGTCGTCTACATGTCCGCGACCCCGGGCGACCACGAGCTCGAGGTGAGCGCCCGCATCGCCGAGCAGATCGTCCGACCGACCGGCCTCATCGATCCCGAGGTCCAGATCCGACCCACCCGCGGGCAGGTCGACGACCTCATCGAGGAGATCCGGCGGAGGACCGAGGCGGGTGCCCGCACGCTCGTCACGACGCTCACGAAGAAGATGGCGGAGGACCTCACGGACTACCTCCTCGAGATGGGGATCCGCGTCCGGTACCTCCACGCCGACGTCGCGACGAGCCAGCGGATCGAGATCCTCCGCGACCTCCGGCTCGGGGAGTTCGACGTCCTCGTCGGCATCAACCTCCTCCGCGAGGGCCTCGACCTGCCCGAGGTGTCGCTCGTCGCGATCCTCGACGCGGACAAGGAGGGGTTCCTGCG
>JBJTIF010000032.1:0-10260 GCA_046094825.1 Actinomycetota bacterium
CCGAACAGGCAGCGATACGACATTCAGCTCAAGGGCGCTGGCCGCACCCGCTACTCCCGCGGCGGCGACGGCCGCGCCGCGATCGGGCCGATGCTGCGGGAATACATCGTGAGTGAAGGCATGCACGCCCTCGGCATCCCCCCCACCCCCAGTCGCGCCGTGGCCACGACCGGTGAGATCGTGCTGCGCCACGCTCCGCTGGCTGGTGCCGTGCCCACCCGCGTGGCCGCGAGCCACATCCGGGTGGGCACGTTTCAGTTCGCGGCGGCCGTGGAGGATGACCGCCTGCTCCCCGCGCTACTCCACCACGCGATCACGCGACACGATCCGACGGCGGCGGAGGCGGACGATCCCGCGTTGGCGTTCTTCCAGGGCGTCGTCGAGCGTCAGGCGGCGCTCCTGGCTTGCTGGATGCTCGTGGGGTTCGTGCATGGCGTCATGAACACCGACAACATGGCCGTGTCGGGGGAGACGATCGACTACGGGCCGTGTGCGTTTCTCGACGCCTATGATCCCGCCACCGTGTTCAGCTCGATCGATCAGCAGGGCCGCTACGCCTACGCCAACCAGCCAGGCATCGCCCACTGGAACCTTGCGAGGCTGGCCGAGAGCCTGCTGCCGCTCGTGCGTGGTGGCGAAGACGAGTCGCTGGAAGCGGTCCGCAGCGTGCTGGCAACGTTTCCCGAGCGGTTCGACCGCCACTATCTCGCCGGCGCGCGGGCGAAGCTCGGCCTCGCGACCGAAGAAGAAGGGGATCGCGACCTGTTTGCCTCGCTGCTCCGCTCGATGCACGAGGCCCAGGCTGACTTCACGGCTACGTTTGCCGGGCTGGCGAACGTGGCCGAGTCACAGGCAGCGTCGGCCAGCGACGCCACGGCCCCGGGGCTGCGTGAGTGGCAGGCAGGCTGGCTCGCCCGACTCGAGCGGCAGCCCGGCACGCCGGCTGAGGCGGCCGCGCAAATGCGGCAGGTAAACCCGGTGGTCATTCCGCGGAATCACCGTGTGGAAGAGTCGCTGTCGGCAGCCGAGTCGGGCGACTTTGGCCCGCTCCACCGGCTGCTGGCCGCGCTTCACGACCCATTCGTGGAGACGAAGGACAACGAGCGGTATCGCGGCGGCCCGCCCGCAGGCTGCGGAGCCTATCGCACATTCTGCGGCACATGAGCGAGAGGATCACGTCGGGGCAAGCGGGGCCCGCTCCAAGCGGAGGACGACGGGCCGGGACGTGCGGAGCGTGACGCGGGGCTCGGCGATGATCGGGCTGGGATCGGCGAGCCGCACGCGAAATCGAGAGAGCAGGGTGCCCGCGATGATCTGCGACTCGATCATCGCGAAGCTCGCGCCGAGGCAGATCCGCGGGCCGGCGCTGAACGGCAGGTAGGCGAACTTGTTCTTCTGCTCCTCGCGGCCGGCCTCGAACCGCTCGGGCCGGAACGTCTCAGGGGCGCTCCAGAGATGCGGCAGCCGGTGCAGGGCGTAGGGGCAGAAGATCACGAGATCCCCCTTCGCCACCGGCGTACCGGCGAGGTCATCTGGGCCGAGGGCACGGCGGTCGAACATCCAGACCGGTGGATAGAGCCGGAGCGTCTCCTGGATCACGGCCTTGAGCCGCGGCAGTTGCGGCAGGTCGTCCACCATCGGCGGCCGGCCACCGGTCGCCGCGACGAGTTCGGCGCGGAGCCGCTCCTGCTCGTCCGGATGCCGGTCGAGGAGCACCCAGAGCCATGCCAGGGCGTTGGCCGTCGTCTCATGGCCGGCGATCAGCAGCGTCATCACTTCGTCGCGGAGCTGGGCGTCGCTCATCGTCTCGCCCGTTTCGTCGTCCCGCGCCAGCATCAGGATCGTGAGCAGGTCGCGGTGCTTCGGCTCCGTCTGTTCGCCGGCGGCCAGCCGCCGCCGCTTCGTGGCGATCAGCCGCTCGACGGTCGCATTGAGCGAGCCGAGCGCAGGCCGCAGCCGGCGGTTGGTGGCAGTCGGCACCCACAGTGGCGGCCGAATCGGCGACGACACCCGGGAGGCCAGGCAGCCCAGGATCGTGGGGAACACGCGGTTGATCTCGTCGGCATCCCCGGCCATGTCGTCGCCGAAGAGCGTTTCGGCCACGGCCCGGAGCGTGACCCGCATCATGTCGGTGCCGGCATCGACTGGGTCGTCGGCCGTGGCGGCGGCCTCCCAGTCGGCGGCGCAGTCGGCCGCCATCCGCGACAGGATCGGGGCGAAGTGCCGCACCTTGTCGCCGTGAAAGGCCGGCTGGGCGATCCGCCGCTGCCGCTTCCAAAACGCCCCGCCGCTGGTGAGCATGCCATTGCCGAGCACGATGCGAACGGCGTCGAATGCGGGCGTGTGCTTGTCGTAGTTGGCGAGGTTGTCGAGGAGCACGTGGCGGACGACCGCCGGATCGGAAACAAGATGCCCCCGCGTGAAGGCGATTTGCAGCGGCACCACGCCCCCCCGGCTGGAGCGGCGGCAGAACTCCCCGAGTGGATCCTCGGCCAGGTCGGCGAGGTCGCCGCCGATCAGTCTGGAGAGCATGCCTGCCACCGCTGTCGGTTCGATGCACGTTGCACGCCGACGCGGGCGTACACGACAATCCTGATGCCGTAATGCCGCTGGTCGAATGCCAGTGACCACCACAGCGTACACGACGCCCGCCCGTGCCGATGACCTCCGCGACCGATGCGCCGCTCCGTTCCCCACGGGGCACACTGGACGACTTCCTGCCAGCTGCCGACATTACGCCGCTCCCGGTCCTGAGCGACGAGGCATGGGCCGCCGTGCGCCGTCGCGCGGCCCGGAGCCTGGCCTGGCGGATGTGCACGCTGCGGAATCTCGTCGTGCACCGTGGCCAGATCCTGCCGGATGTGTTGGGGTTTGCCTGGGGGGGCATCTATCGCACGCTCCTCGTCGGCTCGATCGTGACCACGTCGTATCGCAACGAGGGGCACTTCCGGGCCGGCGAGCGGATCTTCGGCACCAGCGATTTCTTCTGGGGCTCGTTCGTGCGGTCGCGGGCGGCGGCAGATTTCGCCGACATCCTGCGGATCGTGAACCTGCGGCATCACGTCGCCGGAGTGGTGCGGCCACGCGCCGCCGGGGGTGTGCAGGTGATCGACGGCTACGAGGCCGACTACGCCTATGTGGCCACCGCCTTCGCCGAGTCGATTCGCCGCGGCCTGGCGATCTGCGGGCTCGCGCCGGACAGTCGCCGGGGCCGCGAGCTGGGATCGCAGATCTGCACGATTCTCTACCAGGTGGCGGGGGCCACCGGTCTGTGTCGCGTGCCCCGCGACATTGCCGCCCATGAGCGGTTTCGTGATGCCTATGACCGTCGGCTCCGCGAGCGGCCGCCGTCGGCCCGCGTCCGCCGCATGGCGCAGGAGATCGCGCGGCGGATCATTCCGCTCACGGCCGTGGCAGCGGGTGAAACGGTGCGGGGCCACATCGGCCGGCACCTCGATCCGGAGACCGCGGAGTTTCTCTTTCCGGGGGGCGATGTGCCGGCCGAACTCGAGCGGCAGCGGGACGAGTGGCGGCACCGGTTCGCTGTCGATTCGGCGCAGGATGCCCTCGACCGTCGTGCTGCCGCGCGGCGGGCGATCAGGGAGCGGTCCGACGTGGTCGCGCTCGAGCAGGCGTATGCGGATGCGGCGCCTCACGACAACGACGACCGGCTGATCGGCGCGATCCTGCTCCATGCGTTCGATGCGGCGGGGTCCGCGGCCCGACCGCTCGAACGACGGACGATCGATCTGGCCGCCGACGAGCCACTTATCACACAGGGCCAGACGGTCGGCGAGATGTACGTCGTGCTCTCGGCGACGGCGCAACTCGTGGTGCTCCACACTGCCGAAGCGGGAGTGGAGCCGCGGCAGGTGGCGACGCTCGCCGCACCGACGGTGCTCGGCGAGATCGGGATGTGGCGGGGTCAGCCTGCCGTCGCGACCGTGCTGTCGAGACGGCCGAATCGGCTCGTGGTCTTCGTGATCGACGCCGAGCGATTCGCGGCACTCAAAGATGAGCCGGGATTCCGGGCGGCGACCGCTGCTGAGGTGCAGCGGCGGCTGTCGCTCAACTCGGCGGTGACGGGCACGCTGCTCGACGAGACGGCGGCCCGGACGGGTGATCCGCTCCTGGGCTCGATCGCGCAGCTGTTCCGGTATCTCACCGGTGATTCCCACGTCTCGCTCGACGCGGTGATCGGTCTCGCCGATGACGCGACGCCGGCCGAGTGCGTCGAGGCGCTGCGAGGGCAGGTTGACGACGTCATCCGTGCCGGGGGCCTGCCCGCCGAGCTCCAGCGACTGCTCCGCCAGATCGTGACGACGATCGGGTAAGTCATCTGGAGCAGAGTCGTTCAGCCGGCGAAGACCTCGAGCCGTGCGGCCGTTACGCCGACCGATGCGGCGCGGATGGAGAGTGCGTCGAGCGCCCGCCTGCCGGTCGGTCCAAGGTCGAGCGTCCAATCGTTCACGTAGAGATCGACGTGCTGCATGAGCACGCGGTCGTCGAACTCCTGGGCATGCCGCCGCATCGTCGGCAGCGCGGCGTCGGGATTCGCACGCGCGAGCGTGAGGGAGTCGTGAACGACCTGCTGCACCGCGGTGATTGTCTCGGCAGGGAGCCGGCGGCTGGCCACGATTCCGCCGAGCGGCAGCGGGCAGTTGGTGTCGGTTTCCCAGCGGGTGCCGAGGTCTTCGACGAGCGTGAGGCCGCGGGCTTCCCGCGTGAACCGGCCTTCGTGTATGCAGACGCCGAAGTTGGTCGTGCGGGCCTCGAGCCGCGGCATGATCTCGGAAAAGACGACATGCTCGACGCGGGAACTCCGCGGATGAAAGAGATCGAAGAGCAGGGCCGCGGTGGTGTGCCGGCCGGGGCAGAGAGTGAGTTGGTGGGCGTGTGTCGGCTGCGTGCCCGGCTCCGCTGCGAGCAGGAGCGGACCGACACCGAATCCGAGGGCCGAGCCGCTCGGGAGCACGACCACGTCGGCGGCCGCCAGAAGGGCCGCATGGAAGCTCACCTTGCAGACGTCGAAGTCGCCGGCGAGGAGTCGTTCGTTGAGCGTCTCCACATCGAGCAACTCGACCTGAAAGTCGAGCCCCCGCCAGTCCACCGCCCGCGTCAAGAGACCGTGGAATGCGAACGTGTCGTTGGGGCAGGTGGAGATGCCGAGGCGGATCCGGCGGGTCATGACAGGCCTCGGAGGAGCATCGCGGTCAGCATGCCTGCCGCACGGCAGGCCGCGTCGATCTGCCAGCGTGACCTGTCGCGGTCGCCGGCCGTGTTGGAGATGCCACGGACGATGTCGAGCGGCACACCGGCGAGCCGGCAGGCCGCGGCGACCGCGAAGCCCTCCATGTCCTCCGCCACCGCGTCGGGATGAAGCTGCAGCCGTGCGCGGACGTCAGTGGCCTCCGCCGATGCCGCACAGGCGGAGAGGAGCAGGCCGGCCTGCGGGGCGGTGGCGTGAACACGGCCACTCGTGCACGGCAGCACGTCGCCGACTCGCGCGGCCGAATCGGGTCCGTCAGCTGGCCACTGCAGCCAGCCCATGCGCTCGGCCGGCATGAATGCCTCGCCCGTGCCGACGCCGATGCCGTGGCAAGCGACCTGCTCGAAGGCATATGCCTCACCGATGCGAAGCCGGTCGGAGAGTCGGCCTGCGATGCCGACGAGCACGACGGCCTGCGGGCGGTGTTCGGCGATGAGGCTGGCGGTCCGAGCCGCCGCCACCACGGCGCCGAATCCGCACAGCTCGATTCGGGGGGGGGGGCCATGCGTTGCCGTTACAACCGGCTCGATGCGGCCGCGTTCCAGTTCGGTGGGTACGAGGATGAGGTGCTGCTGCATGCCGACCCAGATGAAAGTGGTGGGGATCCGCCGGGGAGGCGAACCGGAACCTCTCTTATCATAGGCCTCTGTCGAGAGTCGTCGTGAGGGAGGAGCGGCCTTTCTGGCCATTCCCGAACCCACCACCTGCTTCATCGCCCTCACCGGTCTAGCCAGGAGTGCGTTCTCGATGTGGCGCTGGCGGAAGCGGTCCTGACGCTCATGGGACAGCGTGATTCCGCTGCGAGTCATTGCTTGGAAGCCCGAGCCGCGAGCCAAGGCGATCCGCGCGGACGAGCCCCTGGATCAGCCGTCGGGAGTTTCGCCGAGATGCTGGAGGCGGCATCCGCCGAACGGCACCGAAGGCCCGTCAGGCCGCTTCCGGGAGGAGCCAGCCGTTGGTGAGCACGCGGAGGCCGTGATTGCGAGCCGCGGCGAGGGTCTGCGGCGAGATCGACTCGCAGGCCACGATGCCGATCGCGGTGTGTCCGGCCGAAGCGAGTGCCGCCGCTCGACGCACCGCGCGGGCGAGGTCGTCGGCGTCGGCCGTGCATGAGACTTCCACGACGATGTGCACGACCTGCTCGGCACGCTTGGCGACGGCGATGACATCGGCCCTCATCAGGTCGGCGAGTTCCGCTTCGGCCAGCCTTCCCTCGAGGCTCTCGACAAAATCGGCTCGATCCAAGACCCGGCACCTGCGAAACTCGCGGCCCAGAAAGGCCGGCAGATTCTTCGCGACCTTGTCTTCCAGCATGTGACCATCAAGGCGATCGAGCCGAATCAGCATCTTTTGCTGGGTCTTCACGACGTCGGTGAGCGTTCCTTCCGTGCGATTCTGCGCTTCGGCGAGCTCCTTCTGCGCCTCGGTGAGCTCCTCCACCCGCTTTTCGGTCTGCCTCTGCGCTTCGGCGAGGTCTTTCTGCGCTTCGGCGAGGTCTTTCTGCGCGTCGGCGAGGTCTTTCACGACGCCCGTGAGGGCGTGGAAGTCAGCCTGATTGACGAGGTCGTCGTGGGCCTCGATCACGACATGGGCGAGGAGATCAGCCTGCTTTTCGGAAAAGCCCTCGAGCAGCCTGTTGCGAATCTGCGGAATAGTGGCCATGGCGAGTCCTCCTGTCGAAGAGTATAAGGCGTCGCGGCAAGAGTGTACGCGTGAACACTCTTTTGTCAAGGGTCGGCGAACTGCCGGCGGCTGATGCGATTGCCCACAGCCCGTTGCGGAGCAACGGGCCTAGTGCGATCGCGAGTGTGTTGAACCAGCAGGGTGGAAGTCCCTGTCGGAGCCGGACTTGGGCTCCGTAACTGAACGAAACTGCGTTCCCGCGAGGGAGGGTGGAGAGCATCGGGAGGTGAATGGCTAGTCCGTAGGAACACGAACTCGATTCGGCCTGTCGTCGCGGCGAGCCTGCTAGGCCAAGGCGAAGCCCAAATGACGTCGAGCGGAACCCTGCCTAGTGGGTGGTCCGGCCATGCGGCCGAGACCGACGGTAAGCCCGGCTGTGGAACCCAAGTCAAGCACCGGGGCGACGGGGGGTGGTTGGAGACGGAATGGTCAGACGGTTCGACACATGAAGCGATGAGACCTGCCGGGCTATTGTCCGGTGCCCGGCAGGAGACAGAGGAGTCGTAGTAGCGTCGAAGTCGGGTAATGCCGATGGAGCGAAGGGCTCCAGGGAGATGGATGCGAGATGACCAGACGAGCGGAAGCCCAATCGGCGACAGTGCCGCTGGCTCAACAAGCCGAAGAGATCCCCGCCATGTGGCGATGGGTCGAACCGACCGCCTGGACCGTGCGCATGTTGACGGCTCTCGTACAGGGAGTGAAAGGAGAGAAATGGTTCCGACTGAATGACAAGGTGTTCGCGGAGCGGAATCTGTTCGCCGCGTTCCAGAAGGTGGCGAAGAAGCGAGGCGCTGCGGGGGTGGATCACGAGACGGTCACAGGGTTCGCGAGACGAACCCCGGAAGTACTCTGGGATCTCTCCGACGCGCTGAAGGCCGGCACGTACACGCCCCAGGCGATTCGACGAGTGCATATCCCGAAGCCGGGTACGAACGAGACCAGACCGCTGGGAATCCCTACGGTTCGGGACCGGGTCGTGCAGGCCGCAGTGGTGCACGTGATCGAACCGATCTTCGAGCGTGACTTCGCGGAACACAGCTACGGATTCCGACCCGGCCGGGGCTGCAAGGACGCCTTGCGGCGGGTGGGGCAGTTGCTCGACCAGGGCTTCGTCCACATTGTGGATGCGGACCTCAAGGGCTACTTCGACTCGATCCCGCACGATCGGCTGATGAACCGCGTGGAAGAAAAGATCGCCGACGGCCCCGTGCTGCGGTTGATCGAGAGCTTCCTGAAGGCGGACATCCTGGACGACGCAAAGCAATGGACACCCGAGGAAGGAGCCCCGCAAGGGGCGGTCCTCAGTCCACTCCGGAGCAACGTCTATCTCGATCCACTTGACCACCTGATGGTCCAGCATGGAATCGAGATGGTGCGTTACGCCGACGACTTCGTGATCCTGTGCAAGACGGCGGAAGATGCCGCACGAGCACTGGAACTCGTCAGGCAGTGGGTGGCCGACAACGGCCTCGCACTCCATCCGACGAAGACACGCATCGTCGACGCCCGGACGGAGCGGTTCGACTTCCTGGGGTACAGCTTCCGTGACCAGGATCACTGGCCGCGGCAGAAGGCGATTCAGAAGCTACGGGACGCAATTCGCAACAAGACGCCCCGGACGAGTGGCAAGAGCCTGCACTGTGTGATTGCAGACGTGAACGCCATCCTTCGTGGGTGGCTTGCGTACTTCAAACACAGCACGTACCGGAACGTCTACTACGATCAGGACCGCTGGGTACGGAGTCGGCTGCGGGGCATTCTCCGCAGGCGCTCCGGCCGTGACGGGCCTGGAGGTGGTCTGGACAACATCAGGTGGACCAACGACTTCTTTGCCGAACTCGGGCTGTTCAGTCTGGTAGAAGCCCGAGCGCAGGCCGTTCAATCCTCAACGAGGTAACACCATCGACCGGAGAGCCGTGTGCGGGAGATCCGCCAGCACGGTTCGGAGGGAGGGGGGCCCGAACTCAATCGGGCCTCCCTGCCCCTATCGGCTGCAGATGAATCCGGCGGGCGCACAAAAAAGGTTCTTCGGGGATTTCAGTGGCAGGGTAGCCGTGGTCTGAGGTCGAGCTTCCCGCAGAAGAACAGGATTCGCGTTCTGTAGTTTCGAAAGGATCGGAAGCCCCGAGCCGCATACTTCAGGGACTGGATGACGCTGTTGAAGCCCTCGCTGGTGGCGTTGGTGATTCGGTGACGGAAGTAGCTGAGCAGGTTCGGCAGATGGCGCTTAAGCATCTTGGCGATCTTGATGACTGGGCGGAGGCGGCACCGCACGCCCCACGCATACCACTGGTCGAAGAACTCCTCGGCGCTCATCGGATAGACATGCCTCCAGAACCAGCGGAACTCCTCCTTGATCGCCCAGGCGCGGGCCGTTTTCAGGCCGTTCTGCCGAATGGCCGCGAACCGGCGCCGCTGTTGTGGCGAGAGATTCGCTTTGTTGAAGAGCCACAGCTGCCGTGTGCCCTTGAGTCGGTCATCGTCTTCGGCCTGAAGGGCCTTGTTCTCCGCTCGTCGCACCTGATCGACCGCCTCTCCCAGATGCTTGGCAACATGGAACTTGTCGTGCACCAGTTCCGCGTTTGGGGTCTGACTCGCCACCGCGTTGGCATAGGCAGGGAGCATGTCAGCAGCCACGGCCACAACTTGCTGCCGCTGCTCGACCGTCAGCGTCTGCAGTACCTCCTCCGCGGCCGCCTGGGTTCGCTCGGGGGCGACGTCCAGGACGCGGGATCCGTCGATGTCGGTGAGAACGGTGATGTAATCGTGGCCTCTGCCAAAGCTCTTCTCGTCGATGCCGACATGGGGAATGGGCGTCGCTTCGCGGCGCTCAAGGCCCCGTTCGACGGCGCGATCCATGATCGTCTGGGCAGCGTCCCAGGAGAGGCCGAGGAGGGACGCGGCGGCCTTGACCGTGCGGCACGCTTGCAGGACTTCGATGGCGAAGGCTTCAAAGAACAGGGTGAAACGACTGTGCTTTCCGGCCCACGGCGGCACAATGGTCTTCACCCCGTGGTCCGGGCAGCGGCACCGAGGCAATCGGGCGACCAGTTCCGTCGTGAACTGCATCGTGTCGAGGTGCCGCCAACGCCGCTCTTCCGCGTGATCGGCCAGTCCGCAGGACTGGCCGCATTCCGGGCAGGAAACCCCCGAACCAACGTGCGCCAAGCGGATTTCGACTCGCCGCTCATCGACCCGAAGGTCAACGGCATCGACTCGCCAGGATTCGTTCAGCCCCAAAAGACGGGCATAATGCGAAGAAAGTGCGTCCATCCCGGCAACTTACGGCATGGACGCCCAAGAAACGA
>JBJTIF010000033.1:0-12456 GCA_046094825.1 Actinomycetota bacterium
CCGACACCGACCTCCAGGCGATGTGGCGGCGGCTCGCCGCGCGCGTCGCCTCCGCGCGCGGCGACCACGACGGGGCGGCTCGTCTCGCTCGCGAGGCGACGGACCTCGCCGCCACGACCGAAGCGGTGCTCATGCAGGCGGACGCGTGGATGGATCTCGCCGTCGTCCGGCGCGCCGCCGGCGCGACCGATGAGGCGGAGGCGGCGCTCGCGCGGTCGCTCGACCTCTGCGACGCGAAGGGCGCGAGCGCCGCCTCCGCGTACGTGCGCAGGACCTACGCCGAGGCCTGAGGCCCCGGAGGGGTCGGGTCGTTGCGGATCCGCGCGTCCGCGACGTCCTCGGCGACCGCGCGGCTCTGCGGGTGCCCGGTGACCGCCTCGAGGAACGGCGCGCGGTCGAGGGCGAGGAGCAGGGAGTCCTCGAGCGCGATGACGGTCGCCGTGCGCGGCACGTCGCGCAGGAGCGCGATCTCGCCGACGTAGCCGCCGGGATCGCAGGTCGCGACCTCGACGCCCTCCTTGCGGATCGACAGCCGTCCGGCCGCGAGGATGTAGAACCGGTCGCCGACATCCCCCTGGCGGATCACCTCGCCTCCCGCGGGGACCTCGGTGGGCACGAGCGAACGCGCGACGCCCTCGAGCCCGAGCGGCGGCAGCGGGGCGAACATCGGGATCCTTCGCAGGAGCGCGACGCGGAGCGGATCCGGCGCCTCGACGGCGCGATCCGTCTCGACGAGCCGAGCGAACCCGATGAGCAGTGCGACGACCGGGAGCGCGCCCGCGAGCGCGAGCGCGGCCCGGGGGCCGACGGTCGCGAGCAGGGTCGAGGCGAGGATCGCCCCCGCGGCGAGCGCGAGCGTGAGCACCCCCTCGAGGGCGCCGAAGCCCCTCGAGCGGAGCCGGTCGGGGATCGCGCGCTGCAGGAGGGTCTGCGCGGCGACCGCCGTGTAGGCGTTGCCCGCGCCGGCGAAGAAGACGAAGGCGGGGACGGTCAGCGTCGTCGGCACGCCCGCCGCGGCGCCGAGGGCGGCACCGAGCGCGAGGTTGCCGCCCGCGATCGCCGGCGCGAGGCGTCGACGACCGATGAGCGAGACGGAGAACGCAGCGCCCGCGACGCCGCCGAGCCCGAGGAGCGCGTTCAGGAGCCCACCGCCGCTCTCGCCGAGTCCGACGAGCTCGACCGCGGCCGCCACGAGGAGCACCTCGAGCGCCCCGACGATCACCGAGCAGGCGGCGACGGTGAGCGCGAGGGCGCGCGGCGTCGGTTCACCGAGGAGGAGAGCGATCCCCGCCCGCGTGTCGCGCCACACGGTGGCCGAGGCATCCCCCGCGCCACGTGCGTCGCCGTCGTCGCGCTCGACGAGCCCGAGGCTCAGGAACGCCCCGATCGCGACGGCGGACTCGACCACGACGAACGCGACGTCGGCCCCCGCGAGGCTGAGACAGATGCCGGCGACCGCGGGACCCGAGAAGTTCCCGATGTTCGCGAGCAGCCCGGAGCCCACGTTGGCCGCGGTGAGCGCTTCCGGTGTCCGGACGATCGCCGGCAGGACCGCGGCGTGCGCGGGGCGCGCCATCGCAAGCGCGCTCGTCGCGATCGCGGCGCAGCCGATGACGACGGGGATCGGCGCATCGAGGAAGAGCGCGAGCGCCGTCACGCCGAGCGCGAGCGCCTCGAGGGCGTACGAGAGCGGCAGCGCGATGTGCCGCTTGCGATCGCCGAGGAGGGCGAGGAACGGGGCGGCGACCGCCGCCGGGATCTCCTGCGCCACGGCCGCGAGGCCGGCAGCCGCCGCGCCGCCGGCCGCGTACGCGTAGACGAGGATCGTGATCCAGGCGCCCTGCTCCGCCATCGCGAACAGGCCGTAGGCGGTGACCGCGCGGAAGGCCCGTCGGTCGCGGACGACCTCGCGGAGCGTGTCGGTGCGACCCGTCATGGGGCTGGAGCATGACAGCGGCGGGGAGCGCGCGCCAGCGCCTCGCACGTGCTCCTCTCGGTCGTGCCCGTGCCCCCGCTACGGCCCCTGCCACCGCGCGTCGCGGAGCTCGGCCCAGGTCGTGCCCTCCGCGCCGACACCGACGCCGGCGCCCACGTCGCAGATCGCCGCAGCGGTGTCGGGCCACACGACGTCCTCCCAGAACCTCGCCGACGTGACCTCGACGCCGGGGACGCGTCGCCAGTCGATCCCGGCGGTGAGCTCGGGCACGAAGTCCGAGATCGCCTCCTCGGCCGCGAAGCGCACGTCGGAGACGCGGAACGACGCGCGTTCCTCGAGGAGCTCGTCGACGGAATCCGACTCGTAGCCGAGGTACCCGATGACCGCGTACGTCACCGGTCGCCCGGGGAAGCGTCCGCGGATGATCTCGTCCGCGAGGTAGGCGGCGCCGCGGTACGCGCCGTCGCAGAACCCGCGCACGTAGACCCGCGGCGCCGCGGCCGTCGCGCGGTCCCACGCGCGTCCCGACCCCCAGAGGGTGCCCGCCGCGAACGCGACCGCGACGAGCGTGACCACGCCGACGGTCCGCGACCAGGACGGCGATCCCGCACGTGCGTCCGACGACCCCGGCGTCTCCATCTCCCGCTCGACCATCGCGTCCCCCCTCCCGCCGCGCCCCGCGGCGAGCGCCCATCATCCGCTGTGTAGCCTCTCTGCGCGGGAGTGGCGGAACGGCAGACGCGCCGGATTTAGGATCCGGTGCCCGCAAGGGCGTGGGGGTTCGACTCCCCCCTCTCGCACCCCCCGGTATCCTCGTGCGATGCCGGACCGCTCCCCCGTCCGACGCGGCGTCCGCGCCGCCCTCTCCCTCGCCCTCGCCCTCGCCGCGACGGCGCTCGCCGCGTGCGCGCCCGACGGCGACCCCCGCACCGGCACGCCGACCGGCGATCGGACGTCACCGCCGATGGGGCCGATCGTCGGGACCGCCTCCCCCCCGGAGGTCATCGCGGCGGCGCGGGAGAAGATCGACCACGTCGTGTTCGTCATCAAGGAGAACCGCACCTTCGATCACCTCTTCGGGCGCTTCCCCGGTGCCGACGGCGCGACGACCGGGAGGACGTGCGACGGGGGCACGGTCCCGCTCGAACGATCGGCGGACCGCGCGCCCGACGTCGGCCACAGCTTCGCCGAGGGCGTGACCGCGGTGAACGGCGGCGGGATGGACTGCTTCGCGGAGAAGGCGTACCAGCAGTACCACCGCGAGGACATCCCGAACTACTGGGCGTACGCGGAGACGTTCACCCTCGCCGATCGCTTCTTCAGCAGCGTGTACGGGCCGACCGGCATCGAGCACCTCTGGACGTACGCGGCGCAGTCGGATCGCTTCGTCGACCACGAGCGACCGGGGCAGTTCGGCACCGGCCAGCGCGAGTTCTGCGACGACCCCTTCGAGACCGCGTTTTCCTTCGAGCGTGGCATCGAGGACGCCGCGACGACCGAGGCGGTGTACGCGCTCGAGGAGGCCGGGGACGGCGAGGCGCTGAAGCCGTTCTTCGAGGCGCGGTGGCCCTGCATCGAGGTCCGCGTCCTGCCCGACCTCCTCGAGGACGCGGGCGTGTCGTGGATGTCGTACCGCGGCGACATGCCGTGGGTGCAGCCGCTGCGGATGGTGCGCCACGTGCGCTTCAGCGACATGTACGCGCACGTCGTCCCCGAGACGCGGTTCGTCGAGGACGTGCGGGCCGGGACCCTCCCCGCCGTCTCGTGGGTGACCCCGGACTTCGGCCTGTCCGACCACGCGCCGGCGAGCATCTGCGCGGGCGAGAACTGGGCCGTGGCGACGATCAACGCGCTCATGGAGAGCCCGTACTGGGGCTCGACCGCGATCGTGCTCACGTGGGACGACTTCGGCGGCTTCTACGACCACGTCCCGCCGCCCCACGTGGACCTCTACGGCCTCGGGCCGCGCGTGCCGGCGATCGTGATCTCCCCGTGGGCTCGACCGGGCCACGTCGACAGCACGGTGTTCGAGTTCTCCTCGGTCCTGAAGCTCATCGAAACGATCTTCGACCTCCCGTCGCTCACCGAGCGCGACGGTCAGGCCAACGACATGCTGACGGCGTTCGACTTCGACCAGGAACCCCTCGACCCGCTCGTCTTGCCGCGGCGAACCTGCCCGCCCGCACCGCCGCCCTCGGACTGACGCGGGGCTAGCAGCCGGTCGCGAGGAACGAACCGTAGCGACCGCCCACGACCTGCGGGCCGACGGCGAGCGCGTCGGCCTCGCCGACGAGCGCGAGCCCGGTGTACCAGCGGTCCTGCGGGTCGGGCGTCGGGATCTCCTCCCACGCGCCGTCGACGCGGGCGTACGCCAGGGCGACCTGGCGGCGGTCGTCGTCCATCACGTCGCCGGCGACGACGAGGCGGCCGCCGGTCGCGGCGACCGCGAGCAGCCGACCGGCCGCGGCCGGCGGCCGCACCGCGCGCCACGGCGCACCGTCCCACCGCAGCACGAGCGGGGTCGGCTCGCCCTCGCCGTCGCGGCTCCAGCCGACGGCCCACGCCGTGTCGGCGTCGACGACCGCGACCGTGGACAGGACGTCGTCGCCGACGCCGGGATCGGGGGTCGGTTCGACGACCCACGCGCCGTCCGCGAACCTCGCGGCGAGCGTCCGGTAGACGCCGTCCGGTCCGACCGTCCACCCGACGGCCCACGCCGATGCGCCGCGGAGATCGACGTCGGCGAACACGTTGTTGCCGTCGCCGACGTTCGGGCCGCGCTCGGCGACGAAGCGACCGGCGTCGAGGCGACCGACGAGCGTGCGGTACGCGAGGCCGTCGAGGATCTTGCCGACCGCGAGGACACCGCCCGCGCGGGTCGCCGCGACGCCGAGCCACTCGGCCTCCGCGTCCTCGGCGAGGCCGTCCGTCGGGACGTCGCTCCAGCCCTCGCCGTCCCAGCGGACGGCGAGGGGGGTCCGCGCCCGGATCGAGCCGACCGCCCACGCGTCCGCGCCGAACGCGGCGACGTCGTGGAGACCCGAGGTCACCTTCTCGCTCACGCTCGGGACGTCCATGGGTCGCCACGCGCCGTCGCGCCAGCGGAACGCGATCGGCTGACCGACGGCCCCGGAGTACCGGGATCCGACGGCCAGTGCGCTGCCGTCGGCGAACAGCGCGATGCGGCGCAACGTGTCGATGCGGCGGAACCCGCGGTCAGCGGGTTCGAGGACGCACGCGGGTCCGATGCCGAGGATCGGCACGCGCGGGCGCACGACGAGCACGGCGGCGAGCCCCGCGATGAGCGTGCTCGCGACGATCGCGATGGTGACGATGCGGAACGACGGCCTGCGCACGATGGGGGTCCTCTCCCGGCGACCGGGTGGCCCGTAGGATAGCGGGCATGCCGCGATCCCCGATCGCCCGCGCATGCATCGCGCTCGCCGTCGCGCTCCTCATCGCCGCCTGCTCCGATGGCGGGAGCGACCTCGCCGACCCGGACAGCGGCGCGTTCACCGAGGGCTACAACGGCCAGTCGTTCCAGCTCGGCGACCGCTCCCCCGTCGTGCGTCCGACCGACTACCCGAGCCCGACGACGTTCGCCGAGGCGATCCCGATCGAGCACGTGATCTTCGTGATCAAGGAGAACCGCACGTTCGACCACTACTTCGGGAAGTACCCTGGGGCCGACGGCGCGACGACGGGGAAGATCATCGACGGATCCACCGTGCCGCTGCGTCCGGCGCCGGACATCATGACCCAGCCGATCACGCACGGGTTCTGGTCCGGGCTCTACGCCGTGGACGGCGGGCGGATGGACGGGTTCAACACGATCACCGGCGGCAAGGATCTCGCGGGCTACGTGCAGTTCGACCGCGCGGGCATCCCGAACTACTGGAAGTACGCCGACCGGTTCGTGCTCGCCGACGCCTTCTTCTCCTCGATGTACGGGCCGACGTTCCCCGAGCACCTCTACACGGTCGCCGCGAGCTCGTACGGCATCATGGACAACAAGGCGCAGCGCGAGCCGACGCCCGGTCGCTACTGCGACGACCCGACCGCCTACACCCCCGCCTTCCCGATGGACCTCGAGGAGGAGGACCTCGAGCGGATCCGCGCCCTCGAGAACTCGATCGTCGACGACAGCCCCGAGGCGCTCCGGGAGATCTCCTCCTACCTCGAGGACGTCCGCGACTGCCTGAACCTCCCGAACCTCCCCGAGGAGCTCTCGGAGGCGGGCGTGTCGTGGAAGTTCTACTCGGACCCGGTCTTCCCGATCGGCGACATCATGCGGGCGATCCGGCGCATCCGTTACAACCCCGACCTCTGGAAGAACGTCGTACCGAGCGAGGGCTTCCTCGACGACATCACCGAGGGTGAGCTCGCGGAGGTCTCGTGGGTGAATCCGCCCGCGCCGTACAACGAGCACCCGATCCTGCCGCGCCGCGAGCAGAGCGTCTGCGCGGGTGAGAACTGGACCGTGGAGATGATGAACCGCCTCCAGCAGAGCGAGTACTGGGAGTCCACGGCGGTCATCATCGTCTGGGACGACTTCGGCGGGTTCTACGACCACCAGCCCCCGCCGCAGTACGACATCATGGGGCTCGGCCCGCGCGTGCCGGCGCTCGTCCTCTCGCCCTGGACACGGCGGGGTGCCAACCCGCTCGGCGGCGCGATCGACAACCAGACCTACGAGTTCTCGTCGGTACTCGCCTTCATCGAGCGGATCTTCGGCGTCGCCCCGCTCACCGAGCGCGATGCGAACGCTGACCCCCTCACCGGTGCGTTCGACTTCACGCAGGAACCGAACCTCGAACCGCTCCTGCTGCCGCTGCGCCAGGACTGCCCGTACGGCCTCGCGCCGCCGTTCCTGAACCAGGACAACCAGGGGACGGCGGGCGTCGAACCCGAGGGCGAGTTCGCGAACCCCTGAGGTCAGCTAGCCCGCGAGGCCCGAGGCGGCGACGGCGTTGCCGATGACGCGCGGGTAGGCGGCCGGCTCGATCGGATCGACGAGGACCTTCCGCACGACGCCGTCCGCCCCGATCACGACGGTCGTCGGCACGATCGCGCTCCCCGTCCCGAGGTAGACGACGCCGTCGGGGTCGAGCACCGCGGGCAGGGTGAGCCCCGCGGCATCGAGGAACGCCCGCGCGGCCGCCGGTTCGTCGGACACGAGCACCGCGACGACCTCGGCGTCGGTGCCCGCCGCGAGGACGCCGCGGATCCCCTCGACCTGGTCGGCGCACCCCTCGAAGCACCACGACGCGACGAAGACGAGGACGACCGGTCGCCCCCGCGCGTCGGCGACGCGGAACTCCCCGCCGTCGAGCGTCGGCAGCACGAGCGGCGGCGCGACGGCGCCGACGGTGAACGGCTGGACGAACGGGAGCGGCGGCTGCCCGGGGACGATCGCGTCGGGGCCGCGTCGGTACACCCAGACGTCGCGGACCGGTCCGCCCTCCCATCCCATCGCCTCGAGGACGACGCGGAAGAGCGGCTGCGCGGGCGCGTCGACGAGCACCGCGCCGACCTCGTGGACGTCGAACCACCGCGCGAGGTCGCCGAGCGCGGGCATCCGGCGGCTCGGGTGATCGAGCGCGAGGCCCCGCGATCCGCCGAGGCCCCGGTACGGGACGGGGATCGGACCGAGGTAGCCCTGCGCGAGGCGGAACCGGTGGTCGGCGGCGACCTGCCACGCGAGCTCGTCGCCCTGCGCCGCGGGGATCACGTAGACGATCTCGTCGGGCGCGAGGACCTCGGCGAACGCACCGCTCGCGATGAACTCGGGGATCCGCTGCTCGCGGTGGAAGGGCGGCATCGTGACGAGCGGCAGGATCGAGATCGCCCCGAGGCCGACGACCGCCCAGCGCCACGGCCGGGTGCGGACGCCGCGCGCGAGCCACCACGCGGCGAGGACCGCGACCGCGAGCGCCATGTACGCGGTGAACCGCTGCGGCGTCGCGTGCTCGATGAGCGGGACGCGTGTGAGGGCGGCCCCCGGGAGGTAGCCGCGCTCCTCCCCGAGCACGTGGAGCACCGGACCCATCGACAGGACCGCGGCGATCGCGATGAACGCGAGCAGGCCCCACGCCTCGCGACGCCGCCAGCACGTGACGGCGACGACGCCGAGCATGAGGAGGAGGGCCGGTCCGAGGTACCCGCCGTCCTCGACGAGGCTCGCGGTGAAGCGCGCGGTGACCCCGGCGAATCGCTCCCCGCCGAAGAACGTGTGCGCGCGCGGGATCGCGAACGAGAAGAGGTCGACGGACGCACGCACCATCGGGCGGAGCGCCTCCGCGGGGGCGCGACCGAGCGCCGGGAGCAGGAACGGCAGGAGGAGCACACCGACGACCGCGTAGCCCGCGGCGACGAGGAGCCCCGCCGCGAACACCCGTCCCCGTTCGGCGCCACCGAGCGCGAGGGCGATCGCGAACGCGAGGACGCCGAAGAGGGTCGCCGTCGCGAAGAGTTCGGTCGACGAGCCGAAGAGGAACAGGAGCGACCCCGCGAGTCCGGCGACGAAGGACCGCGGACGGATCGTGCCGCGGATCCTGCGGACGACGAGGTAGGCGGCGAGCGGGACGGGCCAGATCATCACGAGGTTCGCGTGCCCGTGGAGCTGGTTCACCATGTACGACGAGAACCCGAAGAGGTACCCGCCGGCGACCGCCGGCCAGAAGCGATCGGTCACCGCGCGGCAGAGGATGAACGTCGCCCACCCGGCGAGCGCCGGGGCGAGCAGGAGGAGGACGTTCAGCGAGACGATCGGCGAGAACGCCGCGGTGATCGGCCACAGCGCGAGCGCGGGGGCGGGGAGCGTCGTGACCCACGTGAGATCGGCCCCCTGGGGGGCGAACACCCGCGTCGTCTCGAGGATCGACCCGCCGTGCGTGAGGGCCCACGGGAGCCACGCGAGCGACCAGACGTAGAGCTTCGCGTCCCCCTTCCCGATGCCCACGTAGCGGCTCCCGAGCTCGGTGAGGATCGGCGCGGCGTAGATCGCGACGGAGACCGCGAGGTAGCCGACGAGGACGAACGACGCCTGTCGGGCGGGTCCCGCGGTGCGGAACCACGCCGCGAGGCGTCGGACCACGCCGCCACCCGTTCCGAACTCGGGGGGCTCCATCCGAGCAGCCTAGCCGCGGGGTCAGTCGGTCTCGAGGAGCGCGCGGAGCGCGCGCAGGGCGCGGCCCCGGTGCGAGATCCGGTCCTTCTCCCCCGGTGCGAGCTCGGCGAGCGTGACCTCCCACCCGGCCGGCACGAACGCCGGGTCGTACCCGAAGCCGCCCTCGCAGACGCCCTCGGTCGAGAGCTCCGTCCCGTCCGGGAACGCGAGGACGACGACGCAGCGGTACCGGGCGCCGCGTCCGAGGCCGGGCACGCCGCGCACCGCGTCGAGGAGCGCCGCGAGGTTCTCCGCGTCCGAGGCATCGTCCCCGGCGTAGCGCGCCGACCGGGGTCCCGGCGCTCCGCCGAGGGCGTCGACCTCGATGCCGGAGTCGTCCGCGAGCGCCGGGATCCCGGTCGCCGTCGCGACCGCGTGCGCCTTCAAGCGGGCGTTGTCGAGGTACGTGCGTCCCGTCTCCTCGACGTCGGGCCACCGTTCGTCCGCGGTACGCCAGACCGTCGGCCACGACGCGCAGATCGCGCGGATCTCCCCCACCTTGTGGGCGTTGCGCGTCGCGATCGCGACCTCGGGCGGGATCGGCACGTCGGGGCTCAGCGGGCGAGGAGCTCGGCCTGGATGCGACCGAGTTCGGCGATGCCGGCGCCGGCGAGATCGAGGAGCTCGTCGAGCTGCGCGCGGGAGAACGGCGCACCCTCCGCCGTCCCCTGCACCTCGACGAGCCGACCGGCGCCGGTCATGACGACGTTGCAGTCGACCTCCGCGCCGGCGTCCTCGTCGTACGAGAGGTCGAGGACCGGGGTCCCGCCGACGATGCCGACGCTCACCGCGGCGACGGAGTCCCCGAGGATGTCCGCCGGCACCGCGCCGGTCGCCTGGAGCGTGCGGAGGGCGAGGGCGAGGGCGACGTAGCCGGCGGTGATCGACGCGCACCGCGTCCCCGCGTCGGCCTGCAGGACGTCGCAGTCGATCGTGATCGTGCGATCGCCGAGCCGCGTGAGGTCGACGACCGAGCGGAGCGAGCGTCCGATGAGGCGCTGGATCTCCTGCGTGCGACCCCCCGGCCGTCCGCGGTTCACCTCGCGGCCCGATCGCTCCGTCGTCGCGCGCGGGAGCATCGAGTACTCCGCGGTCACCCATCCCTTCCCCGTCCCGCGGAGCCAGCGGGGGGCCTCCTCCTCGACCGAGGCCGCGACGAGCACCCGCGTCTTCCCCTGGGTGAACAGGAGCGACCCCTCGGCCCACTCCTGGAACCCGAGCTCCGCGGCGACCGGCCGCAGGGCGTCGGTCGCGCGTCCGTCCGGTCTGCTCACGCGTGCACCTCCATCGTCATCCCTTCCTCCGCGACCTCGATCGGGCCGTCGTAGAACGCCTGCGCCTCGCGCACCGACGTCGCCGGGTCGCGGTCGGGTCGGATGTGCGTGAGCACGAGCCGCGCCGCGCCACCGACCGCCGCGCCCTCCGCGGCCTGCGCCGCGGTGAGGTGGAGATCGAGGCCGGGCGCCGGGTCGGTCGCGAGGAGCGCGGCCTCCGCGAGCAGGAGATCCGCCCCCGCACCGAGGCGCGCGACCGCGCCGTCACCCGGCCCCGTGTCGCCCGTGTACGCGAGCATCGCACCTCCGGCGGCGATGCGGTAGCCGTACGCCGCGAGGCCCGCGTGCGGCATCGGTACGGCTTCGACGGCGAACGGACCGATCGTCGATGTCCCCGGCTCGACGGTGCGGACGTCGAAGGACGTCCGGAACCGCTCGCGCGTCCCCTCGCCGAAGGCGCCGGAGAGCCGCTCGAGGACGCCCGGCGGCAGGTGCACGGCGAACCCCTCCGGCGCGAGTCCGCCGTACGCGATCGCGTACGCGACCGCGAAGAGGTCGGCGATGTGGTCGAGGTGCTCGTGCGTCACGAGGATCGCGTCGACGTCGGCGAGGGCGATGTGGCGCTGGAGCTCGGCGAACGTGCCGGTGCCGGCGTCGACCCAGAGCGCGTGGCCGCCGTGGCGGACGAGGTAGCCGCTCGTCGCGCGACCCGCGCCGGGCCACGTCCCGCAGGCGCCGAGGACGGTCAGGTCCACGCGATCTCCTCGACGCCGAGGACCGCGCGGGCGAACGACCCCGCGTCGCGACCGAGGAAGCGCTCGGCGATCGCGCGGAAGCCCGCGGGGTCGCCCGTGCAGCGGAACTCGGGGGCGGGCGGCTCCGCGGCGCCGCGGCGGAACCCGCCCGCGTCGAGCGACGCGGCGACGTCGCGCGCCGTTTCGTCGGCCGAGGAGACGAGGACGACGTCGGGGCCGACGACCTCCCGCAGGAGCGGCGCGAGCATCGGGTAGTGCGTGCACCCGAGGATGAGCGCGTCGATCCCGGCCGCGAGGAGCGGCGCGAGATAGGTCTCGGCGGCGGCGCGGAGCCCCGGGCTCGCGGTGTCACCGGCCTCGACGTGCTCGACGAACACCGGGCAGGCTGCGGCGACGAGGTCGATCGCGCCGTCGATCTCGGCGGCCGCGCGGTCGTACGCACCGCTCGCGACGGTCGCCTGGGTGCCGATGAGCCCGATGCGGCCCGAGCGCGTCGCGCGGGCGGCCGCGCGGACGCCGGGCGCGATGACGCCGACGACGGGCACGCCGTGCGCCTCGGTCACGTCGGCGATCGCGGAGACCTCGACGGAGTTGCAGGCGACGACGAGCATCTTCACGTCGCTGCGCACGAGGTGGTCCGCGATCTCGAGCGCGAACGCGCGGATCTCCTCGACGGGGCGTGGACCGTACGGTGCGCGCGCGGTGTCGCCGAGGTAGCGGATGCGCTCGCCGGGCAGGAGGTCTCCGATCGCCCGCACGACGGTGAGTCCGCCCACCCCGGAATCGAAGACCCCGATCGGTCGATCATCCGGCACGGGGGCAGTATCGCAGCGCGGGCGCTACGGGTGGCCGACGACCGCGATGCGACCGGCGGGCCCGGCCTCGACGACGCCGATCGCGTGCGCGGGGACCCCGCGACGCGTCGCCGCGGCGCGGAACGCCTCTGCGTCCTCCGCGGCGACGAGGAGCCCGCCCGCCGTCTGGGGATCGGCGAGGACGAGCGCCGCCGCCTCGGGGAGGTCGGGGGCGTCGAGGTGCGGGCGCACGTACGCGAGGTTCCGCGTGCCGCCGCCGGGGACGACGCCGTCCCCGGCGAGGGCGAGCGCGCCCTCGAGGATCGGCACCGCCGCCGCGTCGACCCGCGCGGCGACGCCGCTCGCCCGGAGCATCCCGTGGAGGTGCCCGAGGAGCCCGAACCCGGTGACGTCGGTCGCGCACCGGACCCCGGCCTCCCCCATCGCGGTGGCCGCCTCGGCGTTCGTCGTCGTCATCGTCGCGGGGGCCGGCGGCCGGGGCGCCGGCCGGCCGGACCCCCCCGGCGCC
>JBJTIF010000034.1:0-6262 GCA_046094825.1 Actinomycetota bacterium
GGACGACCTCGCCGCGGCTCTCGCTCGAACTCGCGCTCGTCCGCGCCGCGGTCCCCGAGGCGGACGCGCAGCCGCAGGCGCTCGCCGCGCGGCGGGGGCCTCGGCGGGCGGCGCGGCCGGGGGCGTGGGCGCAGCGGGCACGGCGGCCGGGGACGTCGGTCGACCGGCCGCGCCGCCCGCCCCACCGACCCCGGCGATCCGTTCGAGGCGCTCGAGCCGCGCGGCGAGCGCCTGCGGCTGCGCGTCCGCCTCGGGGACCGCGGCGCGGACGAGCGCGAGTTCGAGCGAGAGCCGCGGCGAGGTCGTCCAGCGCATGTCCGACTGCGCTTCGAGGAGGAGTCCGGTCACGCGTCCGATCTCGGCGACCGAGTACTTCGTCGCCTGCGCGCGGAGGCGTTCGGCCTCGTCGTCGGGGACGTCGAGGAGGTCGTGCTGCTCGGGCGCGGTCTTCGCGAGGAGGAGGTTGCGGAAGTGGGCGAGCGTCGTCGCGACGACGTGGCGGATGTCCTCGCCCTCCTGGACGATGCCGTGCACGATCGCGAAGAGCGCGCGGGTGTCACCGATCGCGATCGCGTCCGCGATCGCGTGGTGGACCTCGGACCGCCCCGCGCCGATGAGCGACGTGACGACGTCGTCGTCGACCGCACCGCCACCGAGGACGGAGGCCTGGTCGAGGAGCGAGAGCGCATCGCGCGCGCTCCCCTCGGTCTGCCGCGCGATCGCGATCGCGGCGTCGGGCGACACGGTGAGGCCCTCGCGCTCGGCGACGCGCGCGAGGTGCGCGGCGATCTCCTCGACGGGGATGCGGCGGAAGTCGAACCGCTGGCATCGCCCGACGATCGTCGCGGGCATGCGGTGCGGTTCGGTCGTCGCGAGGACGAAGCGCACGCCGGGCGGGGGTTCCTCGAAGACCTTCAGGAGCGCGTCGAACGCCTCGCGGGACAGACGCTGCGCCTCGTCGATGATGTAGACCTTCTCGCGGCCCTGGACCGGTGCCGTCGGCGCCTTCTCACGGAGATCGCGCGCGTCATCGACGCCGCCGTGCGACGCCGCGTCGATCTCGACGACGTCGAGGTGCTGTCCCTCGCGGATCGCGACGCACTGGCTGCACGTGCCGCAGGGCTCGGCGGTCGGCCCCTGCTCGCAGTTGACCATCTTCGCGAGGATGCGGGCCGTCGAGGTCTTCCCGGTCCCGCGCGGCCCGCAGAAGAGGAACGCGTGCGCGAGGCGACCCTCGCGGACGGCGCCGGTGAGGGCGCGGATCACGTGGTCCTGCCCGAGGACCTCGGTGGGGCCCTGCGGGCGGTACTTGCGGTAGAGGGACTGGTAGACCTTCTCCTCGGGCACGCGGGCTCCCTGACGCCGGACGACGAAGCATAGAGGTGGCCGTGCACCCGCCGTTGACCCCTCCGGACCCGCGCGCCGGCCGACCGGTGGCTCCGGCCAGGCACGCCCGCGGCACCCGCCAGGACCCGCTTACGGCTGCTTCCTTCCGGATCTGACCGGGTTCGCAGGCTGGCGTCGCGCGGGACCCGACCATCGACGCCCCGTACCGGCGGCAGCCTCGGACCCGATGGGCCGCGGGCGGGGATTCAGCCCCGCTGGAGCGGATTGCGGGTGCAGGGCACCGCTACCTCCCCGCCTAGCACGACCACCGTCGCGAGTATACGGAGCGGGTCGGACACGGGCTCCGCGGGTCCGTAGCCTTGCGGCATGTCCGCACGACATCGGTTCACGTTCCTCGTCGACTTCGACGGCACCGCGTGCCTCCACGACGCGTCGAACTGCCTCCTCGATCGCTTCAGCGACGCCGACTGGCAGGCGATGGAGGAGCAGCTCCTGCGCGACCGGGGGGGCCTGCGCGCGATGATGGCGCGCGAGGCGGGCATGCTCCGCGGGACGCTCGAGGAGATGGTCGCGCACAACCTCGCGCACTGCCCGATGGACCCGACGTTCGCGTCCTTCGTCGCGTGGGCGGATGCGGAGGGCCACGACGTCGCGATCGTGTCCGACGGCTTCGGGTTCAACATCGCACCGCTCCTCGACCACGCGGGCATCCGACCGATCCGGACGGTGACGAACGCCCTGACCGCGGGGGACGACGGGCGCTGGCGCATCGTCCACCCGAACGCGAACCCGACGTGTGACGGCTGCGGCACGTGCAAGATGCGGGCCGTCGAAGGTGGCCGCGCCGACGCGCGGACCGCCGTGTTCATCGGCAACGGCATCTCCGACCGGTGGGGCGCGATGCACGCGGACGTCACGTTCGCGAAGGACGCGCTCGTCACGATCTGCGAGGAGGACGGGACGCCGTTCCGCGCGTGGGGGGACTTCGACGACATCCGACGGTCGCTCGCGGAGGTGCCACCACCCGCGCACGGCCCCGTCGTCGGCCCCTCGATCTGCCCCGGGTGGATGCCGATCGGCGGGCGGACACCGTGGGTGCTCCGCGGCGCCGACCGGCCCGGCGACGACGAACGCGTCCTCGCCGTCCATGCCGAGGCGGAGCAGCACGACCTCGGCCAGGTCCACACCCAGCTCGAGGACATCCGCGCGGACTGGAGCCGTCCGTCGATCGACCCGGAGCGCGACGCGCTCCTCGTCGAGGACCCGATGTCCGGCGTCGTGGTCGCCGTCGCATCGCTCGAGCGGCACGGTCGCGTCGATGCGGCCGTGCGTCCGGGTGCCCGCGGGCGCGGGATCGGGTCGACGCTCCTTCGGTGGGCCGAGCGCGAGACGCTCTCGCGGGCGCCGGACGACGGGAGCGACGTCGCGGTCGGTCAGACGATCGCGGACGCGGCGGGCGGCGCCGCCGACCTCCTCCGCGCGCACGGCTACGCACCCTTCTACACGGCGTGGATCCTGCGCCTGCCGGCCGACGCGCCGGCCCCCGACCACGCGCCGCCCGACGGCGTCGAGCTCCGCGCGGCGCGCTGGCCCGACGATGCGGAGGCGTGCTTCCGGATCATCGAGGACGCCTTCGCGCACTGGCCGGGCCGTTCGCCGAACACCTTCGAGAACTGGGCCGCGTGGTACGCGCGCGACGACTT
This sequence comes from Actinomycetota bacterium, assembly GCA_046094825.1. Classification (GTDB taxonomy): domain Bacteria; phylum Actinomycetota; class UBA4738; order UBA4738; family HRBIN12; genus JBJTIF01. Next base: position 3,051 of record JBJTIF010000034.1, read on the forward strand.
CGATCCGACCGCGACCGTCGTCGCCGAGGACGCGAGCGGCCCCGTCGGGGTGGCCACGACGATCCTGCCCGGCGAGTTCTGGATCCAGCAGGTCGCGGTCCGCGTCGATCGGCAGGGTGTCGGCATCGGGAGCGCGATGCTCGCGCGCGCGTTCCGCGTCGCGCGCGACCGCGGGTACGCGACGGTCGGGCTCTCGACGGACTCGCGGACCGGCGCGCTCGGGGTCTACGAACGCGTCGGGATGCGCGTGACCGATTCCTTCACGCACCACCGGAAGGTCCTGCGCGCGGCGCGCTAGTGGCGGTGGCCCAGGGATTCGAACCCTGGAGGGAGTTGCCCCCCTACACGCTTTCCAAGCGTGCCCCTTCGGCCGCTCGGGCAGGCCACCGCGGGGGATTCTACGCGCGACGCGCGGACGGCCGCCCTGCGCGGGCGGCCGTCGGTGGCGGAGGTGACAGGATTCGAACCTGTGAGGGGCGGTTTAGGCCCCTAACCGCTTTCGAGGCGGTCCCATTCGTCCGCTCTGGCACACCTCCGCGGCGGAGTCTACAGATGCGGGCCGTCGAACGGTCCCCCGCGTCGCACGGCGCGCGCGGCCGGTCAGCGGCGGTCGCGGAAGAACGCGCGGAGCACGTCGCCGCACTCCGTACCGAGGACCCCGGTCGCGACGTCGACGCGGTGGTTCAGCCGCGGGTCACGGACGAGATCACCGAGCGAGCCCGCGAACCCCGCCTTCGGATCCATCGCGCCGATCACGAGTCGGTCGAGGCGCGCGAGGACGATCGCGCCCGCGCACATCGCGCACGGCTCGAGCGTCACCGCGAGCGTGCAGCCCTCGAGCCGCCACGACCCGACCGCGGCGGCGGCGGCGCGGATCGCGAGGAGCTCCGCGTGCGCGGTGGGGTCGTGCTCGTGGAGGCGGTCGTCGTCGATCCCGAAGTGGTGTGCGACCTCGTGGACGATCGTGCGGACGATCTCGGCCCGCAGCGCCGCAGGCTCGCGTCCGGCACGGTCCTCGATCGTCGAGCGGAAGAGCGTGATCGTGTCCGGCAGCACGAACGCGTAGCCGCCGTCTCGTTCGGCGAGCGGGATGCCGTGGTAGAGCCCGAGGAGGTCGGGTTCGTCCTGCGGCGGGTCGTCCTCGACGAGGACCTCGACGTTGTCCATCCGCTCGAGCACCCACGCGGGGAGGGCGTCGAGCGCGTCCGCGACGAGGTCCTCGAAGCGCATCCCGGGAGCGTAGCCGGGTGCGGGGTCGGCGACGTGCCGTAGCCTTCCCGCCATGGCCCCGGGCGCGCTGCTCACGGACCTCTACGAACTGAACATGGCGGCGAGCTACCTGCGCCGCGGCATGCGCGAGGAGGCGACGTTCAGCCTGTTCGTCCGGAACCTCCCGCCCGAGCGGGGGTTCCTCGTCGCCGCGGGCCTCGAACCCGCGCTCGACGCCCTCGCCGACTTCCGGTTCACCGACGACGATCTCGCGTACCTGCGGGGACTCGGGTTCGAGGACGACGTGCTCCGCGCCTTCGCGGACCTCCGCTTCGAGGGCGACGTGTGGGCGGTCCCGGAGGGCCGTGTCGTCCTCGCGCACGAGCCGCTCCTCGAGCTCACCGCGCCGATGCCCGTCGCGCAGCTCGTCGAACCGTTGCTCCTGAACCTCCTCACCTTCCAGACGACGATCGCCGCGAAGGCCGCGCGCTGCGTGATCGCGGCGGCCGGCCGCGGCCTCGTCGACTTCGCGCTCCGACGGACGCAGGGGCTCGACGCGGCGCTCGCGGTCGCACGGGTCACCGCGATGGTCGGGTTCGGCGCGACGAGCAACGTCGAGGCAGCGCGCCGCTACGGCCTCACCGCGGCCGGGACGATGGCGCACTCGTACATCGAATCCTTCCCGACCGAACTCGAGGCGTTCCGGACGTTCGCGATCGACCGCCCGGGCAACGCGACGTTCCTCGTCGACACGTACGACGTCCACCAGGGGGTCCGCAACGCCATCGCGGTGATCCGCGAGCTCGATCTCCGCGAGCATCTCGGCATCCGCCTCGACAGCGGCGACCTCGCCTCCCTCGCGCGCGACGCCCGCGGGCTCCTCGACGCCGCGGGGCTCCCGCAGGTGCGGATCCTCGCGAGCGGCGGGCTCGACGAACGCTCCGTCGCCCGGCTCGTGGCCGACGGCGCTCCGATCGACGCGTTCGGCGTCGGCACCCGCATCGGGGTCTCCGCCGACGCGCCGACCCTCGACTCGGCCTACAAGCTCGTCGAGTTCGACGGCGCCCCCGTCGTGAAGCTCTCCGCGGAGAAGGAGAGCTTCCCCGGGCGCAAACAGGTGTTCCGGGGCGACGGGGGCGACGTCCTCGGGCTCCGCGACGAGGCCCCGCCCGACGGGTCGCGCCCGCTCCTCGTCGAGGCGATGCGACGGGGACGCCGCATCGGCGCGGCGGGGACGATCCCGGAGGCGCGCGCGCGGTTCGAGGCCGACCTCCGCGCGCTGCCGGCGGAGGCGCGCCGCCTCGACGCGCCGATCGCGCCGCGCGCGACGATCTCGCGTGCCCTCGCGGACCTCACCGAGCACGCGCGCGTCGACGCGCGGGACTCCCGACCTCCGCGCGCTGACGCCGCGGAGGTCGGAGGTTCAGCGACGGCGCTCGGTGTCCTCCGAGCGATCGGCGAGTTCGCTGAACCGCGTGAAGGCGAGCGTGAACGCCGCCCAGATCACGAAGACGCTCACGAGCGCCCCCACCGCGAAGACGAGCCCGGTGCTCACGGCCAGCACGGTCAGCCCCTCCCTCGCGGCGAGACGAGGTTGCCGAGCGCGAGGATCGAGGGCACCCAGATGCCGACGAACAACCCCGCCTCGCGACCGGCCTGGCCGCCGTCGCCGACGACGCCGAACCAGAGCGAGACCGAGAACAGGAACGACACGAACGCCGCTGCGAGGAACACGAGGAGCGCGGTGCGTGGACTCATCCGATGCCTCTCCTTCCCGCCGGGCGGATGCCGGGAACGGGTAGGCCCACCGTAGCAGCACGCGACGGGCGGACCGGGGAACGGTGCGTGGCGGCGCTGGCCTGCGCGGGTTCGAAGGGGGTGCCGTCGCCGAAGGCCGCGGTGCTCGTCTCCGGGCTCGTGATCCTCGCCGGGGCGCTCATGACGCTCCTCGGGGTCTACGCCGACCTCGGCGCGCTCCTGCTCGTCGCGTTCCTCATCCCGAC
>JBJTIF010000035.1:0-4569 GCA_046094825.1 Actinomycetota bacterium
TCCGAGCGGAAGTTCAACTCCCCCCTCGCCCACAGATCGGGCTCACCATCGTCGCGGGTCACTGCTCCTCGAAGACGGCTCGACGCCACGGAATCCGCACACGGTCGGCCCTCTTCCCGTGCATGCTCGCCGTACTGTGCCGGTGCGGGTTCCGACTCACCCCGACGCATCTCCGAACCCCTCGATCGGAAGGGAGCCACCATGCCCACGCTGCTCCGTGCCCTCGGTTCCGGCCTCGTCGTTCTCGGGTGCCTGTTCACCATGGGCGGACTGCTCGACGACGCGCCGGGGCTCCTGCTCATCGCGGCGGGCGTCTTCGGGGTCGCCATCTACGCACTGGTCGGTTCGGGACGCGAAGAACGTCGTAGGACCGAGAGCGAAGCGCTCCTGCGCAGGATCGCGGACGCCCTGACGGACGACGTCTAGGAGTCATCCGGGGAACCTCATCCGCGCCGAACGGCGCGGAGAGGTCAGGAAGCTCGCCAGCAGTACCAGGCGACGACGCTCCGCATCCCCGCGAACGGATCGCCGAGGGGCCGAAGCGCCGATGCCGTGATCGTTGCGGCGTTCCCGTGCAGACGATCCCACCCGCGGCGCACCGCGAGATCGTCGATCGGCCAGACGTCGAGGCGGCCGAGGTGGAAGATCAGGAACATCTCCACGGTCCAACGCCCGATCCCGAAGAGCGGGGTGAGTGCTCGGACAATCTCCTCATCGGAGCGGTTCGTGAACGTCCGGAAGTCGATCTCCCCGGAGCGCGAGGCCTGCGTCAGCTCGCTGATCGTGCGCACCTTGGCCGACGTGAGGCCCACGGACCGGAGCTGCTCCGATGAGAGCGCGCCGACCCTCGCGGGGGTGATCGAGCCCCCGCAGCGCTCCTGCAACCGTCCGGTGATCGTCCGAGCGGCAGCACGACTCACCTGCTGCGCGATGACGGCGCGGACGAGCGATTGGTACTGCGTGCGCTTGGGCTTGTCGACGCCGAGGGTGCACGGGGCCAGGTCCCTGATGGCCGGGGCGAAGGCGGGATCGATCCTCGGGATCCGCTTCCGGATCACCTCGAGTTCGCCGGCCCGATCCATGAGGGGAGGAAGTATGCCGGTGCTTGGCTTCGACCGGCGCGTGCTAGGTTCCGCGTCCTCGCCTCGCGAGTGGACGCCGCCGGCAGCGGCCTCCGACCACCTCGACCCGGAGGGTGACATGACCGAACAACAGCGGTACCGGGTGCTGGAGACCTTCGGTGGTGTCGAACTCCGTGAGTACGCCGCCCACGTGCGTGCCACCGTCACCATCCGTGGTTCGCTCGAGAAGGCGACGAACGAGGCGTTCGGGCCGCTGTTCCGCTACATCTCGGGCTCGAACCGGTCTTCCACTTCGATGGCGATGACCGCACCGGTGATCGAGGAGTCCGCAGGAGAGCGTCTCTCCATGACCGCTCCGGTCATCACGGAGGGGACGGAGTCCGGTATTCGCACGGTGTCGTTCGTCCTGCCCGGGGCTCGGCCGTTGGCGGACTACCCGGCGCCGACCGATCCGCGCGTCTCGTTGCATCAGCTGCCGGTCGAGTTGGCCGCCGCGCTGGGATGGTCCGGTCGTTGGACGGCGCACAACGTCGCCCGATGGACGTCCACGTTGCGCGAGCGGCTCGAAGGGATCGGGCTGCGAGAGGTCGGTCCGCCGAAGTGGGCTCGCTTCGACCCGCCCTACACGCCCCCGTTCGCACGACGCAACGAGATCGTGATCCCGGTCGCGCGACCGACCTCGGGAACAGGTCACGCTCGCTGATGCACTGACCGGCGTTTGAGCCGGTCGAGGGTTCAACGCTCGCGAACCGACAGATCGATCCACGCGCGGAGCGCGCGGAGCATCGCACCTGCGGCCACGGCCCCGGAGATGGACGCACGGATCAGCCACTCCGCGCTGACGTCGGCCGCGCCGATGGAGCTCGCCTTCGCGAAGCAGAAGATCGCGAACGACGCAGAGGCGAGGCTGACCACCAGCCGACGCAGGATCACCCCACCGGACCGCTCGGGGCCCGGTCCGTCGCCGCTGGTCGAGGCGTCGACGCCACGCTCGAAACGGCGTCGCTCCCACCGGTAGCCGATCGCGGCCCCGATCATCCCGGGGATCGGAGCGACCTCACGGAGGAGGTAGAGGTCGACGATGACGATCGCGGTGGCAGCCAGTGACGCCGCGAGCGACGGCGCGCTCCTGCTCCGTGGTGCGAGGAGTGCGCATATGCGGCCGGCCGCGATCGGGGTCGATGCCGCCATCGCGAATTCCAGGAACGCCTGAAGCGGACCGCGCGCGATCCCCCAGGCGCCCGTCGCGACGGCGGCGATCGCTGTCCACAAGGTCGCCGTCGACAGATCCGAGTGGTTCGTGCGTCTCCGCGTCGTCAGCGGATCCCCCGTGTCCGGTGGTGCTCGCGAACGCTGCGCCTACCCGCCACCTCGTCGTCTGGCGTACGCTACCAACGACTGGTCAGGAGGTCACCCATGCGGGTCGGGTACGTCGTGCTGTACGTGAACGATGCGGAGGCGTGCCGCGCCTTCTGGATCGACCGGGTCGGGATGGTCGAGAAGGCCCGCAAGGAAGCGGGTCCGTTCATCATCGTCAGGGTCGGGTTCGCCGACCAGCCGTTCGCCTTCGAACTCGTGCCGCTCGAGATGATGCGCGACAACCCGTTCAACCTCGACCTCGCGACGCCGTCGATCTGCTTCCACGTCGATGACCTCGCGGGGATGCGCGCGACGCTCGTGGCCCGCGGGGTGGAGGCGACCGAGATCGACGACCACCACGGCACGGAGAGCTTCTCCTTCCCGGATCCCGAAGGGCGCTGGTTCGCCGTCACGCGGTGATCGTCAGCGTTCGTCGATCTACCGGTCGAAGCGGGCGCGCAACGCGAGGCCCTTCGTCTCCGTGCGTGACCGTCGTGCGACGTCACCGACCCTCAGGCGTCGCGTTCCTCGGATCGGCGCACGACCCTCCAGGCGGAAGGCAGCAGGCCGGCGGCGATGAGGGCCTTCATCGCGTCGCCGAGCAGGAAGGGTGCGACCCCGAGGCCGAACGCCTCCGCGGCCCCGATGCCGAGTGCGACCGCGAGCCACGTCGCGCCGAACAGGTAGATGATCACGGAGCCGGTCGCGTAGGCCGCGAGCGTGGTGCCCGGCCGGCGGTCGAACCCCCTCGCCGCCATCGCGCCCACGACCCCGGCGGCCGCGATGAAGCCGACGAGGTAGCCCCCGGTGGGACCGGTGACCGCGGCCCACCCCGAGGCTCCCCCCGCGTAGAGCGGGAGCCCCACGGCGCCCGCGAGCAGGTAGATGGCGAGAGAGATGGCCGAGCGACGGGGACCGAGGGCCGCACCGATCAGCAACACGCCGAGCGTCTGCCCGGTGAGCGGAACCGGCGTGAACGGCAGGGGGATGCTGACCTGCGCGAAGAGCCCCACCACCGCGGTCCCGCCCAACGTGAGGAGCACCGCGGTGAGCCGTCCCGTGCGGGCGCGGTCCGCGAGCACGCCTGACCCACCGTGCAGGGCAGCGGAGGAGCCGGAGATCTCCATCGCCGAACGATAGCGTGGGTCCGGCGGCGGATGCCCGATCCTCCGCCACGGGTACGCTCTCCGTATGCCCGCGATCACCGCTGACACGATGACGCTCCCCCGCCTCGCGGCGCCGGCCGACCCCCGGGTCCGCCGGGTGAAGACCGTGATCGACGCACCCCGCGGCTTCGAGGGCGAGGGCTTCCCGGTCCACCGCGCGTTCTGGGGCATCGACCCGGCCGACGCCGACCCGTTCATCCACCTCGACCAGATGGGGGAGGTGGAGTACTCGCCGGGCGAGCCGAAGGGGACGCCGTGGCACCCGCACCGCGGGTTCGAGACGTTCACGTACCTCATGGACGGCCGCTTCCTGCACCAGGATTCGAACGGTGGGGGCGGCGTGATCGCCGAGGGCGGGACCCAGTACATGACGGCCGGTGACGGCATCCTCCACATCGAGACGCCGCCGCCCGATCTCGTCGAGGCCGGCGGGCTGTTCCACGGGCTCCAGCTCTGGATCAACCTCCCGCGCGACCGCAAGCGCATCGCGCCGCAGTACCAGGACCTCCAGGGACAGGACGTCGCGATGGTGACGAGCGATGACGGCGGCGCGATCCTCCGCGTCCTCGCCGGCGAGGTCGCGGGCCACCGCGGCCCGGGCATCTCGCACACCCCGCTCGCGATCACGCACCTCACGCTCGCGCCCGGCGCGCGCATCGACATCCCGTGGCGCGAGGACTTCAACGCGCTCGTCCACGGCCTCGCGGGACGCGGGACCGTCGGACCGACCGCGCAGCCGTTCGGCGTCGGGCAGACCGCGGTGCTCCTCGACGGCGACGTCCTGCGCATCGCCGCCGACGTGAAACAGGAGGGTCGCCACCCGAACCTCGAGGTCTTCGTGATCGGCGGGCTGCCGCTCCGCGAGCCGGTCGTGCAGTACGGACCGTTCGTCATGAGCACGAAGGCCGAGATCATGGAAGCGATCGCGGACTTCCAGGCCGGTCGCCTCGGGACGGTCCCCG
>JBJTIF010000036.1:0-4011 GCA_046094825.1 Actinomycetota bacterium
GGGCGACGTCACCCACCTCGCGGCGCCCGAGGGGGCCGCGACCCTCCTCGTCGCCGCGGTCGCGCTCGAGACCGGGCTCCCGATCGCCGTCGTCCGGAAGGAGCCGAAGGCGTACGGGACGCGGAGCCAGGTCGAGGGCCATGCGCCCGAGGGAGCGCGGGTCGTCCTCCTCGAGGACGTGAGCACGACCGGGCACCAGGTCCTCGCCGCCGCGAAGGCGCTCGAGGGAGCCGGGTGCGTCATCGAGCGCATCGTCCTCGCGATCGACCGCGGCGGAGCGGACCACCTCCGCGAGGCCGGCTACCGCGTCGACGCGGTCGTGACGGTGCGCCCGCTGAGCTGAGCCACCGGTGCGAACCCGGTCACGAGGACCGCGGGAGCTCGCATCGCCGGATCGGGAGCCGCCGGCGGCAGGGGCGCCTCCCGATCCAGCGGGCGTCAACCGACGCCGAGGCGCGGGGCGCGGTGCCGAGCGCCCTCGCCGGGCACGAGCCGTCCCGCCTCGACCGCGTGCGCGTCGGCATCCGCCGCGGCGCACGCGGTCGCGGTATCGATCCCGCGGTGCCCGACGGGGTAGCGCCCGATGCGCGAGATCGCGCGGCGAAGCAGCGTCACCGCGCCGTGCGCGTTGCCGCGGAGCAGGTGGACGTAGCCGGCGCCGAGCTGGGAGAGACCCTTGAAGAACTCCGCGTCGTCGGTGTCCCGCGCCTGCTTCCACGCGGTCTCCCACGCCTCGTGCGCGGGGAAGAACCGTCCGGCGTCGAAGTGCGCGATCGCGAGCCGATGGTTCTCGTCGAGGGCGAGCGTGTCGTAAGGCTCGAGCACGAGCGTGTTCGGCGCGCCCCAGGGTTGCGGGCGCCCGAGGTGGTCGCGCGGCCGCTCGGGCTTGTTCCTCGAGGGCGTGGGCCGCCCGGTCTTGCCGACCGCTTCCTCCGGCATCCCGGAAGCGTAGCGGTCAGCGGTCTCGCTGACGGCGGACGCGGTGGCGCGTCCGCACGATGCGGGCGTCGATCGGGATGACGCTCACCGCCCCGTCGGGCTCGAGGTAGGCGACGCGGACGGACGCGGGGTCTTCGACCCCGTGCTCGCGGAGCGCGGTCCGGAGCTCGTCCTCGTCGATCCCCTCCCGGCGGAGCGCCTCGACGAGGACGACGCCGTCCTTCACGAGGACCGTCGGCGGCGAGGTGACGAGCCGGGCCAGGCCGGGCGAGCGGACGAGGAGGCGCGTGACGACGAGGTTCGCGACGAGCAGGGTCGCAGCGGACACGAGCCCCGCCTCGAGGGAGACGTCGGCGCCGACCATCGCGTTCTGCACGGCGTTCGCGACGAGGAGCACGACGACGAGGTCAGGCACCGTGAGCTGCCCGAGCTGTCGCTTGCCGACGATCCGGAGGCCGACGACGATCGCGACGTAGACCGCGAGGGTGCGACCGACGACCTCGAGCAGGGGCGTCACCGCGCGGGGTCGTCGGGCTCGAGCGGTTCGCGCTCGACCTCGGCGATGCGCTCGGCGAGCCAGACGTCGCTCACGATGACCTTCATCGTCGCCGCGACCGGCAGGGCGAGGAGCGCACCGGCGAACCCGGCGAGGAGCGCCCCCGCGAGCGTGCTCAGGATCACGGCCGCCGGCGAGAGGTCGACGGCATCGCGCATCACGCGCGGCTGGATCACGAAGTTCTCGACCTGCTGGTAGAGCGCGAAGTAGAGCGCGACGAGCACCGCGTCGGTCGGCGAGACGAAGAACGCGACGACGATCGCGGGCAGCGCCCCGAGGTACGCGCCGACGACCGGGAGGAGGTCCGCGATGCCGGCCCACACCGCGAGCGGGATCGCGTAGGGGACGTCGATCGCGAGGAGCGCGAGGAGCGCGAGGATCGCGCACACGAGGGACGTCACGAGGTTGCCGACCACGTAGCGCCCGATCTTGCGGATCGCCTCGTCGAGGATCCGCGTCGCGCGGACGCGATCGCGACGGTGGACGAGCGCAGGGAAGAGCCGGCGGGCGCGCGGGAGCGCGGCGAGGAAGTACACGGTGAGGATCGCGACGGTCACCGTGCTGAACACGGCACCGACGACCTGCCCGGTGAACCCGACGATCGTCCCGAACGACCCCGCGACCGCGTTCGGGATGTCGCGGATGAAGGTCTGGAGCTGCGCGCTGAAGTCCGTCGACCGGACGAAGGCGCCGATCCAGTCGTCGCGCCCGGCGAGCCGGTCGGCGTACCTGGGGATGCCGGCGGCGAGCTCGGCGACCTGGTGGACGAGCGCGGGGACGACGGTCGCGACGAAGCCTGCCACGGCGAGCACGACGACGAGGACGATCGCCGCGACGGCGGGCCCCCGACGCAGGCCGCGGGCCTCGAGCCCCCGGACGAGCGGGTCGAGGCCGACCGATAGGACGAGCGCGATGAGGACGAGCGTCGCGACGGACGCGAGGTCGACCGCGGCCAGGACGAGGAGCGCCGTCGCGACGACCGCGATCGTCGCGCGGATCCAGTACGTGATCGGCGGCCAGCCGCGGGGGTGCCGAGGTTCGTCCATCGCGACAGTCTCCCGCTCCCGCCGCTCCCCCGCCAGCACCGTAGGCTCGGGGCGATGGAGCGCACCGAGGTCGTGATCGTCGGGGGCGGAGCGGTGGGCACGGCCGCGGCCCGCGCCCTCGCGGGTCGCGGCCGAGCGGTCACCCTCCTCGAGCGCGGGCCGATCGGTCACGCCGACGGCAGCTCGGGTGGTCCGACCCGCATCTTCCGGCTCGCGTACGACCTCCCGGACTACGTCCGGATGGCTCGCGTCGCGCTCCGCGCGTGGCGCGACCTCGAGGCCGAAGCAGGTGAGGAACTCCTCGTGACGACCGGCGGCATCGACATCGGCTCCGGCGCGCGGCTCGCGGCCGATGCCCTCGCGGCCTGCGGCGAACCCTTCGCGTGGCTCGACGCCGACGCGACCGCGGAGCGATGGCCGGCGCTCCGGCTCGCGGCCGGCGAACGGGCGCTCGTACAGGAGGACGCCGGCGTGTGCCTCGCCGAACGGACGGTGCACGCCCAGGCCCGGCTCGCGCGGGCGCGCGGGGTCGACGTCCGCGAGACGACCGCGGCGCTCGCGATCGCGCCCGCGGGCGACGGCGTCGAGGTGCGCACCGCCGACGCGACGATCCGCGCGGACGTCGCCGTCGTCGCGGCGGGCGCGTGGGCCGGTCCCCTGCTGCGCACCGTCGACATCGACGTCCCGCTCACGCCGACCCTCGAGCAGGTGACGTACCTCCGGCTCACGACGCCGTCGCCGCTCCCGACGGTGATCGACTGGGCCGATGACGGGAGCGCCGCGCCGTACGCGGTGCCGGACCCGACGGACCCCGGTGCGTTCAAGATCGCGCTCCACGGCGCCGGACCGACCGTCGACCCCGACCGCGATCCGCGCGACGCGGATCCGATCCGCCGCGCCCGTGCGGTCGACCACGCCGCGCGGCGGTTCGCACCGCACGCGGTCGGCGGGACCGACACGTGCCTCTACACCCGGACGCCCGACGAGGACTTCGTCCTCGATCGGGTGGGCCCGATCGTCGTCGCCTCGCCGTGCAGCGGTCACGGGTTCAAGTTCACGCCGCTCCTCGGCGACCTCGTCGCCGACCTCGCGACGGACGCGACGCCGGCGGTGCCGCTCGAGCGGTTCCGTCTCGGCCGGCCCGCGCTCCGCCGCTAGCGGCCGGGCGACGCGTCTCCGCGCCCGCCGACGGCGACGCGGTCGGCCACGACGACGGCGTCGCGGTACCGGAGCGCCCCCGCGGGGATCGATGCGTCGCTCGCGAGGAGGCGGCCGAGCGCGTCGGCGCGCGACCGCGCGGTCGCGGTGACCGCGCCGTACCGCGGGTTCCGCCGGCTCACGCTCACCGCGCCGGTCCTCGAGGACGCGGCGCTCGCGGTGTTCCTCGTCCTCGGCGCGGGCAAGGCTGACGCGCTCGGCCGCCTCCTCGCGAGCGACGCATCGATCCCCGCGGGGGCGCTCCGGTACCGC
>JBJTIF010000037.1:0-2474 GCA_046094825.1 Actinomycetota bacterium
CTTGATGGTCTTGGAGACGTTCGCCGCACCTTCGGCAGTGGAGAAGGTGCTGGCCGCAGTCGCAGACCCGGAGTCGGAGCAACTCACCACCTTGAAGGTGGCGACGGCGGCGGCGAGGTCGAGGATGCCGTTGCCGAGGTCGTCGGTCGACCCCACGGGGTCGGCGTTCCGCGCGAGGCGACCGACGATGATGCCCGGGTCCGCGGTCGGATCCACCGCCTGGAGGAGCGCGGCCGCACCGGCGACGATCGCCGCAGCGGGCGAGGTTCCGGTGACGGGCCCGAGGATGCTCTCGATGCCGGTGCCCGGCGCGGCCATGAAGACGCTCGTGCCGAAGTTGCTGCCCGACCAGCGCTCGTCCGACGCGTTCGTCGCGGAGACGCCGACGACCTTCGCCATCGCGGCCGGGAAGTGCGAGAGGTCGTTGCCGTCGTTGCCGACCGCCGCGACGACGACGACGCCGTTGCTCCACGCGTACTCGACGGCGGCCTGGAGGGCCGAGCTGTAGCCGGTGCTGCTGAAGCCCATGAGCGCGACGTCGGCGCCGTGGTCGACCGCCCAGACGAGGCCCTCGATGATGTCGGCGTCCTGGCCGATACCGGTTCCATCGAGGACCTGGACCGGCATGATCTCGACCCCGCCGTACGCGACGCCCGCGATGCCCTCACCGTTGTCGGTGACCGACGCGGCGATGCTCGCGAGCGCCGTGCCGTGGCCGTTCGGGTCGTACCACGCGGTCGACCCCGGGAAGGCCGACCATCCGGCGACGATGCGCTCGGCGAGGTCGGGATCGTTCGCGTCGACGCCGGTGTCGAGGACGGCGAGGCGGCTCGTGCCCTGGAGATCGAGCGTCCCGTAGATGTCGTTCCAGCCGATGCGGTCGAGCGCCCACTGGGCGTCGTAGCCGGGGTCGTTCGGGGCGGCCTGCGCCTCGCGCGGGCGGTCGAGGTCGGCGCTCGTGACGACGTCGTCGGCGCGGAGGGTGAGGAGGGCGCCGTAGAGCTCGTCCGCCTGCACCTCGACGACCTCCATGCGCAGGGCGGGGATCGCGTCGACGACCGTGCCGCCGACCGCGGCGACCGCGGCATCGCGCTGCTCGGTCGTGGTGCCCGCGTCGAAGCGGACGATGACGGAGGCGGGTTCGCCGGCGGCGAAGGACGAGAAGCCACCGAGCAGGCCGACGGTCGAGGCGATCGCGGCGAGGGCGACGGAAGCGAGCGCGGCGCGGCCGGTCCGACGTGCGCGCAGGCGCTGGAGGCGGGAGAGCGGCGACATCTAGGAAAGGACTCCGTACTGGAGGGCCGGCGGGGAGACGGAGCCGTACGTGAACGTGCCGTGATCGGATGCGAGCGGATCGTCGAGCAGTGAACCGAGGAGGAAGGAGCGCTGCTGCAGCACCGCGCCGCCCGCGATCGGGTCGGCGGCGAGCCCCCAGAACCAGAGCGTCGTCGTCAGCGAGGGGGCCGCGGTGGACGAGGAGGAGACGAGGACGGGCGTCGCGAGCGCGTCGTGGGTGACGGGCACCGCGGTGTCCCCGAGGAAGGCCGCGCGCTCGCGGGCCCAACCGGCGAGCGGCGCGACGCCGTCGAGATACGTCGTGACGTACGGGCCGCCCTCGCCGCCGAGCACGCCGTTCGGGACGACCCCGATGCGGGAGCGATCGGCGAGCGACGCGGCGAGGTCGATGCGACCGTTGCCGACCTCCGCGCGCGGTCCGACGGCGTCCGCGCCGCGCGCGAGTCGACCGACGACCATGGCGTTCGAGGCGCTGCGGTCCTCGGCGGCGAGCAGGCCGGCTCCGCCGGCGACGAGCGCCGCCGCGGCCGCCGTACCCGTCATCGAGCGGCGATCGCCGACCGGCACCTCGAGGCCGGGGGCCGCGACGAAGACCGCGGGCCCGCGGTTGCTCGACCGCCAGGCGGCATCGACGCCCGTCGTCGCGCCGACACCGACGACGCGCGCGTTGCCGGCCGGGAAGAGCGGGGCGGTGGTCGCGCCGTCGCCGGCCGGGGCGACGAGCACGGCGCCGCGCGTCCACGCGTAGTCGATCGCGGACTGCAGCGCGCCGCTGTAGCCGGGGCCGGCGAAGCCCATGAGGATCACGTCTGCGCCGCGGTCCACCGCGCGGACGATGCCGCGGATGATGTCGCTGTCCCGGCCCTCGCCCGCCGCATCGAGGACCTGGACCGGGAACACGAGGACGCCCCGCGAGGCGATGCCGGCCGCCGGGTCGGCGTCGGTCGCACTGCCGGCCGCGATCTGCGCGAGGGCGGTGCCGTGGCCGTGCGGGTCGGCGGGCGGGTCCGGGCCGACCGCGGACCACCCCGGCATCCCCTGACCGGTGAGGTTCTCGTCGGAGATGTCGACGCCCGTGTCGAGGATCGCGAGGGTCGCGAAGCCGCGGGGGTCGGTCGCGCCGGCCGAGACCCGGCGGAGCGCCCACCGGGCGTCGTCCGCGCTCGCCTCGAAGGTCC
>JBJTIF010000038.1:0-3366 GCA_046094825.1 Actinomycetota bacterium
CTCGCCCACCTCGGGGGGCCGGCACCCGCTGGGACGGGCGAGGCGGCGCGCGCGGTTCGTCGTCGACACCCCGCCCGGGCTCCACGCGCGGCCCGCCGCGCTCCTCGTGCGCGCTGCGCGCGGCGGGCCGCGCGTGGAGCCCGTGCGGGATGTCGACGACGACCCGCGCGCGGACCTCGCCGTCGGCCGCGGAGCCCTCCGGCGCGCGCGCCGCCTCGCCCGTCCCTGCGGGTGCCGTCCCCCCGAGGTGCGCGAGCTTCCCCGCGAGCCCGCCCGCGGCCTCGGCCGCGACGTCCGCGAGCGGGGAGCCCGCGCGGGCGGCGACCGCCGCGGAGACCGCGCCCTCGACGATCGGCGCCGGTGCGAGGAGCACGCGCCCGCGCCGTCGCGGCTCGACGAACTCGAGTGCCATCTCCGCCGAGAGGATCGCGCTCCCGAGGTCCATGAGGACGAGGACGCCGTCCTCGGACCACGCGCGACCGATCGCCTCGGCCACGCGGACCGCATCGGTGCCGATCGCGCCGTCGGCGAGCCCCCCGGCGGGTTCGATCGCGACCTCCGCGCCGCCCATCTGGCGCGCGAGTTCCGCTGCACCCTCGGCGAGGGCGCGGCTGTGCGAGACGAGGACGATGCCGACCATCGGCGACTCAGCCCGCCCGCGAGACGAGCGTCGCGAGGAGGTACGCGCCGTAGGCGACCGTCGCCGCGCCGAGCGCGACGAGCCCGACGTCGATCCGCCGCCGGACCCGCGCGTTCGGCCCGAGGTCGTAGAGGACACCGCGGAGTCCGAGCATCGCGTGGACGGTGACGGCGAGGAGGAACGTCGCTTCGCTCGCGATGATGATCGGCGACGACACGTAGTCGAGGACGCTCGCGTAGTCGCGGAGGCCGCCGATCTCGTCGACGACGAAGTGGTGGGCCACCATGTGGACCGTCACGAGGGCGAGGAGGAGGACGCCGGATCCCGTCGTCCACCGCCACGCACGCGCACCGCGGAGCGGTCGCTCGACGACGCTCACGCCGCCCACATCCGGATGCCGCCCCACGCGAGGAGGAACGCCGCGATGATCGCGACGGCCCACCAGAGCGCGCGCTGCCGGTCGGAGAGGATCCCGGTGCCGACGAGCGCGACGCGGACGCCGTTCAGCCCGTGGTAGAGGACCCCGGCGAGGAGCAGGACGTCGAGTCCGAGGAACGTGGGCGTGATCGCGAGCCGCACGAAGTCGTTCCAGGCCGACTCTCCGCGGAGCAGGAGCGAGAGGACGGCGAGGTGGAGGTAGAGGTAGACGACGAGCCCGAGGCCCGTGATGCGGTTCAGGACGAACGCGCGGTGGCCGAGCGCGCGGTCGCGCGGGTCGAACCACGCCCCCGCGCCCGGCGCCCCCTTGCGCAGGACGGGGCCGGTCGCCGCGCGCTCCTCGGCGCCGGGGACGCCGCTCACGCGCCCTCCCCGGCGCCGAGGAGCGCACCCCGCAGCGCCATGATCGACTGCCCCGGGAACACCTCCGCCGGGCACGCGCGCGTGCACTCGAAGATCGCGTGGCACCGCCACACCGCGTCGGGGTCGTCGGCCCAGGCGAGCAGGTCGGCGACCTCGTCGCCCCGCGGTTCGGCCACCTGCCGCTCGGCCCACGCGAGGGCGGCCGGTCCGCGGTAGCCGTCCGCCGTCACGACGACCGGGCAGGCCGACAGGCAGAGCCCGCACTCGATGCAGTTCTCGTACCGCGTGTACGCGCTGATCCCCTCGGGGGTCCGCGCCGCGGGCACCGCCTCGCTCGCCCGCAGGATCGGGTGCGCTCCCGGGAACGTGCCGAAGAACGTCGCCATCTCGACGACGAGGTCGGCGAGCACGGGGAGGTTCGCGATCGGCTCGACGGTGACCGTGCCCTCGAGGTCGCGGAGCGGTGTCGCGCACGCGAGCACCTCGGCGCCGTTCACGCGGAGCCCGCACGTCCCGCACGACGCGTGGAAGCACGAGTGGCGGAGCAGGAGCGTCGGGTCGACGGTGCGCTGGATCCACCGGAGCGCCTCGAGCACGCTCGTGCGCTCGTCGACGGGGACGCGGAACTCCTCGTAGCGCGGCGCGTCGTCCCCCCGCTTGAAGCGGAAGACGCGGAGGGTGCGGGTCGCATCCATCACGCGGCGTAGAAGTCGGTGTGGGGAAGCAGGACCGTCTCGCGGGTGCGGCACGGCACGTCGATCCCGAGCTTGCGGGTCACGACGTCGGCGCAGAGCTCGGCCATGCCGCGGAGCGTCGTGCCCTTGCCCCCGGTGATCGTCACGAAGCCCTCGACGCCGTCCTCGGCCCGGTGGTCGATCGTCTTGAAGGTCCGCGAGAGCTCGCGACCGGAGTCGGCCTCATCCCGCGACCCGATCAGCGGTCGCGCGGCCGACCACGCCGTGCGCTCGCTCGCGTGGCGGACCGCCGGGATGAGCTTCGCGCCCTCCTCGTACATCCGGCGCACGTGGTCCTCGGGGACGCCGAGGTCGTCCGGGTCCTCGACGACCCACGAGCTCGTGCCGACGACCGACAGGCCGCGCTGCGGCACGACGATGTCGCCGTCGCCGGAGGGGTGGCACCGGTTCACGACCATGTTGCAGAGCCGCCCGCGCAGGGCGAGCATCACGCCGGGGGAGGGGCGGATCGGCACGTCGACGCCGGCCATCCGCGCGATCTTCTCGCTCCAGGGTCCCGTCGCGTTCACGACGATGTCGGCGCGGATGTCGCCCTCGCGGCCGGTGACGTGGTCGCGGACGTGGGCACCGGAGACGACGCCGCCGTCGACGAGGAGGCCCTCGACCTCGACGAAGTTGTGGAGCGACGCGCCGTTCGCCTTCGCGGTCGCGAAGAAGCGCAGGGGCATGCGCATCGCGTCCATCGTGGCGTCCGGGACGCGGATCGCGGCGAGGACGCCGGGGTGCAGGTTCGGCTCGAGCTCGAGCGCCTGCGCTCCCGTGAGCTCCTCGATCGGGATCCCGCTCTCCCGGCACCCCTCGACGAGGAGCGGGTAGTACGCCATGTCCTCGTCGGTGAGCGCGACGAACAGCCCGTCGTTCTCCTCGAACGATCCCGGGCAGATCCGCCGCAGGATCAGGTTCTCTTCGATGCACTCGACGGCGGATTCGCGGTCCTTCACGGCGTAGCGGGCACCGCAGTGGAGGAGCCCGTGGTGGCGTCCGGTCGTCCCGGAGGTGAACTCGCCGCGCTCGACGAGGGTCACGCGGACGCCGCGCTGCGTGAGGTCGTGGGCGAGGGCGCCGCCGGTCCCGCCGCCACCGATGATGAGGACGTGCGCGTCGGTCATCCCGTGCCTCCCCGCTGCGGAGTATCCCACCGGCGGGAACGACGCGGGGCGGGGGGCCTGC
>JBJTIF010000039.1:0-2887 GCA_046094825.1 Actinomycetota bacterium
CCCCCCGGGGCCGGGGGGGCGGGGTCCCCGCCCAGCCGGCGCCCCCCCCCCCCCCCCCCCCCCCGCGGGGGGGGCGCCCCGCGGCGCCCCCCCCCCCCTTCCGTATCTCCGGCCTCAGCGGGCGAGGAGCTGGCGGAGCACCATCGGGAGCACGCCGCGGTGGCGCACGTACTGCGCCTCGGTCGGCGAGTCGATCCGCACGGCGACCGCGAACGACGTCGCGGTGCCGTCGGGGCGTCGCGCGGTCACGGTCGCCGTCCCGCCCGGCTCGACGCCCGCGAGCCCCGCGACGTCGAAGACCTCCTCGCCGGTGAGCCCGAGCGAGGCGGCCGAGTCCCCGGGCGCGAACTGGAGCGGCACGATGCCCATGCCGACGAGGTTGCTCCGGTGGATCCGCTCGTACGACTCCGCGATCACCGCGCGGACGCCGAGGAGGCTCGGCCCCTTCGCCGCCCAGTCGCGCGACGATCCCGAGCCGTACTCCTTGCCGGCGAGGATGACGAGCGGGACGCCCTCGACGCGGTAGCGCTCGGCGGCGTCGAAGATCGAGACCTGCTCCCCCGACGGGAGGTGCCGCGTCCACGGCCCCTCGGTGCCGGGGGCGAGGAGGTTCCGCAGGCGGATGTTCGCGAACGTGCCGCGCATCATCACCTCGTGGTTCCCGCGACGGGACCCGTACGAGTTGAAGTCGCGCGCCGCGACGCCGCGGCCCTCGAGGTAGCGGCCGGCCGGGGAGTCCTGGCGGATCGACCCGGCGGGCGAGATGTGGTCCGTCGTGATCGAGTCGCCGACCCAGACGAGGCACCGGGCGTCCGCGAGGTCGGCGAGGTCGCGCGGCCCGTCGCCGAGGTCGGCGAAGAACGGCGGCTCGGCGACGTACGTCGAGGCGGGGTCGAAGTCGTAGGCGGCCCCCGTCGGCACGGAGAGCCCGCGCCAGAGGTCGTCGCCCTCGTCGATGCGGGCGTACTGCGTCCGGAACTGCTCGGGCGTGACCGACGTCGCGACGGCCTCGCGGACCTCCTCCGGCGTCGGCCAGACGTCGCGGAGGTACACCGGCGTGCCGTCGGGCGCGGTCCCGAGGGGCTCGGTCGCGAGGTCGAGGTCGATCCGGCCGGCGATCGCGTACGCCACGCAGAGCGGGGGCGACGCGAGGTAGGCGGCCCGGACGAGCGGGTGCACGCGTCCCTCGAAGTTCCGGTTGCCGGAGAGCACCGCGACGACCGCGAGGTCGCCCTCGGTGACCGCGGAGGCCACCTCATCGGGGAGCGGGCCGGAGTTGCCGATGCAGGTCGTGCAGCCGTAGCCGACGAGGTCGAACCCGAGCTTGTCGAGGTACGGCGTCACCCCCGCCGCGTCGAGGTAGTCGGTGACGACGCGGGAGCCCGGTGCGAGCGAGGTCTTCACCCAGGGCTTCGTCGCGAGCCCGGCCTCGACGGCCTTCTTCGCGAGGAGGCCGGCGGCGAGCATCACCGAGGGGTTCGAGGTGTTCGTGCACGAGGTGATCGCCGCGATGACGACGGAGCCGTCGCGGACGTCCGCGGACGAGCCCGTGTGGGTCGCGAGGCGATCGGCGTAGGCCTCGCGGAACGAGGTGGGCACGCCGCCGAGGGCGACGCGGTCCTGGGGACGACGCGGACCGGCGAGCGAGGGTTCGATCGACGCGAGGTCGAGGTCGAGCGTCTCCGAGAAGACCGGCTCGGGATCGCCGTCGGCGCGGAAGAGCCCCTGCTCCTTCGCGTAGCGCTCGGCGAGGTCGGCGGCGTCCTCCCGCCCGGTGAACCGCAGGTACCGGAGGCTCTCGTCGTCGATCGGGAAGTACGAGGCGGTCGCCCCGTACTCGGGGCACATGTTCGAGATCGTCGCCCGGTCCGCGAGCGCGAGCGACGAGAGCCCCTCGCCGGCGAACTCGACGAACTTCCCGACGACCCCGTGACCGCGGAGGAGTTCGGTGATCCGCAGCACGAGGTCAGTCGCGGTCGTGCCGGCGGGGAGCTCGCCCCGCAGGCGCACGCCGACGACGACCGGCGCGGGGAGCGACATCGGCTGACCGAGCATCGCGGCCTCGGCCTCGATGCCCCCGACGCCCCAGCCGAGGACGCCGAGGCCGTTCACCATCGTCGTGTGCGAGTCGGTCCCGACGAGCGTGTCCGGGAACGCGACGCCGTCGCGGACGCTCACGACGCGCGCGAGGTGCTCGAGGTTTACCTGGTGGCAGATGCCGGCGCCCGGCGGGACGACGCGGAGCCCCCGGAACGCGCGCTGCGCCCAGCGCAGGAACGTGTAGCGCTCGGCGTTGCGTTCGTACTCGTGGCCGATGTTCGCGGCGTAGGCGCGCTCGTTGCCGAACAGGTCGACCTGGACGGAGTGGTCGATCACGAGGTCGACCGGCACGAGCGGGTCGACCTCCTCGGGGTCGCCCCCCGCGCGGAGCATCGCCGCGCGCATCGCCGCGAGGTCGACGACCGCGGGGACGCCGGTGAAGTCCTGCATGAGGACCCGACCGGGCATGAACGCGAGCGCGGCCTCCGGGTCGGGCTTCGGCCAGTGCGCGAGCGCCCAGACGTCGCGGTCGGCGACGTCGCGCGTCCCGGCGCGGCGGAGGAGGTTCTCGAGGAGGATCTGCACCGTCTTCGGCAGCCGCGACGGGTCCGCGCCCTGGTCCGCGAGCCAGCCGAGGCGGTGGTACGCGAGGTCGCCCGACGCCGTCTTCAGGGTCGCGCGGGCGCCGTGGAGGTCGTTCACGCGCCGCTCCCCCGTCGGAGCTCCTCGATCGCGGTGCGGTGCGCGAGGCGGCTCGCACGACGGACGCGGGCCTCCTCCTGCCGGCGGCGGTCCTCGTCGGTCTCCGCGATGAGCGGCGGCACCGGCCGCGGCGTGCCGTCGCGGT
>JBJTIF010000040.1:0-5880 GCA_046094825.1 Actinomycetota bacterium
GAGCTCGTCCATCGAGGGTGCGCCACCGGGCTCGATCGACGGGAAGCGTCGGTTGTGGAGCATCGGCAGGGCGTTCACGAAGCCGTTCGTCTCCGACGGACCGGTGAGCGTCACGCGCGCGTCGATGATCCGGCGGTCGTGGACCGCGACGCTCGCGCCGAACCGGCCGCCGGGCTCCAGCCGCGGCCCGGCCTTGCCGTAGCGCACCGGTCGTGTCATCCAGATCGACCCGAGCTTCTTCGGGTAGCCCTGGTGCCAGCCCCGGACGAGCGCGAAGTCCTTGTCGACCCAGATGTAGACGCATCGGGAGTAGTGCTCGCCCCGGTACTTGCATCGGACGACGACGAACGCCTCCTTGTACTGCGAGCGCACGGGATCCTCGAGCTCCGCGAACGAGTCGCTGCACGACTGCCAGTCCGCGAAGATGAGCGCGACGGCGCCCGGGTCCTCGTCGGCGGGTTCGATCGGATCGGGGAGGAGCTCCGCGACGGCGGCGGGATCGGTGCGGTACTCGATCGTGAGGAGGTCGCCGGAGTAGTGCCACGGCGGCGGCGGGAGGATCGACGCCCGTCCCTCGGGGGAGCGCGGCGGCATGAACCCCTGCAGGTCGGCCACGGGCCGCATACTACTCCGATGGAACGGCGTCGCATCGTGCTCGACGGGGTGGCGACGGCCGTCGCGTGCCGGTCGGCGCGGCGTTCCACCTGCCGCCGGTCGAGCCTTCGAAGATCCTCTGCGTCCACCTGAACTACGCGAGCCGCGTCGCGGAGTTCGGCGCGAAGCTCCCCGACGCCCCGACGTACTTCCAGAAGCCCCGCTCCGCGCTCTCCGCGCACGGCGCCGACGTCGTCCGACCGCCGCGCTGCCGCTATCTCAACTACGAGGGCGAGATCGCGATCGTGATCGGCGAGCCGACGAAGGGCATCTCGCCCGCGGAGGCCGCCGCGCACATCGCCGGCTACACGATCGCGAACGACTACGGCCTCCACGACTTCCGCGACACCGACGCGGGATCGATGCTGCGCGTGAAGGGCGCCGACTCGCTCTGCCCGATCGGGCCCGGGCTCGTCGACGACTGGGACTTCCGCGGGAAGCGCATCCGCACGCTCGTGAACGGGCGCGTCGTGCAGGACGGGTCGACCGACGAGATGCGATGGGACATGCACTACCTCGTCGCCGACCTCGCGCGGACGATCACGCTCCTGCCCGGCGACGTGATCCTCTCCGGCACGCCTGCGAACTCCCGACCGGTCGAACCCGGCGACGTCGTCGAGGTCGAGGTCGAGGGACTCGGCACGCTCCGCAATCCGGTCGTCGAGGGCGACCTCGCCGTCCGCGACGACGTCGGCGCGCAGCCGACCGAGTCCGAGGAGGTCCGCTCGACCGCGCTCGGCGGCGACTGGGAGTTCCGGGGCATCCGCCCGCCGAAGCGCGACTGACCCCGCGCACGACCGCCCGCGCAGGCACGCGCCCGCCCCGACACCCGGGCGGTTCGCGCGGCGGGGGGAGAGGGGCTATCGTTCGGCGAGGTCCGGACGACGGGCGACGGAGGAGGACCGATGGACACCGCGGGCACGCGTCTCCGGCTGCTCTGGTCCGACCTGCTCGGCCTCGAGCGCGGCAAGTACCTCTACGGCGACTGGCAGGAGCGCGGTCGCGCGAACTTCTGCCTCACGACCCTCGTCACGATCCACGACCGCGAGATCCTCCCGGTCTCGCGTCTCGCGTTCGACGTCGGCCTCCCCGACCTCGAAGCGACCCTCGACCCGCGCTCGCTGCGGACCGGGTGGGAGCCCCGCACGATGGTCGGCATCGGCGACCTCTCGCACCGCCACGAGGCGCTCGAGCTCGACCCGCGGCAGATCCTGAAGCGGGCGATCGAACCCTGGAGCGCGATGGGCCTCGAGCCGCAGGTCGCCTTCGAGTTCGAGTTCTACCTCCTGCGACCCGACGGTGGGGGCGGCTGGCGTGGCATCGACACCCCCGCGTCGCGCGTGTACGGCACCGGGATGGCGGTCGACCCCGAGGGCGTCGTCGGGGACATCGTCGACACCGCCGCCGCGTGCGGGCTCTCGATCGAGGCCTGGTGCACGGAGTTCGACGACGGGCAGTTCGAGGTGAACATCCGCTACCGCGACGCGCTCGAGGCCGCGGACGACGCGTTCCTCTTCCGGCTCCTCGCGCGCGAGGTCGCGGCGAAGCACGGACACCGCGCGACGTTCATGGGTCGGCCCTGGCCGGACCGTGGCGGCAGCGGACTCCACGTGAACATCTCGTTCCGCGATCGCGAAGGGCACAACGCGCTCCACGACCCGAAGGCGCCCGAGGGGCTCACCGACCTCGCGTACCGCTGCATCGCGGGGCAGCTCGCGTACCACGAGGCGACCGCGGCGATCCTCGCGCCGACGGTGAACGCCTACAAGCGGCTGCTGCCGGACATGATGAACGGGTTCCACGGCAACTGGGGGCACGACGACCGCACGGTCGCGGTGCGGATCTCGCCGGACCGCGGCCCCGCGACCCGGCTCGAGAACCGCGTCGCGGACGGCGCGGTGAACCCCTACCTCGCCGCCGCGACGCTCCTGCACATCTCGCGCTTCGGTCTCGAGGATGGCCTCGAGGTCCCGGCGACGCAGCCGCGTGGCGAGGCGCCGGTCGCGGCGACGCGAATCCCCGCGAACCTCCTCGCGGCCGTCGAGGCGTTCGAGGGCAACGCGCGCCTGCGCGCGGCGTTCGGCGAGTGGTTCGTCGAGACGTGGGGCGCGCTGAAGCGTGCGGAGTGGTCGCGCTACCTCGCCTCGGGCGCCGACCCCGCGACGACCGAGCTCACGGACTGGGAACTCGCCTACTACCAGCCCTTCGTCTGATCCCGTGACCGACCTCGATCGCATCGACCTCGTCGACCCCGACAACTACGTCGCGGATGTCCCGTGGGCGTGGTTCGACGCGCTCCGCGACGAGCGTCCGGTCTCGTGGCACGAGGAGCCCGCGCCGAACCACGGGTTCTGGTCGGTGACGCGGTACGCGGACCTCCTCGACGTCCACATGGACTGGGAGACGTACTCGTCGGAGACGGGCGCGGTCGCCCTCGAGGAGCTCGATCAGGAGCAGCTCGATGCGCGGCGCTCGATGCTCGAGACGGACCCCCCGCGGCACCGCGACCTGCGGAACGTCTGCAACAAGCGGTTCACGGTCCGTGGCCTCGCGCCGTACGAGGACTTCATCCGCGGCGTCGCGCGGGGCGTCCTCGATCAGGCGCTCGAGCGCGAGGAGTTCGACTTCGTGTCGCAGGTGTCGAAGGAGCTCCCGATCCGGTTCCTCTGCTCGATCTTCTCGGTCCCGCAGGAGGACGCGCCGCAGCTCATCGAGTGGGGGGACGCGATGATCGGCAACCAGGACCCCGAGTACTCGGCGGCGGTCGTGGACCGGGTCGACACCGAGGCGTACCGGCTCCTGCCGTTCCGCTCACCGATCGCCCGTGACGTCTGGGCCTACGGGCGTCGCCAGCGCGACCTGCGGCTCGAGGAACCGACCGAGGACGTCATCACCGCGCTCACCGTCGCGCAGCGCGAGGGCGTCCTCACGGAGCAGGACTACGACAACTACTTCTCGCTCCTCATGATCGCGGGCAACGAGACGACGCGGCACACGATCAGCCACGGGATCCGCGCGCTCATGGAGAACCCGGAGCAGCTCCGGTTCCTCCAGGAGGACCCCGCGCGGATCCCCACCGCGGTCGAGGAGATCCTCCGGTGGGCGACGCCGGTCCTCCACTTCCGCAGGACGGCGACCCGCGACACCGAGCTCGGTGGACAGGCGATCCGGGCGGGCGACAAGGTTGTCACGTGGTACATCAGCGCGAACCGCGACCCGGCGTACTTCCCCGACCCGCACCGCTTCGACGTGACGCGGACGCCGAACCCGCACGTGACGTTCGGCCCCGGGGGTCCGCACTTCTGCCTCGGCGCGCACCTCGCGCGCCTCGAGACGCGCGTCCTCTTCGAGGAACTCCTCCCGCGCCTGCGGTCGATCGAGCCGACGGGCCCGGCCGAGCGCATGCGGTCGAACTTCGTGAACGGGATCAAGCGGCTCCCGGTCCGGGTGCGGGTCGCGTGAAGCCGATCCTGTTCGTCCGCAACGACCCGGTCGAGACCTTCGGGGTCGGTCCCGCCGCGATGGAGGCGGCGGGCGTCCCGGTCGACGTCTGGCACGCGCTCGACGATCGTCCCGCGCCCTCGCTCGATGCGGTCTCGGGCGTCGTGCTCTTCGGGGGGACGTGCAACGTCGACGACCTCGACGGGCACCCGTTCCTGCGCGACGTGCGCGCCTTCACGCGCGCGGCGATCGACGGCGGGACGCCCGTGCTCGGCATCTGCCTCGGCGCGCAGCTCATCGCACGCGTCCTCGACCGACCGGTACCGCGCGCGCCGGAGCCCGAGGTCGGCTTCGAGCCGATCCGTCCGACCGCGGCCGCCGCGGATGACCCGCTCCTCGCGCACTACGCCGACGGCGATCCGGTCTTCCACTGGCACCAGGACACGTTCGAGCTCCCCGAGGGTGCGGTGCTCCTCGCGACGGGCGATCGGGTCGCGAACCAGGCGTACCGGATCGGCGATCGCGTGTGGGGCATCCAGTTCCACCTCGAGCTGGACGCCGCCGAGTACCGGATGTGGATCGACCACTTCCACCGGATCGGCGGCGACCTGCTGCGCGACTGGGGCAAACCCGCCGACCGCGTCGAGGACGAGGTCGCGCGGTGGATGGTCGACGCGGAGGCGCGCGGTCGCGAGGTGTTCCGGCGGTTCGCCGACGTCGCCGGCCGCGTGCACGCCCGGGCGGGGGTCGCGTGAGCGCGCGCCCGACGATCGGCGTCGCCGCGTACCGGCTCGCCGCCGGTCGCGTGTCCGGATGGCCGATGGAGGGCTACGGCGTGCCGGCGACCTACGTCGACGGCCTGCGTCGCGCCGGCGGCCGCGTGACGCTCCTCCTCCCGGAGGCGGACGCGCCGGTCGGCGACCTCCTCGACGCGGTCGACGGGCTCCTCCTCGTGGGCGGCGGCGACGTCGAACCCTCGCGCTCGGGCGGCGCGCACGCGCGCGTCTACGGGGTCGACCTCGTGCGCGATGCGTTCGAGTTCGCGCTCCTCGCGGAGGCCGATCGGCGCCGGATGCCGACCCTGTGCATCTGCCGCGGGATGCAGGTCATGAACGTCGCGTTCGGCGGCACGCTCTTCGGGCACCTCCCCGACGAGGGTCGGTTCGGCGACCACGGGCAGCCGACGAGCGGGGAGCAGCACCTCCATCCGATCGCGGTCGAGGCGGGGACGGCGCTCGCGGAGGTCGTCGCCGCCGACGTCGTCGCATCGTCGTGCCACCACCACCAGGGCGTCGACCGGGTCGGCGACGGGCTCCGCGTCTCGGCGCGCGCCGCCGACGGGCTCGTCGAGGGGATCGAACGCGAGGGCGCCGGCTGGATGGTCGGCGTCGAGTGGCACCCGGAGGACACCGCGCACGAGGATGCCGCCCAGCAGCGGCTCTTCGATGCGCTCGTCGGGCGCGCGCGGTCGGCGCGCGACCCGGGGGTCGCCCGATGAGCCCGCGCGCGCACGCCACCGCGACCGTCGAGGGCGTCGAGGTCGCGACCGGCCACGCGATCGGCGGCGAGCGCCGGTGCGAGGCGCCACGTCCCGAGCAAGAGCGGGGCGTTCCAGGGCGTGACGACGGCGGCGACCCCGGCGGGATCCCACGTCACGTGGTTGCGGTGACCGCGCGTCTCGAAGTCGTCGTGGGCGAGGGCGAGGAGGTGGTCGGCGAAGTAGCGGAAGGTGTGCGCGGTGCGCGGCCGGACGCTCCGCTCGAGCGAGCGCTGGAGCGAGCCGTG
>JBJTIF010000041.1:0-8728 GCA_046094825.1 Actinomycetota bacterium
CGCCGCGGCTCCGCGCCCCCGACCGGGGGCCGGCTGGTCGACGTCCGGACCCGCGTCGCCGCCGCCCCCCGCCCGTCGGCCGATGATCCGCCCGCCGCCGGCATCCCCGTCGGGGTCGCCGATGACGCGGAGGAGGTCGGAGGGGATCTCCGAGAGGAACCGCGAGGGCGGGTTGTACGACGTCTGACCGAAGAGCGTGCGGCCCCACGCGTGGCAGAGGTAGAGCCGCCGCTGCGCGCGGGTGATGCCGACGTAGGCGAGGCGGCGTTCCTCCTCGAGTTCGTCGGGGTCGCCCATCGAACGGAAGTGCGGGAACACCCCGTCCTCCATCCCGATCATGAAGACCACGGGGAACTCGAGCCCCTTCGCGATGTGGAGGGTCATGAGGGTGACGTCGCCCGACTCCGTGTCGACCTCGTCCTGGTCGGAGACGAGCGACACCGACTCGAGGAACTCCTCGAGCGTCCCCTGCGGGTCCCGCGCCTCGAACTCCGCGGCAACCCCTTCGAGCTCGCGGATGTTCTCGAGCCGACCGTCGGCGTCGACCGTGCGTTCGGACTCCAGCTCGAGGACGAACCCCGACTCGTGGGCCGCCCCGTGGACGAGGCGGGCGGGCCCCGCGCCGTCCGCGCGGATCGCGGCGAGCCGATCCATGATCGCGACGAACGTCGCCACGGCGCCCTTCGCGCGCGCGGCGAGGATGCCGAGTTCCTCGACGCGCCGAGCCGCCTCGAGGAACGGGATGTCCTCGGCGCGGGCGAACCCCTCGAGCGCAGCGACCGTCGCGTCGCCGATCCCGCGCTTCGGCATGTTGATGATCCGCCGGGCGCTGATGAGGTCGCGCGGGTTCGCGAGGAGCCGCAGGTAGGCGAGGACGTCCTTCACCTCCCGTCGCTGGAAGAAGCGCACGCCGCCCACGACGCGGTACGGGATGCCCCGCCGCACGAACTCCTCCTCGAGCACGCGGCTTTGGGCGTTCGTCCGGTAGAAGACCGCGATGTCCGAGAGCCGGTGCCCCTCCTGTTCGACGAGGCGCATCGACTCCTCGGCGACGTACGCCGCCTCCTCGCGCTCGTCGTCGGCCCGGAAGCGCACCGCGAGCTCACCGGCGGGCGACTCGGTCCACAGCTGCTTCGGCTTGCGCCGCGTGTTGTTCTCGATGAGGGCGTTCGCGATCGCGAGGACGACCCCCGTCGAGCGGTAGTTCTGCTCCATGAGGAACACCGTCGCGTCCGGGTAGTCCCGCTCGAAGTCGAGGAGGTTCTGGATCGTCGCGCCCCGCCACGAGTAGACGCCCTGGTCGGCGTCGCCGACGACGCAGAGGTTGCGGTGGCCCGCCGCGAGCATGTTCGCGAGCTGGTACTGCGCGCGGTTCGTGTCCTGGTACTCGTCGATCATGAGGTAGCGGAACCGCTGCTGGTACTTCGCGAGGACCTCCGGGTGGTCTCGGAACAGACGGACCGTCCGACCGATGAGGTCGTCGAAGTCGAGCGCCCCCGCGGCGTGCTTGCGCGCCTCGTACGCCGCGTAGACGTCGGCCACCGTACGGTCGTACGGGTTCGCCGCGGCGGCCGCGAACTCCTCGGCGGAGGTGACGGTGTCCTTCGCCCGGCCGATCGCGGCCGCGAGGACCTTCGGCGGGTAGCGCTTCGCGTCGAGGTTCAGGTCCTTCAGGACCCCCGTGAGGAGCCGCTCCGTGTCGCCGTCGTCGTAGATCGTGAAGGCCGACGGGAGCCCGAGGTACGCGTGCTCGGCCCGGAGGATCCGCGCGCACGTCGAGTGGAACGTGAGGATCCACATGCCGCGGGCGACCTGCTGACCGAGGAGCCCCTCGACGCGCTCGACCATCTCGCGCGCCGCCTTGTTCGTGAAGGTGATCGCGAGGAGCTGCTGGGGGTGGACCCCGCGCTCCCGGATCAGGTGGGCGATCCGGTGCGTGAGCGCGCGCGTCTTCCCCGACCCCGCGCCGGCCACGATGAGGACGGGGCCCTCGGTGTGGAGGACGGCTTCCGCCTGGACGGGGTTCAGGGACGCGACGAGCGGCGAGGGGTCGGTCACGCCGCCCATCGTAGGGCCGGGCGGCGACGGCCCCGCGCCAAGAGGCTTACTCCCACTCGATCGTGCCGGGCGGCTTGCTCGTCACGTCGTAGACGACGCGGTTCACGCCGGGGACCTCGCGGACGATGCGCGAGGCGACCGCCTCGAGGACGTCGTGCGGCAGCCGCGCCCAGTCCGCGGTCATCGCGTCCTCGCTCGTGACGGCACGCAGGACGATCGGGTGCTCGTACGTCCGGCCGTCCCCCATGACGCCGACCGAGCGCACCTCGGCGAGCAGGACGGCGAAGGCCTGCCAGATGCCCCGCTCGAGCCCCGCGCGGCGGAGCTCCTCCCGGACGATCGCGTCCGCGGCCCGGACGATCCGGAGGTTCTCGCGCGACACCTCGCCGACGATGCGCACGGCGAGGCCCGGGCCGGGGAACGGCTGGCGCCCGGTGATCTCCTCGGGGAGCCCGAGCTCCGCGCCGACCCGGCGCACCTCGTCCTTGAAGAGGTCCCGGAGCGGCTCGACGAGATCGAACGCGAGGTCCTCCGGGAGCCCGCCGACGTTGTGGTGGCTCTTGATGTTCGCCGCGGTGCCCGCGCCGCTCTCGATGACATCCGGGTAGAGCGTCCCCTGGACGAGGAACCGGGCGTCGCGGTGCTCGCGCGCGACCTCCTCGAAGACGCGGATGAACTCCGCACCGATCCGCTTGCGCTTCTCCTCCGGATCGGTGATGCCCGCGAGGCGCTCGAGGAACCGGTCCTCGGCCTTCACGTGGACGAGCGGCACCTGGAAGTGCCGTCCGAACGTCTCCTCGACCTGCTCCGGCTCCCCCGCGCGGTTCAGGCCGTGATCGACGAACACGCACGTGAGCCGCTCGCCGATCGCCCGGTGGACGAGGAGCGCGGCGACCGCGGAGTCGACGCCGCCGGACAGCGCGCAGAGCACCTCCGCGTCGCCGACCTGCGCGCGGATCCGCGCGCCCTGGTCGTCGATGATGTTCGTCGGGGTCCAGTCGGGCAGCAGGCCGCAGGCGTCGTAGAGGAAGCGCTTCAGGACCTCCTGGCCGCGGGGGGTGTGCGAGACCTCCGGGTGGAACTGCACGGCGTAGAGCCCGCGTTCGGGGTCCTCCATCGCGGCGATCGGGGTCCCCTCGGTCCGCGCCGTGACCCGGAAGCCCTCGGGCGCACGGACGACCGCATCGCCGTGGGACATCCACACGGTGTCCTCGGCGGGGAGGTCGCGGAGCAGCGCGCCGCCGGTCGCGTCGACGACGAGCCAGGTCGCGCCGTACTCGCGCGCGCCGGTCGCCGCGACCTCCCCGCCGAGGTCGCGCGCCATGAGCTGGTGGCCGTAGCAGATGCCGAGCACCGGGATCCCGAGGCCGAAGATCGCCGGGTCGACCGATGGCGACCCGGGTTCGTACACCGACGCGGGCCCGCCGGACAGGATGATGCCGGCGGGACGGCGGGACGCGAGCTCCGCGGCCGGGAGATCGTGACGGACGACCTCCGAGTAGACGTGGCACTCCCGGACGCGCCGGGCGATGAGCTTCGCGTACTGGGCCCCGAGGTCGACGACGAGGACCGGGCGACGCCCGTCGGTCACGACTTCCCCATGCCGACGCGCTGCGCGGTCTGGTACGTCTTCCCCTCGCTCTTGATCGACGGCGCGACGACGAGTTCGGCCTTCTGGAACTCCTTGATCGTCGCGTAGCCCGCGGTCGCCATCGAGGTCTGGAGCGCCCCGAAGAGGTTCAGGGTGCCGTCGTTCTCGTGCGCGGGTCCGAGGAGGATCTCGCGGAGCGACGCCACCTGCTGCGTCTTCACCCGCGCCCCGCGCGGGAGCGTCGGGTGGAACGTCGCCATCCCCCAGTGGTACCCGCGGCCGGGCGCCTCGTGCGCCCGGGTGAGCGGCGAGCCGATCATCACCGCGTCCGCCCCGCAGGCGATCGCCTTCGCCACGTCGCCGCCGGTGCGCATCCCGCCGTCGGCGATCACGTGGCAGTAGCGGCCCGACTCGTGGAGGTGCTCGCGCCGCGCGGCGGCCGCATCCGCGATCGCCGTCGCCTGCGGGACACCGATGCCGATCACCCCGCGCGTCGTGCAGGCGTTGCCCGGACCGACGCCGACGAGGATGCCGATCGCGCCGGTCCGCATGAGGTGGAGTGCGGTCTGGTACGACGCGCAGCCCCCGACGATGACCGGGAGCTCGAACCCGGAGATGAACGCCTTCAGGTCGAGCGGCGCGTTCTTCGTCGAGACGTGTTCGGCCGAGACGACCGTGCCCTGGATCACAAGGATGTCGAGGCCGGCCTCGAGCACGAGCGGCGCGTAGCGCTCGACCCGCGCCGGTGTGAGCGACGCCGCCGCGACGACGCCGGCCTCCTTGATCTCGCGGATCCGCCGTCCGACGAGCTCGTCCTTCATCGGCTCCGCGTAGAGCTCCTGCATCCGGCGCGTCGCCTTCTCGTCCGGGAGCGCCGCGATCTCATCGAGGATCGGCTCGGGGTCCTCGTAGCGGGTGTAGAGGCCCTCGAGGTTCAGGACCCCGAGCCCGCCGAGCCGGCCCACCTCGGCCGCCGTCGCCGGGGACACGGCCGCGTCCATCGCCGAGGCGAGGAGCGGGAGCTCGAACCGGAACGCGTCGACCTCCCACGCGATCGAGACGTCCTCGGGGTCCCGGGTCCGCCGCGAGGGGACGATCGCCACCTCGTCGAAGCCGTAGGCCCGACGGGCCGTCTTCCCGATCCCGATCTCGACGTCCACTCCGACCTCCCGGAAACGCAGGACGCCCACCCGGACGGGTGGGCGTCTCGGACCTCACATGGGCGGAACGGTAGCACCCCCGCCCGGAGCGCGGGTCAGTCCTCCTTCTGCACGTGGCCCGTGTCGGTGATCCGCAGGTCGGTCTGCCCCGAGTGGAGCCGCTCCCCCGTCACGTGGACCTCGTCGCTCCCGATGCGGCCGAGGTCCTTCAGGGCCGTGAGGAGCTTCTGGAGCGACTCGTCCGGCGACTCGACCATCGTGTCGAGGACGACCTCGGGGTGCTCCGGCACCTCGTAGGGGTCGTCGACCCCCGTGAAGTTCTTGATCTCACCCGCGAGCGCCTTCGCGTAGAGGCCCTTCGGGTCGCGGTTGCGCGCGAGCTCCTCGACCGTCGCGTGGACGTAGACCTCGACGAAGTCGCCGATGAGCGCGCGGGCCTCGTCGCGGGTCTCCTTGAACGGGGAGATCGGGCAGCAGATCGTCGCGACGCCGTTGCGGGTGAGGAGGTTCGCGACGAAGGCGATCCGGCGGATGTTCGTGTCGCGGTCCTCCTTCGAGAACCCGAGGCCCTTCGAGAGGTTCGTGCGGACGACGTCGCCGTCGAGGATCTCCGTGTGGAGGCCGCGCGCCTGGAACTCGTGGAACAGCATCTCGGCGATCGTCGACTTTCCCGACCCCGAGAGGCCGGTGAACCAGACGGTGAAGCCGCGGTCGCGACAGGTCACAGGAAGCTCCTTCCGACGGCGCCCTCGGGCGCCTCGATGCCGTAGAGGGACAGGATGGACGGACCGACGTCGACGAGGTTGAGCCCCTCGACGCGACCGGTGCGCTGCCCGGGCAACCCGGCGAGCGCGAAGATGCCCGTGCGGTCGTGGTTCGCACCGTCCGGGCCGGTGTCGTTCTCGTACGTGTAGAGGCTCGCGTTGCCGACCGACCCCACCGAACGCCACTCGAGGTCGCCGAAGTACACGATGAGATCCGGTGCGACGCCGCGGACCTCGGGGTAGACGTCCTGCGGCTTGAAGACCTTCGTGCCGAGCGGTGCGCCGTCCGGACCGGGCGCGGCCTCGAGCTTCGCGATGAGCTCGTCGCGCACCTCCTCGTAGCGGGCGGGATCGATGACGCCCTGGGGCTCGCGGCCCGCGACGTTCAGGAAGAGGCGTCCGTAGTAGCCGCCGTCGCCCCACGCGACCGTCCGCGACCAGTCGATCGGCGCCTCCTTGATCGGCATCGGCCCGGAGAGCGGCTCCGACATCGCGAGGTAGCCCTCCTGGAGGAGCCAGTCGTTGAAGCAGAGCCCCCCCATCATCGGACGCGCGCCGTGGTCGCTCATTAGGATCGTGATCGCGTCATCGGGGACGAGGTCGAGGAACGTGCCGACCTGGTCGTCGAGGAACCGGTAGTAGTCCTGGAAGGCCGTCTCGTACTTCGAGCCCGCCTCGTAGAGCGGATGGCGGCGGTCGTAGTACTGCCAGAACACGTGGTGGAGGCGGTCCGGCGCGATCTCGCAGAGCATGAAGAAGTCCCACGGCTTGTCGACGAGCATCTTGCGGCCGACCGCGAAGCGCCGTTCGGTCATCTTGAAGACCTGGTCGAGCGCGAAGTCCATGCCCTGCTGGCGGAAGTTCGGGATGTCGAAGATGTACTCGCCCTTGCCGCCCACGATCTCCTCGATCTCGACCTCGAGCTCCTGCGGGTACGCGAAGCGCTCCGCGGAGGGCGGCGTGAGGAAGCACCCGACGCGCCAGCCCGGGAACTCCTTCGGCGGGGGGAACGACGGGGGGACACCGATGAGGACCGAGCGCATCCCGCGCGTGCCGAGCGCATCCCAGACCGCGGGGGCCTGGATCGAGCCGCTGTGGGCGATCGACAGGCCGTCGTACGTGTGGTCCTTGCGGTTGCGGAAGCCGTAGATCCCGAGCTGCCCGGGCGTCGTGCCGGTCATCGCGCAGGCCCAGGCCGGGACGGTGATCGGCGGGGTGATGCTCGCGAGGTCGCCGTGCATCCCCCGCTCCATGAGCCGGTGGATGTTCGGGGTCTCGGCCCGCAGATCCTCGAGGAGCGCGGGCGTCCCGCAGTCGAGGCCGAGCACCACCACCCGAGGTCCCATGTGGCTCCCGTTCGCCGGTCCCGCCGCCGGTCCCGCACCGGTCGACGCGGCGCCGGAGCGGCGCCGGGCCCGCATCGTACCAACGCCGCTCCCGCGCACCGGGAGCGGCGTCGGTGGTTCAGCCGAGCGGCGACAGGGGGGGTTCGACGCCGCTGCGGCGCGACACGCGGAGCGCGCCGAAGACGAGGGCGAGCGAGACGAGGAGCACGACGGTGGCGACCGCGTTGATCTCCGGCGTCACGCCGAAGCGGATCATCGAGTACACGCGGATCGGGAACGTGATCGAGGCGGGTCCCGAGGTGAAGAACGCGATGACGAACTCGTCGACGGAGAGCGTGAACGCGACGATCGCCCCGGCGACGATGCCGGGGGCGATCGCGGGGAGCGTGACCCGCAGGAACGTCGTCACGGGTCCCGCGTAGAGGTCGGCGGCGGCCTCCTCGATCGAGCGATCGAAGTACGAGAGGCGCGTCCGGACGATCGAGGCGACGAAGACGACGTCGAAGACGAGGTGCGCGAGCACGATCGTCGTGAGCCCGAGCGTGACGCGGAGCGCGTTGAAGAACGTGAGGAGCCCGATCGCGAGGACGATGTCGGGGATCACCGCCGGCAGGAAGAGCACGGTGTCGAGCGTGCGGCTCCGCACCGTGCGCTGGAGGCCGATCGCGAGGAGCGTCCCGATCGGGGTCGCGAGGGCCGTGACGACGACGGCGACGACGAGGGTGTTGCGCAGGGCGGCGATGAGCGGCGCGTCCTCGAGCACGGCCCGGTACCACCGGGTCGAGAACCCGCCCCACGCGGTCGGGAGGCCGAGGTCGTTGAACGAGAGGACCACGAGGACCGCGATCGGCAGGTAGAGGAACGCGAGGACGACCCCGAGGTGCGCGCGGAGGTAGCGCCTACGCCCCACGTGCGGCCTCGGGTTCGCGGAGCGTCCGGGACTGGATCCCGACGAGCACGAGCATGAGGAGGACGACCGTGAGCGCCATGACGGCGCCGAACGGCCAGTCGCGCGTCTGGAGGAACTGCTGCTGCATGAGGTTGCCGATCATGAGCGTCTGCCCGCCTCCGAGCAGGTCGGGGACGATGAAGTTCCCGAGGCTCGGGACGAAGACGAAGATCGCGCCCGCGGCGATGCCGGGGAGCGTGAGCGGCACGAGGACGCGCAGGAGCGCGACCGCAGGGGGCGCGTAGAGGTCGGCGGCCGCCTCGCGGACCTGCGGCCCGAGCCGCTCGATCGCGGAGTAGATCGGCAGCACCATGAGCGGCAGGTACGCGTACACGAGCCCGAGAACGATCGCGAAGTCGTTGTAGAGGAGCGAGGCCGGGCCGAGCCCGAGCGCCGCGAGGAGACGGTTCGCGAGGCCGGCGGGGTTCAGGATCACCATCCACGCGTACGTGCGGATCAGGAAGCTCGTCCAGAACGGCAGGACGACGAGGAGGACGAGCGCGACGCGCACCCGTTTCGGCGCGGTCGCGATCGCGAGCGCCGCCGGGTAGCCGAGGAGGAGCGCGATCGCGGTCGCGAGCGTCGCGATCCGCAGCGACCCGAGGAAGACGTCGAGGTAGAGGGGATCGAGCAGCCGGGCGTAGTTCTCGAGCGTGAACCCCTCGCCGAAGCCACCGTAGGGGCCGCGGTTGCGGAACGACGACGCGAGGAGCAACCCGACCGGCGCGACGAACAGGAGGAGCCAGGTCGTGACGCCCGGCCCGAGGAGCGCGAGGCGGGCGAGGAGGTGGCGGGGGGGGGGCGGGCCCGGCGGGGGGCGGCGCGCGCGGCCGCGGCGGCGCCGGAGGGCGCCTGGGGGG
>JBJTIF010000042.1:0-2396 GCA_046094825.1 Actinomycetota bacterium
GTCGCCGACCGGCGACGGACGCTCCGCCCCGCGCGCGGGCTCCGGGGGTCGGACGCGCCGTGGTCGGACGGCGGGCCGGGGTCCGCGAGATCGATCGGGACGGGGCGGTGCGCGCGGGCACCCGACGGGCGGGGACCGCGCGGGCGGGCACGGCTCGTGCGCGCGTCGGGACGGCGCGGGCGGGCGTGCTCACGCCGCCTCCACGAGCCGCTCGGCGGCGCGGAGCTTCGCGCTCCGGGCCCGCGGGTTGCGACGCACCTCGTCCTCCGAGGGGACGAGCGGCTTCTTCGTGAGGATGCGGAGCCGCTCCTCCCCGATGAGGAAGCGCTTCGCGATCCGATCCTCGAGGGAGTGGTACGCGATGACGACGAGCCGTCCGCCGGGACGGAGCGCCTCGGTCGCGCGGGGCAGGGCGGTGCGGAGCTCGTCGAGCTCATCGTTGGCCGCGATGCGGAGCGCCTGGAAGGTCCGGCGTGCCGGGTGGGGTCCCCCGGGCCGGCTGCCGAGCGCGCCGGCGACGATCGCCGCGAGCTCCTCCGTCGTCGTGATGCGCGAGCGGCCCCGCGCACGGTTGATCGCGGCCGCCACCCGACGCGACCGACGCTCCTCGCCGAACTCGAAGAGGACGTTCGCGAGTTCGGATTCCGGCAGCTCGTTCACGAGGTCCATCGCCGTCGTCGCATCCGGCCCCATCCGCATGTCGAGCGGACCCGGCTCGCGGTAGCTGAACCCGCGCTCGGCGCGATCGAGCTGCATCGAGGAGACGCCGAGGTCGAGGAGGACGCCATCGACGGGCGGATCGATCGGGAGCGCGGAGAACCGGGTGCGGAGCGTCGTGAAGCGCGGTCCGAAGCGCGCGAGCCGCGCGGTCGCGAGCTCGATCGCCTCGGGGTCACGGTCGATACCGACGACGCGCCCGACCCCCGCGTCGAGGAGCGCCTCCGCGTGGCCGCCGGCGCCGAGCGTGCAGTCGAGGACCTCCTCGCGGTCACCGAGGTACGCGAGCACCTCCCCCACCATGACGGGGTCGTGCGACCCGCGGTCCTGCGACGCCGGGTCGCGCGGGGCGGTGCCGTAGGCGGACGTCATCCGAGCACCCGCACGGCGATCCACCCCAGCCCGAGGTACAGGAGCGTCGTCGCGGCGGTGAAGAGGAAGAGGGAGAGGCTCTGGCCGACCTCGCGGACGAGCGGACCGTTCATCGCCCGCTCCGGGGATCGAGCGTGCCGCTGCGGTAGGCGTCGGCGTGACCCGCCTCGTACGACGCGTGCGCGGTCCGATCCCAGATCTCCATGCGGTCGAGGACACCGACGACGACGATCTCGCCGCCGAGGCCCGCCTCGCCGCGGAGGCGCTGCGGGATGAGCATCCGCCCCTGGGCGTCGAGCTCCACCGCCTCGGCCTTCCCGAAGAACATCCGCGCGTACGCGCGGCCGTCGGCGTCGGAGAGGGGGAGGTCGCGGACCTCGCGGCTGCGGCGCTCCCACTCGGCCCTGGGGAAGGCGAAGAGGCAGCCGTCCTGGCCGAGCGTGAGCACCGCGCCGCCGTCGAAGGCGGCCCGGAACCTCGTCGGCAGGCTGACGCGGCCCTTCGGGTCGAGTGTGTAGCCGTGCGTGCCGAGCAGTTCGGCCACGCGTCCTCCCCTTCTCCTCCACTAACAGCCACTGATTCTCCACTTTCACTCCACCCTGTCAAGGGGTAGGCGCGTACGGATCGAGGGGATGCCGGAGCGGGCGGGAGCGTTCGGATGGGGTGACGGGTCGGAGGCCGAGGCCGGCTACGACGCGAGGAACGGTTCCCACTCGGGCTCGAGCCGCCCGAGGGAGAGGCGGAACCCGTCCGAGGGGGCGAACGGGCGACGCGCGAGGCGCAGCCCGATCTCCTCGAGGTGGCGGTTCTCCTTGCGGGAGTTGCACCGGCGGCAGGCGGCGACGACGTTCTCCCAGACGTGGAGGCCACCGCGGGACCGCGGCACGACGTGGTCGAGGTTCTCGGCGGGAGCCCCGCAGTACTGGCAGACCCAGCCGTCCCGGGCGAAGACCGCCCGTCGGGTGAGGGGCGCGACCGCGCGATGCGGCACCCGGACGAAGCTCCGGAGCCGCACGACCGAGGGGGCGGAGAGGGTGAGCCGCTCGGCGTGGAAGACCTGCCCGTTCGTGACGAGCACCTCCGCCTTGTCCTTCAGGACGAGGACGACGGCCCGCCGGGCCGGGACGACCGCGAGCGGCTCGTGCGTGGCGTTGAGGACGAGGGCTCGTGCCATGGGACGCCCCGAGTATAGGAGGCGCGCTCCCCGCCCCCCCGCCGCCCCCCCGCCCGCCCGGGGGGGGGCGCGAACCAGAACCCCCCCGGCGCGGCCCCCCCCCCGCCCGGGGGGCCACCCCCGCCCCGCGGGG
>JBJTIF010000043.1:0-5491 GCA_046094825.1 Actinomycetota bacterium
GCCCGCTCGCCCGCCTCGCGGGTCGCGCGGCGCTCGGGGCGGTGTTCGTCGCGCGACAGCGCGACGAACACCGCCGCGAGCTCGGCGTCGTCGAGCGAGGCCGAGGGGAAGAGCCGCTGCAGCACCGGATCGGTCGGGTCACCCTCCTCGACGAGCGACCGGACGAGCGCCGGGAGCCCGCGGACGAGATCGCGTTCCTCGCGCGTCAGCCGGAACCTCCATCCACCACCGCGGGCTCGCGCGACCCGGGTCGCCATCAGCGGTCCTTCTGCATCGTCGCCCACAGGCCGTGCGCGTGGAGCCGCGCCACGTCGAACTCGCACTTCTCACGCGACCCCGACGACACGACCGCCCTGCCGCGCTCGTGGACGTCGAGCATGAGCGCGGTCGCCTTCTCGCGCGAGTAGCCGAAGAGCTTCTGGAACACGTACGTGACGTAGCGCATGAGGTTCACGGGGTCGTTCCAGACGATGACGATCCACGGGACGTCGGTGCCGACGACCGCACCGGTCTCGGGGCGCCGCACCTCGGCGGGAGCCGTGCTCACCCGGGCACGATACGCCCCCGCCGAACCCGGGGACCTGTTCGCATCCGCGGGGCCGCGGGTCTATGGTCCGCCCGACCGCCGTTCGGCGGCAACGGAAGGAGGCAACGGGATGGACCAACACGGTCCGACCCACGAGGCCGACGCCGCGCATCTCGCGAGCTTCGGCTACCGCCAGGAACTCCGTCGCGTCCTCGGGCTCTTCGAGAACTTCGCGGTGGCGTTCGCGTACCTCTCCCCGGTCGTCGGCATCTACTCGCTGTTCGTCCTCGGGTTCGGCACGGGCGGCCCGCGCTACCTCTGGCTCATGCCGGTCGTCGTGCTCGGGCAGCTCTTCGTCGCGCTCGTGTTCGCCGAACTCGGGAGCAACTTCCCGATCGCCGGCGCCCTGTTCCAGTGGGCGAAGAACCTCCGCGGCGCGAACTACGGGTGGTGGGTGGGCTGGTTCTACGGCTGGGCCCTCATCATCACCGTGGCATCGGTCGCGACGGGGGTGGTCGCGTACCTCTGCGCTGCGCTGAACGACCTGTTCGGCACCGGGTTCGATCCGACGAACCCGAACACGATCCTCGGGTTCACGCTCGTGATGATCGGCCTCCAGACGCTGTTCAACCTGCTCGGCGTCCGGCTCGTCGGCCTCATCTCGCGCTACGGGGTGTACGTCGAGATCCTCGGGACGTTCGGGATCGCGATCGTCCTCGCGATCGCCGGCTTCCACCACGGGTTCGACTACCTCTTCTCGACCCAGGGGTTCGAGAACCTCGCGACGAACCCGCTCGGCGTGGACTTCGGCGGCAACTGGCTCACGGGCGCAGCGCTCGTGGCGGTGCTCGCCCACGTCTACATCTTCTACGGGTTCGAGTCGGCGGGTGACGTCGCGGAGGAGGTCGTCGACGCGGGCAACAAGGTTCCGCGCGCGATCATCCGCACGATCCTCATCGGCGGGCTCACGAGCTTCGTCCTCGTGGCGGCGCTCATCCTCTCGGTCCCGCCGGGACAGGAGGCGGTCGCCGGCTCGTTCGCGGGCGGCGTGCCGTTCATCCTCCAGCACATGCCGGCGATCCTGCAGAAGCTCTCGCTCCTCATCGTGATCTTCTGCTTCTTCAGCTGCGGGACCGCGATCCAGGCGGCCGCTGCGCGCCTCACGTACTCCTACGCGCGCGACGGGGGCCTGCCGGCGAGCGGCTGGCTGAGCAAGGTGCACGAGAAGCGCGGGACACCGTCGAACGCCCTCTGGGTCGCGGCGGTCATCCCGGCCCTGTTCTCGCTCCTCGTGCGGTTCACGCCGACCGAGGACGTGAAGATCCTCTTCTTCACGTACCCCGCGAACGTGAACGCGCTGTTCATCCTCGTGTCGTTCGGGGTGTCCGGGATCTACCTGTCGTTCCAGATGGTCGTCTGGGCGGCGCTCCGGGCGCGCATGAAGGGCTGGACGCCGAAGGGCAAGTGGACGATGGGCAAGTGGGGCATGCCGGTCACGGTGCTCGCCCTCATCTGGGGCGTCGCGATGCTCCTGAACATCGTCTGGCCGTCCGGGCTCACGAGCCCGCGCGGCGCGCTGTTCAACTTCGACTGGATGACAATCGGGGTGATGCTGCTCATCACGCTGATCGGCGGTATCTACTCCGTCGTCTCGAAGCCGGCCGAGCGCATCGCGAAGCGCATGAAGCCGTAGGTCAGTTCGGAACGGGCAGTGCGACGAGCCCGCCGGCCTCGTGTCGGCGGGCTCGTCCCGTTCCATCGAGGACCTCGACCGCACCGACCCCGACGACGCGCCACCCCCCCTCGGTGAACACGACCGCGGTGCGCTCGCCGATACCGAGGAGCGCGACGCCGTCGGGGAGTCCCGCGATGCCGTTGCCCTCCCAGCCCGCGCCGAACGGGTCGCGGTGCGGCATCCCCGCGCCGCCGGGGACGCGCCCGAGCCCGGCGACCGCGGCCCCGCCGCGGTCGCCGGGCAGGAGCACGTGGGACGCCATCGCCATCGCGCCGGCCGAGGACCCCGCGAGCGCGGCGCCCCCGCGCCACGCGCCGA
The DNA here is from genome assembly GCA_046094825.1 of Actinomycetota bacterium. Lineage (GTDB taxonomy): Bacteria > Actinomycetota > UBA4738 > UBA4738 > HRBIN12 > JBJTIF01. Next base: position 2,580 of record JBJTIF010000043.1, read on the forward strand.
CGATCGCGTCCCACACCGCGCTCCCGCGGAGCGCCTCCAGGACGACGTCGGGATCGCCGCCGACGACGTAGACGAACGACGCGTCCGACGCGCGCTCGGCGAGCTCCGGCGAGCGCGCGTCCTCCGCCGAGTACACCGGGAGTTCCTCGACGTCGATTCCGAGCGCGCCGAACCACGCGACGGCGTTGCGCACCGCGAGGTGCGGACGATGCCGCGCCGCCGCGGTCGCGAGGACGAACGCCGGACCGCCGCGGGCCGCCGCGGCCGCGACGAGGAGCCGGTCGATCGGCTCGTTGCCGGGTCGGAGCTCGTCGCCGCCGACGAGCGCGAGCGGCCCGCTCACCGCATCGTCCGTGCGCGGCCTCGGTGGGGGGGACGGCGACGGACCATGGCTCCCTTGTACCACCCCCCTAGACTCGGCCCCATGCCGCTGCGGGTCGGGATCCAGCTCCCCGAGGTCGAGCGCGAGGTGCGCTGGCCCGAGTACGTCGCGCTCGCGCGCGCCGCGGAGGACGCCGGGTTCGACTCGATCTGGCTCGGCGACCACCTCCTCTACCGGGCGGAGGAGGACGGGCGCCCCGAGCGCGGCCCCTGGGAGGCCTGGACGCTCCTCGCGGGCCTCGCGGCGGCGACCGATCGCATCCACCTCGGCCCGCTCGTCGCGTGCACGGCGTTCCACGCGCCCGCGATGCTCGCGAAGATGGCCGCGACGGTCGACGAGATCAGCGGCGGACGGCTCGTCCTCGGGCTCGGCGCGGGATGGAACGGCCCGGACTTCGCCGCCTTCGGTCTCCCGTACGACGAGCGGGTCGCGCGGTTCGAGGAATCGTTCGAGGTGATCCGCCGGCTCCTCGCCGGCGAGCGGGTGACCTTCCGCGGCCGGTTCACGGAGATCGAGGACGCGGTGCTCCTGCCCGCGCCGCGCCGCAGACCGCCGCTCATGGTCGGCAGCAGCGGGCCGCGGATGCTCCGCGCGACGCTCCCCCACGTCGAGGCGTGGAACGTCTGGTGGGACCACTTCGGCAACACCCCGGAGGGCTTCGCGGCGGAGAACGCGGAGATCACCGCCGCGTGCGTCGACGTCGGGCGTCCGCCGACCGACGTGGACCGCAGCGCCTGCGTCCTCGTCGCGCTCGACCGATCGGCCCGCGGACGCAGGATCCCCGACGACATGCCGCCGCTCGAAGGAGGCCCCGAGGCGATCGCCGCCGGCCTCCGCGGGTTCGCGGAGGCCGGCGCCGACGAGGTCCTCGTCGTCGCCCACCCGCTCGACGAGTCCGCGATCCGGACGCTCGGGCACGCGCTCGCGGTGCTCGCCCGATGAGCGTCGCCGCGCCGCCGACCGCGGTGCCGACGCTCGACGAACGCGGGCTGTTCCGTCGTGGCCTCCGCCAGATCGGCACGTACCTGCGGATGCACCCGCGCCCGTTCTGGCTGTCGGTGCTCGGCGCGTTCACGTTCGCGGTCGGATCGGTCGGGGTGACGATCGCCCTCGGTCGCGCGACGGACCGCATCCTCCGCCCGGCGCTCGACGGCGGCGTGGACGCGGGGACGATCTGGCGCGGGGTCGGGCTGCTCCTGCTCTTCGCGTCGCTCCGCTCGATCGGCATCGGCGTCCGTCGGTACTGGAGCGGCGTCCTCGGGTCCGCCGTCGCGCGGACGCTCCGCGAGCGCGTCTCCGACCGCTACCGCGATCTCGCGCTCGCGTACCACCGCTCCCGTCCGACCGGCGAACTGCTCGCGCACATGGAGGCCGACGTCGAGGCCGCGGTCGACGTGATCTACCCCGTGCCGTTCGCGATCGGCATCACGTTCCTCGTCGCGTTCGCGATGGTCTCGCTGTTCGCCGCCGATCCGTTCCTCGCCGCGATCGGACTCGTCATGGTCCCGACGCTCGGGTTCATGAACCGCGCGTTCGCCCGGCGCATGGAGGGCCCCGCGCAGCGCGCGCAGGTGCGCACCGGGGAGGTCTCGTCCGTCGCGCACGAGTCGATCGACGGGGCGCTCGTCGTGAAGGCCCTCGGGCGCGAGCGGCACGAGGTCGAGCGTCTCGGTGAGAAGGCGGCCCGCCTCCGGGACGAGCGCGTCGCCGCCGGCATCGTCCGCGCGGACTTCGAGCCCGCCCTCGAGACGCTCCCCGCCGCGACGATCTCGATCCTCGTCGCGATCGGCGCGTGGCGGGTCTCGGCCGGCTCGATCACCCTCGGCGCCCTCGTCCAGGTCATCACGCTGTTCACGATGCTCGCCTGGCCGATGCGCTTCGTCGGCTGGATCCTCTCCGAGCTCCCGCGCGCGGTCGTCGGGTACGGCCGCGTCACCGAGGTGCTCGACGAACCGATCACGCTCGCGCCGCCCGCGGTCGGCACGCCGCTCCCCGCCGGTCCGCTCGGGCTCCGTGCGGAGGCCGTGTCGTACGCGATCGGCGGGACGCCGATCCTCGAGGAGGTGACGTTCTCGGTCGCCCCCGGCGAGTCCGTCGCCCTCGTCGGCCCGACCGGCGTCGGTAAGTCGACGCTCGCGCACCTCCTCGTCCGCCTCGACGACCCGACGTCGGGGACGATCGAGCTCGGGGGCGTCGATCTCCGTCGGGCGGACGAGGGCGACCTCCGCCGCGCCGCCGCGATCGTGTTCCAGGACTCCTTCCTGTTCGCCGCGACCCTCGCGGAGAACATCGCGCTCGGCGAGGACCTCCCCCGCGCCGACGTCGAGCGTGCGGCGGTCGTCGCGCGCGGCGACCGCTTCGTCCGCGACCTCCCCGCGGGCGAGGAGACCGTCGGCGGGGACGCTCACCGTTCCCCCCGTTCGTAGGCGCGCACCATCGCCGCGTAGCCGGGTTCGCGCGCCATGAGGTCGTCGTGGCTCCCCGTCGCGCGGATCCGTCCGCCGTCGAGGTAGAGCACGCGGTCGGCGAG
>JBJTIF010000044.1:0-5146 GCA_046094825.1 Actinomycetota bacterium
CCGCCGCGGTCGCGTCGTTGTCGACGCTCCACGGCAGGCCGAACCGCTCGCCGATCCAGGGTCCGATCGCGACCTCGCGCCACGCGGCGTTCGGCGAGTACCGGTTCGGCGCGGGTGCGGGGACGCGCCACCTGCTCTTCGTCATCGTCGGCACCGGCATCGGCGGCGGCATCGTCGTCGACGGGACGCCCTTCCGCGGCGCGAACGGCTTCGCGGGCGAGATCGGCCACGTCATCGTCGAGCCGGGTGGCGTCCCGTGCGGGTGCGGCAACCGGGGCTGCCTCGAGACGGTCGCGTCGGGGACCGCGATCGGACGGCTCGGCCGGGAGGCCGCCGCCGCCGATGCCGGTGCCGACGATGACGAAGAGCAGGTGGCGCGTCCCCGCACCCGCGCCGAACCGGTACTCGCCGAACGCCGCCGCGGTCGCGTCGTTGTCGACGCTCCACGGCAGGCCGAACCGCTCGCCGATCCAGGGTCCGATCGCGACCTCGCGCCACGCGGCGTTCGGCGAGAAGCGCACGACGCCCTCGGCGCTCGCGATGAGCCCCGCGCTGCCGATGCCGATCCCCGCCACCCCGTCGGTCCCGACCGCCGCGATCGACGCCGCCATCGCCTCGAGCGACGCGACGGGGTCGTCCGCGTGGGCGGGCCGTTCGTCGCGCGCGAGGACGGCCCCGGACGCATCCACGCGCATCGAGAGGACCTTCGTCCCGCCGATGTCGACGCCGATCGCCTGCGTCACGTCGCCGTCCCCTCGACCCGGCGTCGCAGGCGCTCGAGCGCGTTCGCGATGAGGAGCTCCTGGCCCTTCGTGCGGAGGACGCCGGGGATGAGCGCGGCGAGTTCGACCTCGAGCCGGTACGTCACCCCGGTACCGCCGTCCTCGGTCGCCGCGAGGAGGTACTCGCCCGCGACGCTCCGCACGGCGCCGTGCGCCTCCGTCGACGCCCACGACATCCCCGCGTCGGCCGGCGCGTACCGGTACGCGAGGACGTAGGCCGCCCGTCCGAGACCCGGGACATCGAGCTCGAAGGCGACGCGCGTCGCGAGCCCTCCCTCGCCGCGCTCGAGCACCTGCGTCGACCGGACGTCGGACCACGCCGGGTACGCCTCGTAGTCGGTGAGGACGTCCATCACGCGCTCCGGCGGCGCCGCGATGACGATCGATCCCTCCGTGCGCTCGGCCATCGTGGGCGCATCCTAGACCGCGCCGTCGGGGGGTCCGGCGACGTCGCTCAGGCCGAGCGGGGAGCCGCCGTCGCCGCCTCGCGGAGCCAGTCCGCGAGTTCGCCGGCGACCCGGCGCCACGTGAAGGAGGACTCGACCCGGGCACGACCCGCCTTCCCGAACGCCTCGGCGCGCTCTCGGTCCTCGAGGAGGTCGGCGATCGCGTCGCCGACCGCGACGACGTCGGACCCGCGGACGAGGGTCCCGGTCTCGCCGTCGACGACGGCCTCCCGGCTCCCGCCGGAGTCCCCGACGACGACGGGGCGACCGCAGGCCGCGGCCTCGATGAAGACGCTCCCCCACCCCTCGACCTCGAAGCCCGCGATCCGGCTGCGGCACGGCATCGCGAACACGTCGGCCGCCGCGTAGTGGTGCGGCAGGTCCTCCTCGGACACCGCCCCCGCGAAGCGCACCGACCCCGCCGGCGCGCGGGACGCGAGCCGCTCGAGCGTCGCGCGGTACGGGCCGTCGCCGACGACGAGGAGCACCGCGTCGGGGACGCGTCGGCGGATCCGGGCCATCGACCGGATGAGGACGTCCTGGCCCTTGCGCGGGATGAGGCGACTCACGCAGACGACGAGCGGTGCGGTGCCGATGCGGTAGCGCTCGCGGATGCGGTCGGTCGCGAGGTCGGGACGGAAGATCTCGATGTCGGCGCCCGGGTACAGGACCGAGACCGGGACGTGCGCGGGGACCGCCGTCCGTACGTCCCGCGCGATCGCGCCGCTGCACACCGCGACCCGCGAGACCGACCCCGTGACGTGCCGGAGCCACGATCGCGCGCCCGGGACGACGGAGAGCCAGTGGTCGAAGCCGTGCGCGAGCATCACCGACGGGATGCCGTGCCGGGCGAGCCCGGGGGCGAGTCCCGCGAGCGGGAACGAGTCCCCGAACACGACGACCTGCGCGCCCGTCTCGGCGATCGCATCGAGCACCTGGCGCCGGATGGCGGGCGTCGGCCAGAGGAACCGGCCCTCCGCGCGGAGCACCCGGTACGGCTCGCCGGCGTCGAACGCGGCGTCGCCGTCCCACGAGGGCGCGAACACCGCGACCCGGTCCGCGGGCAGTTCGCGCGCGACGGCCTTCAGGGTCCGCTGGATGCCGCCGACCTTCGGCGGGAAGTCGTTCGTGACGAGCAGGGTGCGTGGGACGTCCACGTCCCTATGCTCCCAGACATGGTGGTGTCCGGTCCCGGCGATGGCGGTGCGGCGCTCCGCGACGGCCGCGCCGCGCTCGTCCACACGACGCTCCGCGCCGTCCGGATCGATGGAGCCGACGCGCGCGGATGGCTCCACGACCTCGTGACGGCCGACATCGCCTCGCTCGCGCCGGGTGAGCTCCGCCCGTCCCTCCTGCTCACGCCCACGGGCCGGATCCGCGCGGCGTTCTCGGTCGCGGCCGAGGCGGCGGGGTTCGTCCTCCTCCAGGAGGACGACCAGGACGACGTCGGAGCGATGCTCGCGCCGTACGTGCTCTCGGCGTCGGTCGCGATCGCGACGGACGCGCGGTCGTTCGTCTCGATCCCGACGTCGGCGGTGACGGACGGGCGAGCGGGCGCGACCTGGCGACCCTCGCTCCTGCCGACGCACGCGTCGATCGGCGCGCTCGTCGCCGTCGCGCCGCCGGACCTCGACGCGCTCCGCGCGCGGCTCGCGTCGGCGGGCATCGCCGAGGCGTGCCGCGACGACGCGGAACGCCTGCGCGTCGAGGAGGGCGTCGCGCGGTTCCCCGTCGACCTCGACGACGCCCTCCCCGCGGAGGCCGGTTGGGAGGATCGGATCGACCTCGCGAAGGGGTGCTTCCTCGGCCAGGAATCGGTCGCGAAGGTGCGGAACCTCGGCCATCCCCCCCGCGTCGTCCGCGCCTTCGCGACGGCCGCCCCGGTCGCCGCCGGCGACACGGTCGTCCTCCTCGGCGACCCCGTCGGCGAGATCACGAGCGCCGTCGACGCACCCGACGGCGGTCGGTGCATCTGCCGCGTGCGCTGGGATGCGCGCGCGGCCGACCTCGCGACCGCCTCCGGCGTCCGCCTCCGGCCCCGCTGACCCCCGGAGGCGTCGACCCCCATCCCCGGCCGAGGGCCCGGGCCGCTACTACGGAGCGGGTCCGGAAATCAAGACTTCCAATCCGGCCGGAGGAGGAGGACAGTTGCCCCCGCGCGCGATGCGGCCCCGTCCGGGCCCGGGTGCGCGCAGGAGGGTAGCCGTGCTCACCGAACGTACCGGCATCGACCTTCGGACCCTTCCCCAGAACCCCCTTCCCCCGGACATGTGGCAGGAGGACGCCGCCTGTCACGGCATCGCGCCCGACGTGTTCTTCCCGACCTCCGAGGAGGAGGCCGGGCCGGCCCTCGCCTACTGCGGGGGCTGCCGGAGCCGCGAGGTGTGCCTCGCCTGGGCCCTGAAGAACGGCGAGCGCTACGGCGTCTGGGGCGGCCTCACCGAGCAGCAGCGCCGCCGGATCGCCCGCTACGTGGCCTGAACGGGGCCGCCCGCGACGGGCGGCCCCTTGACCACCGAACACCTGTTCGGTAGCCTCCCTCCCACCCCGCCGGGGCACCGAGGATGCGCGCCGACACCGAACCCCTCCAGACGACCCTCGACGAGGCGATCCCGCTCTCGGAGGTGACGTTCGTCGTCGTCGACCTCGAGACGACGGGCGGCGCGCCGTCGCAGGCGGGCATCACCGAGATCGGCGCGGTCGCGTACCGGGGCGGCGAGCGCATCGGGACCTTCGAGACGCTCGTCGACCCGCATCTGCCGATCCCGCCGTTCGTGGCGCGGCTGACGGGGATCTCCGATCGCATGGTCGCCGGCGCCCCGACGATCGGCGAGGTGCTCCCGTCCTTCGTGTCGTTCGCGCGCGGCGCGGTCATCGTCGCCCACAACGCCGCGTTCGACGTCGGGTTCCTCGACGCGGCGCTCGACGCCCACGACCTCCCGCTCCTGCCGGCGCCGGCCGTCTGCACCGCGCGACTCGCGCGACGCGTCGTGTGGCCCGACGTCCCGAACGTGAAGCTCCGGACGCTCGCCGAGTACTTCCGCACGCCGACGCAGCCCCGGCACCGGGCGTTCGGCGACGCGCAGGCGACGGCCGAGGTCCTCCACGGGCTCCTCGAGCTCGGTGGCCGACTCGGGATCCGTACGCTCGGCGAGCTCCACGCCGCCGTGCGCGCACGCGGGCGTCCGAACTACGGGAAGATCCGCCTCGCCGACGACCTCCCCCGCTCCCCCGGCGTGTACCTGTTCCGCGGTCGCGACGACGCGGTGCTCTACGTCGGCAAGTCGAAGGATCTCCGGACGCGGGTGCGCAGCTACTTCTACGGCGACGCCCGCAAGAAGGTCGGTCGGCTCCTCGAGCAGGTGACCGGCGTCGAAGGTCGCCCGTGCGGGTCCGAACTCGAGGCGCTCGTCCTCGAGGCCCGGCTCATCCGCGAACACGAGCCGACGTACAACCGCCACGGGAAGGGCTGGCGGCGCTACACGTACCTGAAGCTCGATCTCGCCGAGGCGTTCCCCCGGCTGAAGGTCGTCCGCGAGGTGAAGGGCGACGGGGTGTTCCTCGGTCCCTTCGCGTCCTCCTCGCGCGCCGCGCTCGCGAAGGAGGCGCTCGAGGAGGCGTTCCCGATCCGTCGCTGCACCCGGGCGATGGGGGCGACGACCCGCTTCTCGCCCTGCGCGCTCGCGGGGATCGGTCGCTGCCCCGCGCCGTGCGACGGCCGGGTCGACCGAGACGGCTACGCCGCGATCGTCGCGGCGATGCGCGAAGCCCTCGGTGCACCGGGTGGCCTGCTGGCGGTCCTCGAGGACCGCATGCGCTCCCTCGCCGAGGCCGAACGCTTCGAGGAGGCCGCGGCCGCCGGGGGGGGGGGGCGGCGCGCCCCGGGCAGCGCGGGGGCGCGCGCCCGCGCCAGGCGGG
>JBJTIF010000045.1:0-2203 GCA_046094825.1 Actinomycetota bacterium
CCCCTCTGGCGGGGGGGGGGGGGGGGGCCCCGGGGGGGCCCCCCCGGCCCCCCCCCCCCCCCCCCCCCCCCCCCCCCCCCCGACGTCGGTCCCCCCGGTCGTCCCCGTGGTCCCCGGTGGGATGATGCCGACCCATGCCACGGCGCAAGCCCCCGGAGACCCCGCGCGCGTATGACCCGGCGGGGACCCCGCGCGGGTCCGAGGACCGCGGAGGCGACGACCGCATCCGCGAGGAACGGCGGATCGTGGAGGGCCTGCGTGCGGGGGACGAGGACGCGCTGCGCCAGCTCTACGCGCGCTACGGCCGGACGGTCTTCGCGGTCGGGACCCGGCTCCTCGGATCGCGGGAGGCCGCCGAGGAACTCACCCAGGACGTCTTCCTCGCCGCGTGGCGCAAGATCGACCGCTTCGACCCGGACCGCGGTCGGCTCTCGACCTGGATCATGACGATCGCGCACAACCTCGGGATCGATCGCCTCCGTCGGGAGACGGGTCCGCGCCGCCCGACGCTCGTCCTCGTCGAGCACCTGCCCGACGCGGTCGGCGAGGACGCGAACGAGGGGTTCCTCGAACGCGACGTCGCGCTCCGCGCGCTCGCGCCGCTCACGCCGTCGGAGCGCGTGCTCCTCATGCGCGCGTACTTCGGAGGCCTCTCGGCCCGGGAGATCGCGGAGGCCGACGGCACCCCGCTCGGCACCGTGAAGACGCGGTTGCGGACCGCCCTCATCAAGGTGCGCGCCGCGCAGCGCGCGCAGGCGGCCGCGCCCGACGCGGCGGAAGGGGCGGGCGAGCGATGAGGTGCGAGGAGGTCCGGGACCAGCTCGCCGAGCACGCGCTCGGCATCGCCCCGTCCGCGGTCGCGTCGGCGGTCGAATCGCACCTCCGGGGCTGCGCCGCCTGCCGGGCCGAGGCGGCCGAGCTCACCGAGGGCGCGGCGCTCGTCGCGCTCGCCGTCGAACCCACGCCGCCACCCGACGGCACCGAGGAGCGGCTCCTCGCGCGGTTCCGTCGGATCGCGATCCCGCCGGAGTGGCGTCGTCGGGTCGCCGCGATCACGGCGACGGCCGCGATCCTCGCCGTCTCCGCGCTCGGGTTCGGCGCGGCGATGGCTGGCCGTGCCGAGCGCTTCGAGGTGCGCGCGTCCGCCGCGGAGGCCGAGCGCCTCGCCGCGCTCGAGCGGTTCCAGCAGATCCTCGTCGGCCTCGCGCCCGGCCGGCGCATCCCGTCGGCGGACACGAGGCTCGGGCAGCTGCAGCCCGCCGACCCGCGCGGCGTCGGCGGGGGAGCGGTCCTGCAGCTCGTCTCCGACGACAAGCTCGACTTCGCGATCACGATCGTGTCGGGGCTCGGCGGATCGGACGCGCCGGTCGCGCTGCCGCTCCGCGTCTGGCTCCGGACCCCGGGCGGCGAGACCCTGCGGGCGGGGACGATCCGCGACCTCGACCGGCAGGGGGCGGGTGAGGTCTTCGCGGAGTTCCGCCGCGACCTCGCGGCGTTCACGTCCGTCTCCGTCGTCGACGCGGAGGGTCGCGTCCTCCTCGTCGGCGAACTCCCGCGCGCCACCGCGTGAAGGTCGGGCTCACCCTCCCGCACTACGACTTCTCCCTCCCGGGGCAGGACCGGGCGTCGTTCGCGAGCACGCTCGCATGGGCGGAGCGCGCCGAGGAGCAGGGGTTCCACGCCGCCTGGATCTCCGACCACTTCGTCTACTCGCTCGGACGCTACGGCGGTCCGGACGCCGCGGGCGGCGCGCTCGAGCCGCTCACGACGATCGCGGCCCTCGCGGTGCGCACGTCGCGGATCCGGCTCGGGACGCTCGTCCTCGGAGCGCCGTTCCGTGACGCGGTCCTCACCGCGCACCTCGCCCGCGGGCTCGCGGCGCTCGCCGACGGTCGCTTCGACCTCGGGCTCGGCGCGGGCTGGTACGCGGAGGACTTCGAACCCTTCGGCTACCCGTTCGGCACCGTCGGCGAGCGGTTCACGCTCCTCGAGGAGCTCCGCGCCTCGATCGAACCCGCCGTCGCCGCGGCGGGCGTGCCCGTGTGGATCGGAGCGAAGGGCGGGGACCGCGCGCTGCGGCTCATCGCCCGCCGCGGCGACGGCGGGTTCGATCGAGGCGCGGAGCTCCTCGAGGAGCGTGAACCGCTCGCCGACGGTGCCGAACGGGTAGCCGAAGGGTTCGAAGTCCTCCGCGTACCAGCCC
>JBJTIF010000046.1:0-19761 GCA_046094825.1 Actinomycetota bacterium
CGCGCTCGCCGCCGGGGCGTGCATCGTGAACGATGTGAGCGGCGCGCGCGACCCCGGGATGTTCGAGGTCGTCGCGGAGGCCGGCGCGGGCCTCGTCCTCATGCACATGCGGGGTGAGCCCGGGACGATGCAGGACGATCCCACGTACGCCGACGTCGTCGCCGAGGTCCGCGCGTACCTCGCGGAACGGGTCGAGGCCGCGATCTTCGCGGGCGTCGGCGCCGAGCGGATCGCGGTCGACCCCGGGATCGGGTTCGGCAAGACGCTCGAGCACAACCTCGCCCTCCTGCGCGACCTCCGAACGCTCGCGGACCTGCGCTGCCCCGTCGTCGTGGGGCCGTCGCGCAAGCGCTTCGTCGGTGCGCTCCTCGACGATGCGCCGGTCGAGGACCGCCTCGAGGGGACCGCGGGTGCGGTCGCGTGGCTCGCGGCGGTCGGTGCGGACGTGGTGCGCGTCCACGACGTCCGCGAGATGGTCCGCGTCGCGCGCGTCGTCGACGCGATCGCGCGGGGGGCGTCGTGATCCCGGAGCCGCGCCTCGCCGACGGCCTCGCCTGGCGCGAGGCCGGACCGTCCGACGCGCCGCCGGTCCTCCTCCTCCACGGCTTCCCGACGTCGTCGCTCCTGTGGCGCGGGTTCCTGCCGGCGCTCGCGCCGCCGATGCGCGCGATCGCGCCCGACCTCTTCGGCGGCGGCGCGAGCGCCGCACCGGAGGACCCCTCGACCGCGGGGCAGGCCGCCGCGGTCGGGCGTCTCCTCGACCGGCTCGGCGTCGACCGGTGTGCGATCGTCGCGCACGGGCACGGGTGCGCGATCGCGCACGCGATCGCCGCGACGCGCGACGTCGGTGCGCTCGTGCTCCTCGATGCGCCGGATGACCCGATCGCCTGGCCCGATGCGATCGCCGGTGCCGACGTCGGGCTCGGCATCGTCGAGGCGCTCCGATCGGGCCTCGGCTACCCTGCGCGCGTGCCGGTCGAGATCGTCGAGGCCTACGCGGCACCCTACGTCGCCGATCCCGAGCGGTTCCGTCGCGCGACCCGCGCGCTCGCCGTGCCGACCGGCGTGCGGACCGCGGTGTCCCCGGAGGTCCCGACCCTCCTCCTGTGGGGCGAGGACGACGCGTACGTCCCGGTCGCGGATGCGGAGGCCATCGCCGAGGCGCATCCCGGCGCGACGCTCGCCGTGCTCCCGGGGTGCGGGCACTTCCTCCCCGAGGATGCGAGCGAGGCGATCGTGCCGATCGTGCTCGACTACCTCCGCGGGCGTTACCTCGGGATCGTCCACCGCCACGACCCCGGGCCGGTCGAGGTCTTCCTCGGTCGACGTCCCCCGGCGGAGGCCGAACGGATGGACACGTGACGACGACGCGGCTCTTCCTCACCGGCATCACGGCATCGGGTCGCCACGGCGCGAACCCGGGGGAGAAGGACGCGCCCCAGGACTTCGTCGTCGACCTCGACGTCGAGGTCGAGGTCGGTCGCGACGATCTCGCTGCGACCGCCGACTACCGCGCCCTCATCCGGACCGCCCGCGCGACCGTGGAGGCGACGTCGTTCGATCTCCTCGAGTCGATCGCGCACGCGGTCGCGGCCGCGGTCGTCGAGGCGCCCGGCGTCCGCCGCGTCACCGCGCTCGTCCACAAGCCCGCGGCCGCGCGATCGAACGACGTCGCTGGCGTCGCCGCGGGGGCGACCGTCGAGCGCTGAGGTGCGGTGGTTCCTCGCGCTCGGCGCGAACCTCGGGGATCGGGACGGCGCGCTCCGCTTCGCGGTCGAGGCCCTCGGACGCGGAGGGGCGATCCGGGTGCTGCGATCGTCGTCCGTGTACGAGACGGATCCGGTCGGCGGTCCGGAGCAGCCGTCGTTCCGCAACGCCGTCCTCGAGGTCGAGACCGACCTCGACCCGCACGCGCTCCTCGACCGCGCGCTCGCGATCGAGACCGAACGCGGACGCGTCCGTGACGTCCGTTGGGGTCCGCGCGTCCTCGACATCGACCTCCTCGAGGGGACCGACGAGGACGGCGTCCCGATCCGGATCGACGACGACCGCCTCACCGTGCCCCACCCCCGGATGCGCGAGCGGGCGTTCGTCCTCGTCCCGCTCGCCGAACTGACCGGCCGACCCGTGCACCCCGAGCCGGGCGTCCGCCTCGTGGGACCACCCCTGCCGCTCGCGCGGTGATGCGGGAGACTGCGCCGATGGACGTGGCGGTCGTCGGCGCGGGGCGGGTCGGGACGGCGCTCGCCGTGCTCCTCGCCCGCGCCGGACACCGCATCGTCGGCCTCGCAGGCGGCGCCGGGACCGCGGCGCGGGCGGCGGTGCACCTGCCCGGCGACCCGGTCACCCACGGTCCCGCCGCCGCCCGCGCCGCGGAGGTCGTCCTCATCGGAACGCCGGACGCGGCGATCGCGGCGGCCTGCGCCGACCTCGCCGCCGCGGGTGCGCTCGGTCCGACGCGGCTCGTCGGCCACCTCTCCGGCGCGACGGGACTCGGGGCGCTCGACGCCGCGCGCGCCGCGGGCGCCGCGGTCTTCTGCCTCCACCCGCTGCAGACGTGCCCGACCGTCGAGCTCGCGCTCGCGCGCCTGCCCGGCAGCGGCTTCGCGATCACCGCGCTCGACGAGCGCGTCGCCACGATCGCCGAGCGCCTCGCGCGGGACGCGGGTGGCGTGCCGTTCCGGCTCGACGACGCGCGGAAGCCCGCGTACCACGCGGCCGCGGTCCTCGCGTCGAACGCGCTCGTCGCCCTCGCCGACCTCGCGTCGAGGTTGCTCGTCGCCTCGGGCGTCGACGACCCCGCGCGCATCCTCGCGCCGCTCGCACGGGCCACGGTCGAGAACCTCGCGACGATGGCGCCTGGCGACGCGCTCACCGGACCGGCGCTCCGCGGCGACGCGACGACGATCGACGGCAACCTCCGCGCCCTCGCCGAGGTGCTCCCCGAGGCGGTCGCCGCCTACGTCGTCCTCACCGACCGCATGCTCGACCTCGCGACGCGCGCCGGCCGGCTCGACGGTGCGGACCGTACGCGCGTCGAGGAGGTCCTCGCCCGGTGGAGGTGATCCGCACCGTCGCCGCGCTCCGTGCGCGGTGCGACGCCGCGCGCGGAACCGGCGCGCGCGTCGTCCTCGTCCCGACGATGGGCGCGCTCCACGAGGGGCACGCGGCGCTCCTGCGACGGGCGCGCGAGGTCGGCGACCTCGTCGTCCTGAGCATCTTCGTGAACCCGCTCCAGTTCGGCGATGCCGCGGACCTCGCGGCGTACCCGCGCGACGAGACCGCCGACCTCGCGCTCGCCGAGGGGCTCGGCGTCGACGTCGCCTTCGTCCCGACCGCGGAGGAGGTGTATCCGGACGGCGGCGCGGAGACCGTCGACCCCGGGCCGATCGGCGAGCACCTCGAGGGCGCGAGCCGGCCCGGGCACTTCCGGGGCGTCGCGACCGTCGTGCGGCGCCTCTTCGACGCGGTCGGTCCCTGCGTCGCGGTCTTCGGGGAGAAGGACGCGCAGCAGGTCGCGGTGATCCGACGGATGATCGGGACGCGCGGGCTCCCCGTCGCGCTCGTCGTCCACCCGACGGTGCGCGAGCGCGATGGTGTCGCGCGCTCGTCGCGCAACGCGCGCCTCTCCCCGGCCGACCGTGCTGCGGCGGGCTGCCTCTTCCTCGCGCTCGGCGAGGCGGCCGCGCTCGTCCGGGCGGGCGAGCGCGACGCCCGGCGGCTCGTCGCCGCGATGGCGCGCGAGATCGGCGCGACCCCCGAGGCCCGGCTCGACTACGCCGCGGTCGTCGACGAGGACACCTTCGAGGAGATCGCGCGGATCGATCGCCCCGCGCGCGCCGTCGTCGCGGCGCGGTTCGGCGACGTGCGGCTCATCGACACGCTCGCGCTGCCGCTGCCCGTCGACCCGCGCACGCGGTCCCCGGGTCGGCGGAGCGTAGGATGACGCGTCGCAGGAGGTGCGGCGCATGCTGCTCGCGGTGAACGTCGGGAACACGAACACGGTGCTCGGGGTCTTCGACGGTCCCGAGCTCCGTTGGCGTTGGCGGATGTCGACGCAGGCCGACCGCACCCCGGACGAGCTCGCGGTCGTCATCGGCGGTCTCCTCGAGCAGGCGGAGCTCTCGTTCTCGTCGCGGGTCACCGGCGTCGTCATCTCGTCCGTCGTCCCGACGTCGACGACCGCCTTCCGCGAGATGGTCGACGCGTACTTCCACTTCCCGCCGATCGTCGTCGAGCCCGGCGTGCGGACCGGTGTCCCGATCCTCACGGACAACCCGCGCGAAGTGGGGTCCGACCGCATCGTGAACGCCCTCGCGGCGTACGAGCGCCACGGCGGTCCCTGCATCGTCGTCGACTTCGGCACGGCGACGACGTACGACGTCGTGTCGACCAAGGGAGAGTTCCTCGGCGGCGTCATCGCGCCGGGTGTCCAGACGTCGAACGCCGCGCTCGCGAGGTCGACCGCGCGCCTCCCGCAGGTCGAACTCGCGGCGCCCCCCGCCGTGCTCGGCAAGAACACGATCGAGGCGATCCAGTCCGCGCTCGTGTTCGGGACCGCGGGTCAGGTGGACGGCATCGTCACGCGCCTCCGCGACGAACTCGGCGCCCCCGCGCTCGCGATCGCGACCGGCGGGCTCGCTCCGCTCGTGATGCCCCACTGCGCGACGCTCGATCGCCACGATCCCTGGCTGACGCTCGAGGGACTCCGGCTCATCTTCGAACGGAACGCCGATGCCTGACGCGCGCGACCGCACCCCCGACACGCCCGACGCCGAGCTGTCGGAGCGCGAGCGCGACGTGCTCGGCGCGCGGCGCGCGAGCCTCGGACGCCTGCGTGACGCGGGCGTCGAGCCGTTCGCGATGAGCCTCGAACTCGCGCTCGGGGTCCGCGATGCGGACACCGCGGCGGCGCTGCGCGAGCGCCACGGCGGACTCGGTCCCGACGCGCGCTCGGATGACGCGGCCGTCGTCGCCGGCCGCGTCGTCCTCGCGCGCCGCTTCGGCAAGCTCGTGTTCCTCACGATCCGCGACCGCAGCGGCGATCTCCAGTTCGTCGCCGACGAGGCCGCGCTCGCGCCCGCCGCCTTCGCCCTCCTCGACGAGATCGACCTCGGCGACATCGTCGGTGGGCGCGGGGCGATCGGGACGACGAAGCGCGGCGAGCTCTCGCTCTTCCTCACCGATCTCGCGATCCTGTCGAAGGCGCTCCGTCCGCTGCCGGAGAAGTGGCACGGGCTGAAGGATCCCGACCTCCAGCAGCGGCAGCGCTACCTGCAGCTCGCCTCCGACCTCGATGCGCGCCGGGTCGTGACCGCGCGCGCGGCGACGCTCGCCGCGATCCGCGCGCACCTCGACGGCGACGGGTTCGTCGAGGTCGAGACACCGGTCCTCCACTCCCACGCGGGCGGCGCGATCGCTCGGCCCTTCACGACGCACCACCGCGTCCTCGACGTCGATCTCACGCTCCGGATCGCTCTCGAGCTCTACCTGAAGCGCCTCCTCGTCGGTGGTCTCGAGCGCGTGTACGAGATCGGGCGCAACTTCCGCAACGAGGGCATCGACCGTGACCACAACCCCGAGTTCACGATGCTCGAGGTCTACCGCGCGTACGGCGACTACGGGACGATGATGGAGCTCGGGGAAGCGCTCGTGCGCGCGGCCGCGCTCGCGGTGCGCGGGACGCTCGCGTTCGAGTTCCAGGGGCGCGCGCTCGACCTCGGCGCGCCGTGGCGCCGCGTCCCGGTCCTCGCCGCAGTCTCCGAGGCGGTCGGCGAGGAGGTCACGCTCGATCGCCCGGACCTCGTGGACCTCGCGCGTCGCCACGGCGTCGAACCGAAGGCCGGGTGGGGGCCGGGCAAGCTCGCGTTCGAGCTCTTCGAGCACCTCGTCGAGCCGACGCTCTGGGAACCGACGTGGGTGATCGACCTCCCGCGCGAGGTGTCCCCGCTCGCGCGGCCGCACCGCACCGCGCACGGCCTCGTCGAACACGCCGACCTCATCCTCGCGGGGATGGAGATCATCCCCGCGTACTCCGAGCTGAGCGATCCCGACGAGCAGCGCCGCAGCTTCGAGATGCAGCAGGACGCGCGCCGCGCGGGAGAGGAGGAGGTCCATCCGATGGACGAGGACTTCCTCCGCGCGCTCGAGCACGGCATGCCACCGGCCGGTGGTCTCGGCCTCGGCGTCGACCGGCTCCTCATGGTCCTGGCAGACGTCCCCTCGATCCGCGACGTCATCCTGTTCCCGCACTTGCGCCCCGGCGACTGACCCGCGGCGCACCGCGCATCCGACCTGCGGGAATAGCCGAACGCCGCCACGGGTTTTCCACAACCGACGGGTGCCCGCGTCGCGAACTCCCACCGGGGAGTCAGAGGGGCGAGGGTATACTCGTCGTGCAGGGCGCCCCATCGGCCGTCGTCAGGAGGCCCGAGGAGCGCCCGGCCCTGTTCCGGGGGGAGGACGGAGTCCGCGGAGCCCCGGACAGCACCGGCGAACGGGCTGCGGCCCGGGGGGCGATGCGGATGTTCGAGCGATTCACGGATCGGGCCCGACGGGTGGTCGTCCTCGCGCAGGAAGAGGCGAGGATGCTGAACCACAACTACATCGGCACCGAGCACATCTTGCTCGGGCTGATCCACGAAGGCGAGGGCGTCGCCGCGAAGGCGCTCGAGTCGATGCACATCTCCCTCGAAGCCGTGCGCCAGCAGGTCGAGGAGATCATCGGCCAGGGACAGGCCGCGCCGACGGGCCACATCCCGTTCACGCCGCGCGCGAAGAAGGTCCTCGAGCTCTCGCTCCGCGAGGCGCTCCAACTCGGCCACGGCTACATCGGCACCGAGCACATCCTCCTCGGTCTCATCCGCGAGGGCGAGGGTGTCGCCGCGCAGGTCCTCCAGAAGCTCGGAGCCGACCTCGCGCGCGTGCGCCAGACCGTCGGCAACCTCATCAAGGACTACTCGGGCGGCAAGGGAGAGCAGGTGGCCGAGGGCGCCGGTTCGGCCGGCCAGGGCTCGACCGTGCTCGACCAGTTCGGTCGCAACCTCACGCAGCTCGCGAAGGACACGAAGCTCGACCCCGTCATCGGGCGCGAGAAGGAGATCGAGCGCGTGATGCAGGTCCTCTCGCGTCGGACGAAGAACAACCCCGTCCTCATCGGAGAGCCCGGCGTCGGCAAGACGGCCGTCGTCGAGGGACTCGCGCAGGCGATCGTGAAGGGCGAGGTGCCCGAGACGCTGAAGGGCAAGCAGATCTACACCCTCGACCTCGGCGCGCTCGTCGCCGGGTCGCGCTACCGCGGCGACTTCGAGGAGCGCCTGAAGAAGGTGCTGAAGGAGATCCGCACGCGGGGCGACATCATCCTGTTCATCGACGAGCTCCACACGCTCGTCGGTGCCGGTGCCGCCGAGGGGGCGATCGACGCGGCGAGCATCCTGAAGCCGATGCTCGCGCGCGGCGAGCTCCAGACGATCGGTGCCACGACGCGCGACGAGTACCGCAAGCACCTCGAGAAGGACGCGGCGCTCGCGCGCCGGTTCCAGCCGATCTCCGTCGAGGAGCCGAGCGTCGTCCACACGATCGAGATCCTCAAGGGGCTCCGGGACCGCTACGAGTCGCACCACCGCGTGACGTTCACCGACGACGCCCTCGTCGCGGCCGCGAACCTCGCCGACCGCTACATCTCCGATCGGTTCCTCCCCGACAAGGCGATCGACCTCATCGACGAGGCCGGCTCGCGGATGCGCATCCGCCGGATGACCGCGCCCGAGCACGTCCGCGAGATCGACACCCGGATCGCCGACGTCCGCCTGCGCAAGGAGTCCGCGATCGACGGGCAGGACTTCGAGACCGCCGCCTCGCTGAAGGAGGAGGAGGCCCGCCTCCACGACGAGAAGAAGCGTCGCGAGGAGGAGTGGCGGTCGGGGCAGCTCGACGTGCTCTCCGAGATCAAGGAGGAGGAGATCGCCGAGGTGCTCGCCGTGTGGACCGGCATCCCGGTCTTCAAGCTCACGGAGGAGGAGACGGAGAAGCTCCTGCGCATGGAGGAGGAGCTCCACAAGCGGATCATCAGCCAGGAGCCCGCGATCGAGGCCGTGTCCCGCGCGATCCGCCGGACGCGCGCCGGACTGAAGGACCCGCGCCGGCCGAGCGGCTCGTTCATCTTCCTCGGGCCCTCGGGCGTCGGGAAGACCGAGCTCTCGAAGGCGCTCGCGAGCTTCCTCTTCGGAGATGACGACGCGCTGATCCAGCTCGACATGTCCGAGTACATGGAGAAGCACACCGTGAGCCGGCTCATCGGTTCGCCTCCCGGCTACGTGGGCTACGAGGAGGGCGGCCAGCTCACCGAGGCGGTGCGCCGGAAGCCCTTCAGCGTCGTGCTCTTCGACGAGATCGAGAAGGCCCACCCCGACGTGTTCAACACGCTGCTCCAGATCCTCGAGGACGGGCACCTCACGGACTCGCAGGGCCGCAAGGTCGACTTCAAGAACACGGTCATCATCATGACCTCGAACCTCGGCGCGCGGGACATCCAGCGCGGGCCGGGCGTCGGGTTCGCGGCGCGTGCCGACGAGTCCGCCGACTACGAGAAGATGAAGGCGAAGGTCATGGACGAGCTGAAGCGCTCGTTCCGACCGGAGTTCCTGAACCGCATCGACGAGGTCATCGTCTTCAGCGCCCTGTCCGAGAGCGACGTGAAGGAGATCGTCGACCTCCTCATGAAGCGGGTGCGCGACCAGCTGAGCGCGAAGGACCTCGGGATCGAGCTCACCGACGCGGCGAAGACGCTCCTCGCGGAGAAGGGCTACGACGCGGCGCTCGGCGCCCGTCCGCTCCGGCGGACGATCCAGCGGCTCGTCGAGGACCCGCTCTCGGAGAAGCTCCTGTGGAAGGAGTTCCACGCGGGCGAGACGATCATCGTCGACGCTCGTGACGGGGAGATCGTCTTCGAGGCGGTCACCCCGCCGGACCTGCCGCCGGTCGAACTCGCGGGCTCGCAGGAGTCCTGAGTTCGGTCGGGCGTCCGCCCGACCGATCCGTCAGGCACCGGCCGACGCCGCTCCGTGCTCGAGCGGGACGACGCGCTCGACCATCGCCGCGGGGATGTGCGTGACGGCGCGGAACCCGTCGCCGTCGGGCAGGAGCTCCTGCGCGACCGAGAGCACGCGGCCGCCCGTCCGCACGAGGAACCCGACCGTACGGACGAGGTAGTCCTCCGGGGCGTCCTCGATCGACTCGCGCTCGTCCTCGAACCAGGCGTCCTGCCACTCGACGAGGACGAGCGGCGGGCGGCGCTCGCCGGACCGGGGCACCGTCGGCGCCGGTCCCTCGGTGGGGCCGGGGGCGACGTGGAGGTCGGCGCGCATCGACATGGGCGGACCGTAGCGGGAGGGGCTGACAGGGGCGGCCGATCGTGCGCGGGCGGTCGTGTCAGACCCGCGCCCTAGGGTGCCGCCATGGCGAAGGTCCGGGTCGTCCACGAGTGCCGCGCGTGCGGGCAGCAGGTCGGGCAGTGGGCCGGCCGATGCCCGGGGTGCGGCGCGTGGGGCTCGATCGCCGAGGCCGGCCCGTCGCGGCCGCGGGCGCGGGGCTCTGCGCCCGCGGCCGCGCTCGAGACGCTCGGCGGCGACCCGGAGCACGAGCGACGGGTGGGGACGGGGTTCCCTTCCGTCGACCGCGTGCTCGGCGGGGGCATCGTCCCGGCGTCCGTCGCCCTCCTCGCGGGTGAGCCCGGCATCGGCAAGTCGACCCTTCTCCTCCAGTTGGTCTCGACGCTGTCGCGTGCCGGGCTCCCCTGCCTCCTCGCCTCCGGCGAGGAGTCCCGCGGCCAGGTGGCCGCGCGCGCGCGTCGCCTCGGCATCGACGGCGACGCGCTCGCCTTCACGCAGGGCCGCGACCTCGCTCCGCTCCTCGAGGCCGCGCGGTCGGCGCGTCCGTTCCTCCTCGCGGTCGACTCGATCCAGACGCTCCGCGACCCCGAGGCGAACCAGGTGCCGGGCGGACCGGCACAGGTGCGCTCGTGCACCGATGCGCTCGTCGGGCTCGCGAAGCACGAGGGGATCGCGGTGCTCCTCACCGGGCACGTCACGAAGGACGGCGACCTCGCCGGACCGCGGACGCTCGAGCACGCCGTCGACGTCGTCCTCGCGTTCGAGGGCGAGCCTCGCTCCGGTCTGCGGATGCTCACCGGGGGCAAGAACCGATTCGGCACCGAGGGCGAGGTCGCGTGGTTCGAGATGGGCACCGGAGGGCTCCGCGAGATCGATCCCTCCGAACTCCTCGCGCCGGGCTCGGAGGACCCGGGGTGCGCGATCGCGCTCCCGAGGATGGGGCGACGTGCGCTCGCGATCGAGGTGCAGGCGCTCGTCGCGCTCACCGAGGGATCACCGCGCCGACAGGCGACGGGACTCGACGCGCGCCGCTTCGCGATCGTCGCCGCCGTCCTCGATCGCGTCGGCGTGTCGCTCGCGCGGGCTGACCTCTTCGGCGCGACGGCCGGTGGCGTGCGCGTCGACGACCCCGCGTGCGATCTCGCGATCGCCGCGGCGCTCACGTCGGCGGCGACCGGTGTTCCCGCGCCGCCCGCCGCGTTCGTCGGTGAGATCGCGCTCACCGGCGCCGTCCGTCCCGTCGCGGGGATGGAGCAACGCATCGCCGCCGCGACCGCCGCGGGGATCACGACCGTCTACGCGCCGATCGAACGCGGTGCGACGCGCGGGTCGACCCGCGCCATCGACGGCGCGCGCGTCGTCCCCGTGCACCACCTCCGCGACGCGCTCGGATGGGCCGTCGGCGCTTCCGGCGCAGGTCGTCCGCGCTCCGTCGCGCGCGCCGGAAAGGGCCTCTGACCTGCGGATTCGGTTTGCCGGGCCTCCGGCGACCGTGCTACCCTCTCTCCATCGGCGCTGGTCGGGCGCCCCCACCCCCGCAGGAGGTTCGCGTGTTCCGTAAGGGCGACACGGTGGTCCATCCGGAGCACGGGGCGGCGGTCATCGAGGAGCGGGTCACCCGCGAGATCTTCGGCGAGAAGCGCACGTACTTCCGGCTCCGCGTCGCCTACGGCGATCTCACGCTCATGATCCCGGTCACGAGTTGCGCCGAGGTGGGACTCCGCGAGCCGATCACGAAGAACGAGGTGAAGAAGGTCTTCAAGGTCCTGAAGCAGGACGAGTCGCAGATGGCCGCGAACTGGAGCCGTCGGTTCAAGAACAACATCGAGAAGCTCCGCTCCGGCGACATCTACCAGGTCGCCGAGGTCGTCCGGAACCTCTCGATCCGCGATCGCGAGCGCGGTCTCTCCGCCGGCGAGAAGCGGATGATCCAGAAGGCTCGGCAGATCCTCGTCTCCGAACTGATCCACGCGCTCGGTGAGAACGAGGAGAAGGCCGAAGCGATGATCGACAAGGTGCTCGAGGACTCGCACCAGTCCCGGATCCTCGCCGGCGCCTGACCGCCGGCCCGCGGAGGGCCACGTGACCGACGCCGCCGCCATCGTGCTCGCAGCCGGCAGCGGTGCGCGGCTCGGTGCCGACCTCCCGAAGGCCTTCGTCCCGCTCGGAGCGCGTCCGCTCCTCGCGCACGCCGTCGACACGCTCCGCGCGTGCCCGCGGATCGGCGCGATCGTCGTCGCCGTCCCCGCCGCGTGGGTCGCGCGCGCGACCGCGCTCCTCGGCGCCGACGCCGGCTGCGCGGTCGTGGCCGGGGGCGAGACGCGGCGCGATTCCGTCCGCGTCGCGCTCGACGCGCTGCCGGCCGACACGGGGGTCGTCGTCTGCCACGACGCCGCGCGCCCGCTCGCGCCGCCCGCGCTCGTCGACGCGGTCCTCGACGCCCTCGCCGACGCGGATGGGGCCGTCCCCGGGCTCCCCGTCGTCGACACCGTGAAGCGCGTCGAGGGCGGTCTCGTCGTGCGCACCGAACCCCGTGCGGGGCTCGTCGCGGTCCAGACCCCCCAGGCGTTCCGCGTCCCGGCGCTCCGCGAGGCGCACCGACGCCTCGCGGCCGCCGACGGCGCCGCGGTGACCGACGACGCGATGGCCGTCGAGGCGGTCGGTGGCCGCATCCGCGTCGTCCCGGGCGACCCCCGCGCCTTCAAGGTGACCGATGCGGCCGATCTCGCCCGCGCCGAGGCGCTCCTCGCGGGGGTGCGCGTCCCGTGAGCGACCCACGTACCGGTATCGGCTTCGACGTCCACCGACGCGACCCCTCGCGTCCGCTCGCGCTCGGCGGCCTGTCGATCCCGGGCGAACCGGGGCTCGTCGGCCACTCCGACGGCGACGCGGTCTGCCACGCGCTCGCGGACGCGCTCCTCGGCGCCGCGGCGCTCGGTGACGTCGGGCAGCATTTCCCCGACACCGACCCCGCCGTCGCAGGGATCGCGGGCGCGACGCTCCTCGCGCGCACCGTCGCGCTCCTCGCCGACGCCGGCTTCGTGCCGGGCTCCGTCGATGTGACCGTGATCTGCACCCGACCGGCGATCGCCCCGCTCCGCGACGCGATGCGCGCGGCCCTCGCGGTCCCGCTCGGCCTCGCCGTCGACCGCGTCTCCGTGAAGGCAACCCGCCCGGAGGGGCTCGGGCTCGCCGACGACGGCATCGGCTGCATCGCCCTCGCCGTCGTTCGGCCGACGTCGTGAGCCCCCGCGCGGGCGACCGTCCCCGCCGCGCCGCCGCCGAGGTCGCACCGCTCGTCGTCGGCGGACGTCGCGCGGCCCTCGAGGCCGTCCGTGCGGGCGCCGCGATCCGCGTCCTGCTCGCCGACGGGGCCCGTACGACGCCCGGCCTCCGCGAGCTCCTCGACGCGTGTGCCGAGGCGGGGGTCCCCACGGAGACCGTCGATCGGGAGCGGCTCGACCTCCTCGCGCAGGACCACCGCGGCGTCGTCGCGGGGGTGCGCATGCCGACGCCGGTCGGCGAGCAGGAGCTCTCGCGTCGCGCGTTCGCCGCCGACGCGCTCGTCGTCGTCCTCGACGGCATCGAGGATCCCCAGAACCTCGGCGCGGCGGCGCGGACGGCGGAGGCCGCCGGAGCGGCGATGCTCGTCACGCGTCGCGCGCGCGCGGCGGACGTCACGGCCGCGGCGGTCCGTGCATCCGCCGGCGCGCTCCTCCACCTGCCGCACGCGCGCGTCGCGAACCTCGCGCGGGCGATCGAGCGGCTCCGCGACAACGGGTTCACCGTCGTCGGCCTCGACGAGCACGCGACGACCACCGTCCACGAGGCGCGGCGCGAAGGGCGCGTCGCGATCGTCCTCGGCGCGGAGGGGGAGGGGCTCTCCCGGCTCGTCCGCGATCGCTGCGACGAGCTCGTCGCGCTCCCGATGCGCGGACGGGTCGGCTCGCTGAACGCCTCGGCGGCCCTCGCTGCGGTCCTCTACGCGTACGCCCTGCGGCCATGACCTCGCGTCTCGGGTAGGCTCTCGCGCATGTCGTTCGGCGATGCGATCCGCACGTGCCTGCGCAAGTACGCGGACTTCACCGGTCGCGCGCGGCGCTCCGAGTACTGGTGGTTCATCCTCTTCACGTTCATCGCCGAGGGGGTCGCCTCGACCGCGTTCGGCGACAACTTCGGGGGCGCGGTCGCGCTCGCGTTCTTCCTGCCGACCCTCGCCGCCGCGGTGCGTCGGCTCCACGACGCGGACCACTCGGCGTGGTCGCTCCTGCTCATCCTCCTGCCCCTCATCGGGTGGACGGTCCTCATCGTCTGGCTCGCGACGGCGGGCACGGGGTCAGAGAACCGCTACGGTCCGCCGCCCGCCTGAGCGCACGCGGTACGCTCGCCCCACGCCGGCGTAGCTCAGCGGCCAGAGCGCCCGCCTTGTAAGCGGGGGGTCGTCGGTTCGACTCCGACCGCCGGCTCTCGAGCGACGCCGACCGCCTCGGTCGCCCCCCGTCAGATCCGGACGCGGATCCCCTCGAGCCCCCGAAGCACGAACCCCGGCTTCCAGGTCGGCTCCTCGACGAGTTCCATCCGGGGGAAGCGCTCGAGGAGCGTCCGGAGCGAGGTCTGGAGCTCGATCCGCGCGAGCGGTGCCCCGAGGCAGAAGTGGATGCCGGCGCCGAAGGTGAGGTGCGGGTTCGGGTCGCGCGCGAGGTCCATGCGGTCGGGCTCGGGGAACACCTCGGGATCGCGGTTCGCCGCGGCGAACAGGAGGCCGAGCTCCGCGCCCTTGGGGACCGGCACCCCGCCGATCACCGAGTCCTCGAGCACCCATCGTTCGAAGATCGGTGCGGACGTGTCGTAGCGGAGGATCTCCTCGACGGCGGACGGCACGAGCCCGTGGTCCGCGCGCAGGCGCGCGAGCTGCTCGGGGTTGCGGAACAGCGACCACCATCCGTTGCCGGTCATGTTCACCGTCGCCTCGTGGCCGGCGTTCAGCAGCAGCACGCAGGTTCCGATGAGTTCCTGCTCGGAGAGACGCTCGCCCTCGAGGACCACCTGCGTCATCGCGCTGATGAGGTCGTCGCGCGGATCCACGCGGCGCGTGCGGGAGAGATCGCGGAGGTAGTCGGTGAACGACCGCGAGGCGGCGACCGCGACCCGCGCGTCCTCCTCCGTCGGATGGAGTTCGTACATCCGGCAGATGTCGGCCGAC
This sequence comes from Actinomycetota bacterium, assembly GCA_046094825.1. GTDB lineage: Bacteria > Actinomycetota > UBA4738 > UBA4738 > HRBIN12 > JBJTIF01. The sequence goes on from JBJTIF010000046.1 coordinate 14,593, forward strand.
CACGGGCGCAGGAGGTGGCGATCGGGCTCCGGGACGCCGAGGAGCTCCGCGATGATCTCGACGGGCAGCGGCTCCGCGTACGTCGCGAGGAGGTCGAACTCCCCGAGCTCGGCGGCGACGTCGGCGAGTCGCGACGTGATGCGCGTGATCGGCCCGCGGAGGTTCTCGACCATCCGCGGCGTGAAGGCCTTCGTGAGGAGCCCGCGGACGCGCGTGTGGTCGGGTGGCTCCATGTCGAGGAGCCCGCCACGGATGAGCGTCCAGAACGGTTCGTGCCATCCGGGCGCCGCCTCGCGCCCCATCTCCGCGTCGGTCGCGAGGTGGTGGTACGTCCGACCGAACCGCCGGTCGCGGAGCGTCGCGTTCACGTGCTCGTGCCGTGCGACGAGCCAGTGGTCGGTCGCCTCGTCGTAGACGACCGGGGGACCCGCGCGGAGCGCGGCGAGGGCCGGGTACGGGTCGCGGACGAAGTCCGGATCGTCGGGCGCGAACGCGGTCGTCGCGGTGCTCACGGCCCGATGCTAGTGAGTCACCCCGCGAAGGGCCGGAGCGAGATCCCGGAGGTGAGGAGGATCGCCGGGACCACGGAGAGCGCCCCGACGAACACCGCGAGGCGTCGGGTCGTGCGGACGACCCGGTCGTCGAACGCGAGGATCGCGCCGCGGATCCGCTCGTGGCCGATCGCGAGGTCCAGGAGCGAGATGATCGTGACACCTCGACGGCGCCCGGGGGCCACGTCGGGGAACCTGCCCGCGCGGCCGTGCGTCGGACGACAGGAGGGTCCGACCCCGCGGACCCTCCACGATGCCCCCGGGGGTACCGGAGCCCCGTGCGCAGCGGCTAGCATGAGGACGTGAGCCGGACCGCAGCGCCGGGTTTCCCCCTCGACGCCCTGTTCGAGCGCATCACGAAGGGCGCGAAGCGCGACCGCGCCCAGGCGCTCCGGACCTTCGCCGAGCTCTACCTCCGACGCCTGTCGCCCGCGGAGGTCGCCGCGGCGGCCGATTCGCTCCCCGGACAGGTCCGCGCGTTCAACCCCGATCCGGCGACCGACGGCTACGAGACGCCGGGGTCGGTCCTCGAGACGAACACGCTCGATCGACCGTTCCTCTTCGACTCGGTCGCCGCCGCGATCGATGGTCTCGACCTGAAGGTCCTCCACGTCGTCCACCCCGTGATCGGCACGGAGCGCGACGCCGATGGGCGGATCTCGAAGGTCGTCCGCGCCCGCGAGGCGACGACGCGCGAATCCGTCATGCACTTCGAGCTCGATCGTCGCCTCGACGAGGCCGAGCTCCGCGCGCTCGAGTCGCGCGTCGGATCGGTGCTCCGCGACGTCCGGCTCGCGGTCCGGGACTTCGAGCCGATGCGGGGACGCGTCGAACGGCTCATCGGCCTCGCGCGCGACGCCGGCGGTCCGTACCCGTCCGAGGAGGTCGACGAGGCGGTCGCGTTCCTCCAGTGGCTCCTCGACCTGAACTTCGTGTTCCTCGGGTACCGCGAGGAGGATCTCGTCGATCTCCCCGAGGGACGCGCGCTCGTCGTCGTCCCGGGCTCCGAGCTCGGCGTCTTCGCGCGCGAGGAGGGCGAACCGCAGGACGCGGAGCGACCGACGCTCCTCGCCGACCTCGGCGCCGGACTCCGGGCGTGGCTCGAGCGAGGGCCGCTCCTGCTCTACCGGAAGACGCGCCGCACCTCGACCGTCCACCGCCGGGCTCGCATGGATTCGATCGGGATCCGCCGCGTCGGTCCGGACGGTCGGACGATCGGCGAGGCGCGGTTCGTCGGCCTCTTCACCTCGAAGGCGTACATGGAGCCCGCGGGTCGGACGCCCGTCCTCGCGCGGAAGCTCGAGCGGGTCCTCGAGGCGGAGGATCTCTTCGAGGGTTCGCACGACTACAAGGCGGCAGTCGCGATCTTCGAGTCGTTCCCGAAGGACGAGCTCTTCGCCGCGCCGATCGAGGAGCTCCGCCGTCAGGTGAGCGGGCTCCTCGCCGCGGAGGAGCAGCATCGGCTGCGGCTCTTCGTCCGGCCCGACCTCTTCGGCCGGAGCGTGTCGGTGCTCGTCGCGCTCCCGCGCGACCGCTTCACCGCCGAGCTCCGCCAGCGCCTCGAGGAGCTCCTCGTCCGCCGGTTCCACGGTTCGAGCGCGGACTACCACCTCTCGATGGGCGGGAGCCCCTCGGCGCAGCTCCACTTCGTCGTCCACGTCACCGAGGGCGAGATCCCCGACGTGCCCTTCGAGGAGCTCGAGACCGAGGTCGCGGCGCTCGCGGAGACCTGGGAGGACCGCCTCCTGGCGCGGCTCGAGGAGCGCCACGGCCTCGAGGAGGGGCTCGCGCGGCACACGCGGTGGACCCCGGGGCTCCCCGACAGCTACCGCGCGAACACGTCGATCGACATGGCGGTCCTCGACATCGACCGCCTCGAGACGATGGTCGCCCAGGGCGACGCGTTCGCCGTCGCGCTCGTCGCGGGGGACCGCGACGAGGCGCTCACGCGCGTCCGGATCTACAAGAGCGGCGAGCGTGTCCACCTCTCGGACGTCGTGCCGCTCCTCGAGGCGCTCGGCCTCACGGTCGTCGACGAGTGGCCGACGCACTTCGTCGGTCCGGTGCACCGCTACCTCCACGACTTCGGCGTCCTCGGCGCCGATGGCCGACCGATCGATGTGCCTGCGGCGGGGCCGCGGATCGAGGAGGCCCTGTGCGCCGTCTGGCGGGGGGACTGCGAGTCCGACTCCCTGAACCGCCTCGTCGTGACCGCCGGACTCGACTGGCGGCAGGTCGAGCTCCTCCGCGCGTACCGGAAGTACCACCACCGGGTGAGTGCGGGCTTCCCGGTCGAGTACAAGAACGACGCGTTCGCCGCGCACCCGGGCATCGCCGCGAAGCTCGTCCGGCTCTTCGAGGCGCGCTTCGACCCGCATCCGACGGACGCGACCGCCGGCTCTGCGGCCGCCCTCCGCGACGACCTCCTCGCCGACCTCGACGCCGTCCCCTCGCTCGAACAGGATCGCGTCCTGCGCAACGCGCTCGGCCTCCTCGACGCGACCGTGCGGACGAACGCGTTCCGCGCCGACCGGAACTCGCTCGCGTTCAAGTTCCGCTCCGCGGACGTCCCGGAGATGCCGAAGCCGACGCCCCTCTACGAGATCTTCGTGTACACACCCGACGTCGAGGCGATCCACCTGCGCGGCGGCAAGGTCGCCCGCGGCGGGATCCGCTGGTCGGATCGGCGACAGGACTACCGCACCGAGGTCCTCGGGCTCATGAAGGCGCAGACCGTGAAGAACGCGGTGATCGTGCCGACCGGGTCGAAGGGCGGGTTCGTCGTGAAGCGGCCGCCGGCCGATCCGCTCGAGCTCCGCGCGGAGGTCCTCCGCTGCTACGTGACGTTCAGGCGCGGGATGCTCGACCTCACCGACGACCTCGAGGACGGGCGCGTCGTCCACCCCCGCGACGTCGTCGTCCTCGACGAGGACGATCCGTACCTCGTCGTCGCGGCCGACAAGGGCACCGCGACCTTCTCCGACACCGCGAACGAGGTGGCTGCGGAGTACGGCTACTGGCTCGGGGACGCGTTCGCCTCCGGAGGGTCGGCGGGCTACGACCACAAGGCGCTCGGGATCACGGCGCGCGGTGCGTGGGAATCCGTTCGGCGGCACTTCCGCGAACTCGGGACCGACGTCGACCAGGAGCCGATCACCGTCGTCGGCATCGGCGACATGTCCGGCGACGTCTTCGGCAACGGCATGCTCCGCTCCGACCAGCTCGGGCTCGTCGCCGCGTTCGACCACCGGCACGTGTTCCTCGATCCGAACCCCGTGCCCGCCGTCGGGGTCGCGGAGCGACGCCGGCTCTTCGATCTCCCGGGTTCGAGCTGGGACGACTACGACCGCACGAAGCTCTCCGCGGGGGGCGGGGTCTGGGCGCGGTCGGAGAAGTCGATCGCGCTCACCCCGGAGGCCCGACTCGCCCTCGGCGTCGAGGGCGAGTCCCTCACGCCCGATGCGGTGATCCGCGCGATCCTCCGCGCGCCCGTCGACCTCCTGTGGAACGGCGGGATCGGGACGTGGGTGAAGGCGACCGACGAGACGCACGCGGAGGTCGACGACCGGACGAACGACGCCCTCCGCGTCGACGCCGCGGAACTCCGGTGCCGCGTCGTGGCCGAGGGCGGGAACCTCGGGTTCACGCAGCGTGCGCGCATCGAGTACGCGCGTCGCGGCGGCCGCATCAACGCGGACTTCATCGACAACTCCGCGGGCGTCGACACCTCCGACCACGAGGTGAACCTGAAGATCCTGCTCGGCCTCGCCGTATCCCGCGGTGCGCTCCGTCCCGCCGACCGCGACCGGCTCCTCCACGAGGTCGAGGACGACGTCGTGCGGCACGTCCTCGAGGACAACTACCTCCAGGCGCAGATCCTCTCCCAGGAGGCCGAGTCGTCGGCCTCCCGGATGGACGCCCTCGAGGACCTCATGCAGGCGCTCGAGTCCGAGGGCCTCCTCGACCGACGTCTCGAGTCGCTCCCGGGCACCGAGGCGATGCTCGAGCGCCGCCGCGACGGTCGCGGGATGGTGCGTCCCGAGCTCGCGGTCCTCCTCGCGTGGGCGAAGCGGAGCCTCACGAACCACCTCGTCGCCTCGACGCTCCCGGAGTCGGAGTACCTCCAGCGCGACCTCCGGTCGTACTTCCCGGCGCCGGTCGTCGAGCGCTTCGGCGACCTGCTCGCCGAGCACCCGCTGCGCCGCGAGCTCGTCGCGACGATCGTCGCGAACGACGTCGTGAACTCCCAGGGACTCACCTTCGTGACCCGGCTCTGCACGGAGACGGGCTCGACGCCGGCGGAGGTCGTCCGCGCGTACCGGATCGCGCGCGACCTCGTGGACGCCGTCGGGCGCTGGGCGGCCATCGACGCGCTCGTCGGCCGCGTCGCCGACACGCTGCTCGACGAGCTCATGCGCGGAGTCGACGCGCTCGTCGAGGACCTCTCGCGCTGGTACCTCATCCACGTCCCCGATCGCCTCGGTCGCGCGATCGAGGCGGCCCGCCCGCCGTTCGCGCGGTACCTCGAGGTCCTCCGGCGACCCCGCGGCGACGAGCCGCCAGCGGTCGCGGGCGACCCGCTCCGCGAGGTGGGGCGGCAGGAGCGTCGGGAGGACCT
>JBJTIF010000047.1:0-3494 GCA_046094825.1 Actinomycetota bacterium
GGGCTCGCCGCGATCATCGTCGTCCAGCCGCTGCTCGCCGGGCTCGGGATGCACTGGTTCCTGCGACGCGAGGAGGACGGCGACCGCGAGCGTCGTCGCTATGACGACACCGTGCGAGAGGTGCGCGGCCGCGACCTGCCCCCACGCGAACGCCGCGAGGCCGAGCCACGGCAGCCGCCGGGAGCCGCTCGCGCGCGCGAAGGCCGCCGCTCCGGTGAGCAGGAGCGGGATCCACGCGATCGCGCCGGCGAACGGCATCGAGATCGCGAGCTTCGACTGCGCGAGGAGCATCGCGAGCCCGAGGCCGCCGGCGGTCGCGGCCGGTCGCCCGAGGCCCTCGCGTCGCAGGAACCAGTGCATCCCGAGCCCGGCGAGCAGCGGCTGGACGACGATGATCGCGGCGAGCCCCGCTCCGCATCCGAGGAGCGTCGGCAGCACCATCCACAGGAGGGACAGCCAGCCGGACTGCGGGTCGGCGAGGTACGGCGTCCCCGCGAGTTCGTGCGGGTTCCACAGCGGCAACCGGCCCGCGCGGAGCGCGTCGCCGAGGAGGCAGGACCGCGGGAGCCAGAAGGTGAGGAGGTCTGGGTGCTGATCGCTCAGCGCGCCGCCGAGCGCGAATCCGCGGAGGGCGACGAGGACGGAGGCGACGATGATGCCGGGACCGACGAGGGGGATCCACCGCGCACGCGGGGGCGCAGGGGCCGACGCCGCGTGCGGGGCCCCGCGCGTCGCCGTGTCCATCGCATCGAAGGCTAGAACAGCGTCGGTGATTCCGTCGCCGCAACCCCTCTGCTAGACTCCGCGCATCCCACTTCCCCCATCCTCCCGAGGTTGCGCATGATCAGCGTGCAGCGCGTGACGAAGGTCTACAAGACCGGCACCGTCGCCCTCGACGACGTGTCCGTCGAGATCGAGAAGGGCGAGTTCGTCTTCGTCGTCGGTTCCTCGGGCTCCGGGAAGTCGACGTTCATCCGCCTCCTGCTGAAGGAGGAGGACGTGTCGAAGGGCGACATCTACGTCGCCGGCAAGTCCCTCCAGAAGCTCTCGGCCTGGAAGATCCCGCATCTGCGTCGCAACATCGGGACGGTCTTCCAGGACTACAAGCTCCTCCAGGACAAGACGGTCTTCGACAACGTCGCGTTCGCCCTCGAGGTGATCGGCAAGCCGAAGCACATCATCGATCAGCGTGTCCCGGAGATCCTCGAGATCGTCGGCCTCGGGGAGAAGCTGAACTCCTACCCCGACCAGCTCTCGGGCGGTGAGCAGCAGCGCGTCTCGATCGCGCGGGCCTGCGTGAACCGTCCGCTCGTGCTGCTCGCCGACGAGCCGACGGGCAACCTCGACCCGAGCACCTCGGTGGAGATCATGCGGATGCTCGACAAGGTGAACCGCATGGGCACGACGATCGTCATGGCGACGCACGACCAGGCGATCGTCGACGCGATGCGCCGTCGGGTCATCGAGATCGACAAGGGGAAGGTCGTCCGCGACCAGGCGCGCGGGGTGTACGGCTAGGTGGCGCGGCTCGAGTACCTCTTCCGCGAGACGACGATCGCGCTCCGTCGGAACGGCCTCGTCGCCTTCGCCGCGATCTCGACGACCTTCATCGCCCTCCTGCTCTTCGGTCTCGCGCTCCTCATCTCCCGCCAGGTGAACCTCATGATCGCCGCGACGACCGGCAACGTCGAGGTCGCCGTCTACCTCGCCGACCCGGTGAACGACCAGACGACCTCCGCGATCCAGGACCGGCTCGAGTCCCTCGACATCGTGTCGACGGTCGAGTACGAGTCGAAGCAGGACGCCTGCGACCGGTTCCGCGAACTCTTCCGCGGCCAGTCCGCCCTCGTGAACAACGTCGACTGCGACGCCCTCCCCGCGTCCCTCCGCGTGAAGCTCTCGGAGCCCGAGAAGTTCGCCCAGGTGACCGCGATCCTCGGTTGCGAGCGGCAGGCGGTCGAAGGCGGCGGTACGGAGCTCGTGTGCGCGCAGCCCGGGATCGAGAACGTCGTCGACAACAGCAACTTCCTGAAGCGGCTCTTCGCGGTGACGCGGGTGTTCCGCGTCGGGGTCCTCCTCGTCTCCATCGTCATGCTCCTGTCCGCCGCGATCCTCATCGCGAACACCGTGCGCATGGGGCTCTTCGCCCGTCGCAAGGAGATCGGGATCATGAAGCTCGTCGGCGCGACGAACTGGCGGATCCGGCTCCCGTTCCTCGTCGAGGGACTCGTCGAGAGCCTCATCGGCGCCGGGGCGGCGGTGCTGTTCCTGTTCGGGCTGAAGGTGGCCTTCATCAACCCGCTCTACGGGTCGGTGCGATTCATCCCGTGGGTGACGAACGCCGATGTCCTCGCGATCGTGCCCTGGCTGCTCGTCGCCGGCGCGCTCCTCGCGATCGTCGCCTCGCTCGCCGGGATGCGCCGCTTCCTCGACGTCTAGCCGATCATGCCGCGGGGGGCGCCGCGCGACGGCGAGGGCACGAAGACGGCGATCACGAACCGCAAGGCCCTCCGCGACTACGAGATCCTCGACCGCTTCGAGGCCGGCATGGTCCTCACCGGGGCCGAGGTGAAGTCCCTCCGCGGCGGGCAGGGGTCCCTCTCCGAGGCGTACGCCCGCATCCGCGGGGAGGACGTCTGGGTCGAGGGGATGCACATCCCGCCGTACGCCCAGCAGATGGACAAGCGGACGTACGACCCCGCGAGGCCGCGGAAGCTCCTGCTCCACCGCAAGGAGGTGCACCGCCTCATCGGCACGATGGCGGAGAAGGGGTTCGCACTCGTGCCGCTGCGCGTGTACTTCGCCCACGGGCTCGCGAAGATCGAGCTCGGGCTCGGTCGGGGCCGCCGGACCTTCGAGAAGCGCGAGGTCATCAAGGCGCGGGATGCGAAGCTCGAGATGGACCGCGCAGCCCGCCGGCGCCGCTGACGCCGACGACGCGGTGCCGCGTCGTCGGCGCCCGGATACTGGGTGCACAACTGCATATGGGGGTGTACCGGATTCGACCCGGGCGGATACCGCTCGGGGGAAGCGGGCCGAGGTCCCCGGATGCCTCGTGAAAAGCCGGGACAACACAAGCGCCGACAACTACGCGCTCGCTGCCTAATTAGGTAGCCGTCCTCCCGGGAGGGCCTGCGGCCCGGGGTTAGGGCGTCGCTCGCAGGATCACGGTGGTGGCTCCGCCTGGGGGCCTCCGCCGGACATCGAACCCGGGCTGGTCGAGGGGTCCTCCGCCGATGGGAGCCCCGCGACGAGATCTTCCGTCGGCTGCGCCCGGAGAAGTCCCGAACGGTCGACTGGGGACGGGGGTTCGACTCCCCCCACCTCCACCACGTCGCGAGGCCCGGACCGTCACGGTCCGGGCCTCGTCGCGTTCCCGGGCCCCGACGGCATCCCGTTCGCGGCCCCGAACGGAGACCGGCTCGCGATCCGCCGAGGACGATGCGGGCGGGGGGCCAGCGCGCGGGCGCGCCCGCCGAACCAGCGCGCGGCGG
>JBJTIF010000048.1:0-26741 GCA_046094825.1 Actinomycetota bacterium
AGGCGGAAGCGCCGCCCCTGCCACTCCACCTCCCGCTCGATGCGATCGCGGGTGACGCCGGGCGCCGCGTCGGCGATCGCCTCGCGTCCGCCGAGGAGGCGGTTCACGAGGGTCGACTTGCCGACGTTCTGACGACCGTAGATCGCGACGGCGGGGATCACGGCGTGGCCCCGATCCGCGCGCGGATGCGCGCGATCGCCGCCGCGAACGTCGCGTCCGCGTCGAGCCGCCCGGTGTCGAGGACCTCTGCCCCCTCCGGGGGCACGGGGGCGTGCACGCGGGCGTCGCGGCGATCGCGGTCGGTGAGCGCGGCGGCGCCGGCGTCGCCGCCGCCGCGCTCACGCCGGCGTCGGGCCGCCCGGGCCTCCTCGTCGGCCACGAGGAAGAGCTTCACGGTGGCGTCGGGGAAGACGACGCTCCCGATGTCGCGCCCCTCGACGACCGCGCCGGGGCGGCCGAGCGCCCGCTGGAGGTCGCGCATCACACCCCGGACGCCGGGGTGGCGCGCCACGGCGGAGACCGCGGCTTCGACGGGGGCGCCGACCAGGTCATCGCCGGGTGCACCACCGTCGACCCGGAGCGTGGCCCGCGGCTCCCCCGCGAGGTCGAAGCGCATCGTGCGCAGGAGATCGAGCAGGCCCTGCTCATCGTCGGGTGAGACGCCGCAGTCGAGCGCCCGGGCCGCGAGGGCCCGGTACATGAGGCCCGTGTTCAGGTACGGGAGATCGAGCGCCTCGGCGAGGCGACGCGCGAGGGTGCTCTTCCCCGACCCCGCGGGGCCGTCGATGGCGATGATCGCGGACACGGCATCAGCCTTCCACATCCGCCCCGAGGGCACGGAGGGCGTGCGGGAACCCCGGGAACGAGACGGAGGCGCACTCCGCCCCGACGATCTCGGCACCTTCGGGGCAGGCGAGTCCGGCGACGGCCGCGGCCATCGCGATGCGGTGGTCGCCGCGCGGGTCGACGCGGCCCCCGCGGAGCCCGCCCCCGGCGACGACGAGATCGCCGCCCTCGGCAGCTGCCTCGCCCCCGAGGCCCCGGATCGCGTCGACGATGGCGGTCCCGCGATCCGATTCCTTCACGCGGAGCTCCCCGACCCCGCGGAAACGGCTCGCCGCCGGGGCGAGTGCCGCGAGGAGCGCGAGGACCGGGATCTCGTCGATGGCCCCCGCGACCTCGGCCGCAGAGGCCTCGAGGGCACGCAGGCTCGACCCCGACGCGACCTCGAGGGTTCCGATCGGCTCGCCCACCGAGATCCGCTCCGTCCGCGTCTCCAGCCGCGCCCCCATCCGCTCGAGGAGGTCGACGAACCCCCGCCGCGTCGGGTTCAAGCCGACGCCGTCGATCGTGCATCGACCGCCCGTGGCGAGGGCGGCAGCGGCGAGGAACGCCGCGCCCGAGAGGTCACCCGGCACCTCCGCCCGGAAGGCGGGCACGGCGGCGCTCCGGACGACGGGGACGGGCGCGGCGCTGACTCCGAGGGCGTGGAGGATGCGCTCCGTGTGGTCCCGCGTCGGGATCGGCTCGTCCACGCGCGTCTCGCCCTGTGCGGCGAGGCCGGCGAGGAGGATCGCCCCCTTCACCTGGGCGCTCGGGACCTCCGCGACGAACCGCATCCCGACGAGGGCGCCCCCCGTCACGGTGACCGGCGGATGTCCGTCGGTCGTCGAGATGTCGGCGCCCATCGCCCGCAGCGGCCGCGCCACCCGCTCCATCGGTCGGACGGAGAGGCTCGGGTCGCCCACGAGGACGGCGGTACCCGGCGCGGCCGCGAGGAGCCCGAGGAGCAAACGCAGCGTCGTCCCCGAGTTCCCGCAGTCCAGGGCCGCTCCCGCGGGGGCGAGACCGGCCCGCCCACCGGCGACTAGGTGGATGGAGGGTCGAGGTCGAGATGCGTCCGACGTGAAACGCCCCCCGTCACGTCGAACTCCAGGGTTGGAATTCCAGACCTGTAGTTCAGGTCGAAGGTCGGGGACGAGCTGTGCCAGGCACGAGGCCGTCGACGCGACATCGTCCGAGGCGGGCAGTCCGGTGATCTCGGAGGTCCCTTCCCCGATGGCGGCGAGGAGGAGGAGGCGGTGAGCGATCGACTTGTCGCCGGGGACCGTCGTCGACCCCGAGAGGGGGGCTCCGGGCCGGACGCGGAGCACGCTCACGCGAGCCGCAGGGCCGCGTGTCCGGCGGCCGCCAGCGCCGACGTCGCCCCGTCCAGCGACTCCGAGGTGACCGTCAGGTGGACCATGCCTCCGCCCCCCTCGCTCGAGTGGACGATCTGGAGGTCCTCGATGTTCACATCCCCGAGCGCGGCGGTGATCGCCGCGAGCGCCCCCGGCCGATCGGGGATCGGCACGAGGAGCACCGCCACCCCGGAGCGGACGCGCGCACGGGTCGCGAGCGAAAGACGGGCCGCCTTCGCACGGGCGAAGGCTGCCTCGACGTCCGCCTCGGCACCCTCGGCGACGAGATCGCGGATCGCGGTGAGGCCTCCGACGAAGGCGTCGATCGCGGCGACGACCTCCTCGCGGTTCGCCGTGAGGATCTCCGCCCACAGGCGCGGATTCGACGCCGCGAGACGCGTGAGGTCGCGGAATCCGCCGGCGGCCAGGACGAGCGCATCGGGTTCGCCGGCTTCCCGGCGGACCGCGACGTCCATGAGCGCGGTCGACGCGAGCTGCGGGAGATGGCTCACCGTGGCGACGAGGCGATCGTGGCGGCCCGCGGGGAGCTGGACCGGGTGCGAGCCGAGTCCGCGGATCCATCCCTCGAGCCGAGCGAGGAGCGGGTGCGGTGTCGCATCGTCCGGAGTGAGCACCCACGTCGCGCCGTCGAGGAGTCCCGCTGCGGCCGATGCCGGCCCGGTGCGTTCCGTGCCGGCCATCGGGTGACCGGGGACGAACCGCGCGACCATCGATGCATCGGCGACCCGCGCACGCACCGAGTCGACGACGGGTCCCTTCACGCTCGCGACGTCGGTCACGAGCGCCGCCGGTGCGGCGGCGAGGGCCGCGACGACCGCGTCGGCGACGGCACCGACGGGGGTCGCGACGACGATGAGGCTCGCCCACGCGAGGACGGTCTCCGCGACCGCCTCGACGGGAGCGCCGAGCCGGCCCGCGGCGATGGCCGCGTTCGTCGGATCGATATCGACGCCGCGCACCTCGTCGCCGGCGCGCAGGGCGGCGAGCCCGATCGAGGTGCCGAGCAGGCCGGTTCCGACGATCGCGACGCGCTCAGGCGAGGTCATCGCGGAGGACCTCGGCGCCGTCGAGGTAGGCGGGCGCGAGTCGCGGTCGGTCGGTCTCCGCATGCGCGAGCACCCGGATGACGCGGGCGAGCGCGCCGGGGACGTCGATCTCCCGGGCGCACAGGAGCGGGACGTCACCGAGCCCCATCCGGCGTGCGGCCTCTGCGGGGAACGCGGAGCGGAGATCGGCGGTCGCGGTGAAGACGATGCTGATGAGGTCGTCGTGACGGAGGGCGTTGCGCTCGAGGAGCTCGCCGAGGAGTCGCTCGGTGGCCGTGCGCACGGCCTCCGGCGTGTCCTCCGGCACGACGATCGCGCCGCGCACGGCCCGAACCCGGTCCCCCACCGCGGATCCCTCCTCGCGCGGGTCCGACCCGCGGGGCGACAGGCTACCCGCCGTCAGAGCCCCGCCGCGCGGTAGAGCGCCGTCACCTCGTCCGGGTCGAGTTCGCGGAGGCCGCCGGGCGGGAGGTCCCCGAGCCGGAGCGACCCGACGCGGAGGCGGACGAGCCGCAGCACCGGGAGGCCGACCTCGGCGAGCATGCGCCGCACCTCGCGCTTCCGCCCTTCCGCGAGGACGAGCCGGATCGCCCCGCGACCGCCGGATGCCGCCACCGCGCGCGCGGCGAGCGCCTTCGCGGGGCCGTCCTCGAGCTCGACGCCGCGGCGCAGGCGTGCGAGGTGCTGTGCCGTCGGCACCCCGTCGACCTCGGCGAGGTACTCCTTCTCGACCCCGTGACGGGGGTGCGTGAGCGCGTTCGCGAGGTCGCCGTCGTTCGTGAGGATGAGGAGCCCCTCGGAATCGCGGTCGAGCCGTCCGACGGGGAACACCCGGGCGCCGACGGGGAGGTAGCCGGTGAGGTCACGATCGGCGTGCGGATCCGCGAGGGTCGTCGTCACGCCGATCGGCTTGTGGAACGCGAAGTACCGCAGGTCGGGGTCCACGCTGATCCGCGCGCCGTCCACGGTGACCGTCTGGGTCGAGGGATCGACACGGTCGCCGAGCGTGGCGGTCCGACCGTCGATCGCGACCCGCCCGGCGGCGATGAGGGATTCGCACGCGCGCCGTGAGCCGAACCCGGCGCGCGCGAGGGTCCGCTGGAGCCGCTCGGCCTCGCTCACCCGTCGCCGTCGTCGCCCGCGGAGGCGGATGCCCCGCCGTCGACCGTGTCGACGACGTCCGACGCTGGGTCCGCGTCCGCGGCCGTCGTGGGGCCGGGCTCGTCGTCGCCGAGGGCTGCTTCGCCGAGCAGCGGCGCGAGGGACGGGAGGTCCGAGAGCGAGGCGAGGCCGAGGCGCTCGAGGAACTCCGGCGTGGTCCCGATGAGGACCGGCCGCCCGGGCGAATCCTCCCGCCCGACCTCCGCGAGGAGTCCCCGATCCGTGAGGGCGCGCAGGACTCCGTCGGAGTTCACGCCCCGGATCGCGGATACCTGGTGCCGGGTCACCGGCTGCTTGTACGCGACGATCGCGAGCGTCTCGAGGGCCGCCTTCGTGAGCCGGGCGTGACGCGAGGAGCGGACGTACTCCTCGACGATCGGGGCCACCTCGCTCCGCGTCGCGAGCCGCCACCCGCCGGCGACGTTGCGGAGCCCGATCCCGGCCCCGCGGATCTCGTAGTCCCTCGCCAACTCCTCGCAGAGATCGTCGACCTCGGCGCGCTCGAGGCCGAGCGCCTGCCCGAGCACGATGGACGCGATGGGCTCGTCGGACACGAAGAGGATGGCCTCGAGAGCTGCGAGGAGCACGCGGTGCTCCGTCACGCCGCCTCCCATCGAACGTCGATCTCGCCGAACGTCTCGGCCTGCGAGAGCGCGACCCTGCCCTCGCGGAAGAGCTCGAGGAGGGCGAGGAAGCGGACGACGACCTGGATGCGCTCCTCGCAGTCCGCGACGAGGTCGCGGAACCGCGCGGAGCCGACGCTCCCGAGGCGCGCTTCGACGGCGGAGAGGGCTTCGGCCATCGTGTAGCGGATCGGGGTGACGTGCGAGAGGTCGAGGGTCGGAGGGGGCCGCAGGAGCGCTGCGGCGAGGGCGGCGAGCTTCGCGGGATCGACCGACTCCATCACGTCGGGGTAGAGGTGGTCGAACTCCCGCGGCGGACCGATGTCGCGGACGAACCGGGTGGACTCCTCCTCGATGCGCGCCGCGAATCCCTCGGCGACCTTCCGGAACGCCGAGAGCTCGAGGCTCCGTGCGTAGGCCAGATCCGGGGAGACGCCGAGGAGGTCGTCCTCGTCGAGCTTCTCGTGCGTCGGCATGAGCCGGATGACCTTCAGTTCGAGGAGGGCGGCGCAGATCGCGAGGAACCACGTCGCCTCCTCGAGGCTCCACGCGTCGACGTCGGCGACGTGTGCGAGGAAGCGGTCCGTCACCACGGCGATCGGGACATCGCAGACGTCGACCTTCTGGTCGAGGATGAGCTCCGCGAGCAGCCGGAAGGGCCCCTGGAAGATCGGGAGCTCGACCGCGAACGCGGGGTCGCGCACCTCGTCGCTCATGCGAGCCGCATGGCGCTCCGCACCGCCCGCATCGTTGCCTCGACGACGGGTCGGACCCGCTCATGCCCTTCGGCGAGCGTGCGGTCGACGAGCCCGACGTCGCCCTCGAGAGAGCTCCGACGCTCGCGGAACTCCGCGAAGGTCGCGTCGATCCGCTCCGCGAGGTTCCCCTTGCACTCGACGCAGCCGAGTTCTCCGCTTCGGCACCGTTCCTCCGTCCAGGCGAGGATGTCCCCGGACACGAGTCGGTGGAGCGCGAAGATCGGACAGACCTCGGGGCGCCCGGGGTCACCGAGCCGCACCTTCTCGGGATCGGTGATGAACGAGCGCACCTTCTGACGGATCGCGTCGGGTTCGTCGCGGACGTCGATCGTGTTCGCGAAGGACTTCGACATCTTCCGACCGTCCGACCCGAGGATGCGCGGCATCGGCGACAGGAGCGGCTGGGGTTCGACGAGCACCTCACCGTAGTACCGGTTGAAGCGGCGCACGATCTCGCGGGCGATCTCGAGGTGGTGGACCTGGTCCTCGCCGATCGGCACCTGTTCGCCCTTCACGATCGTGATGTCGACGGCCTGCAGGACGGGGTAGCCGAGGAGGCCGAACGGGGCCGCCTCGCGCCCCTCGAGGTCTCGGAGGCGGTCCTTGAACGTCGGCACGCGCTCGAGCCACCCGAGCGGGGTGATCATCCCGAACAGGAGCGCGAGCTCCGCGACCTCGGGGAGGTCGGACTGCCGGTACAAGACGGCCTTCGCCGGGTCGATCCCCGCGGCGAGGAGGTCGAGGACGAGCGTCCGCACGTGGTCCGCGAGCTCCTCGGTCCGCTCGCTGTGCGTCGTGAGCATGTGCCAGTCGGCGATGAAGTAGAAGGCCTCGGTCTCGTCCTGCAGGCGGACCATGTTCAGGACGTTGCCGAACCAGTGCCCGACGTGCATCGGGCCCGTGGGCCGGTACCCGGTGAGCACGCGCGGGGGGGTCACGCGGGCGATGATACCCGTGCCCCTCCCCCGCTCCGGGGAGGCCGTCAGCAGACGGGCGCGCCGGCGAGCGCACCGCACACGAGCGCGGTGAGCCGACCGACGATGCCGAGGAGCGGCCCCGGGATCACGAAGAGGATCACGAGGAGGAAGAGCGGCAGGTACGCGTCGAGCCCTCGGTAGACCTCCGCCGCCCGGGCCGGGAGGAACCGCACGAGGATCCGCGAGCCGTCGAGCCCGGGGATCGGCACGAGGTGGAGGACCGCCATCGTCGTCGAGACCCAGAGGACGGCGGCCCCGATCTCGGCGACCGGACGCGACCCGGCGAGGAGCGCCGAGCGGACGACCACGCCGGCGAGCGCGGCGAGGACGAGCTGCGCGGTGGGACCCGCGAGGGCGACGAGGATCGGCCCGCGGCGCGCGTCCCGCAGCGCACGCGGGTCGCTCGGGTGCGGCGTGCCGTACGCGAACACCGGGAACGCCGACCCGGTCGCGGCCAGGCCGACGCCGATGAGCGGCAGGAGCACCGAGCCGAACGGGTCGAGGTGGCGCCGCGGGTCGAGCGACCGACGGCCCCAGCGCACGGCCGAACGATCCCCGAGCGCGGACGCGACGGTCGCGGCGGCGATCTCGTGGACGAGGAACGCCACGAGCGCCGCCGACGCGAGGGCGATCGCCCGCAGGAGCGTCACCGGTCGATCCAGGCGTGGACGAGGGGGGGCGGCGTGACCGGGCGGTCGCTCGTGGTGCACGCCGAGAGGACGCGGCGGCCGGCCTCCGCCGCAGCGTCCTCGCGGCGGGCGTGGATCTCCCCGATCGGCTCCCCGGCGACGAACCGGTCGCCGATCGACGCGTGGACCACGATGCCGACCGCGGGGTCGACGGGATCACCCTTGCGGTGGCGACCCGCCCCGAGGTCGGCGCTCGCACGACCGATCGCCTCCGCATCGACGGCGGCGAGGACGCCGTCCCGGTCGGCGACGATCGGCACGACGACGGGCGCCGACGGGAGGATGCGGTCCGGAGCGTCGACGACGGCGGGGTCGCCGCCCTGCCGCTCGACCATCGCTCGGAACGTCTCGAGTGCGGTACCGCCGTCGAGGGCGGCGGTCGCCCGGCGTCGAGCCTCGGACTCGTCGAGCCCGAGCAGCCGCACCGCGGCCGCGGTGGCGAACCGCAGGGCGAGCGCGCGGATACGCCCGTCACCTCCGCGGAGCACGCCGATCGCCTCGCGGACGTCGAGGGCGTTGCCGATCGCGGACCCGAGCGGCTGCGACATGTCCGTCACCCCCGCGACCGTCGCGCGTCCCCAGCCATCGCCGAGCGCGATGCACGTCTCCGCGAGGCGGCGTGCGTCCTCGACGGACTTCATGAAGGCACCGCTGCCCGCCTTCACGTCGAGGAGGATGAGGTCCGTCCCGATCGCGAGCTTCTTCGACATGACGGAGGTCGCGATGAAGGGCACCGAGGGGACCGTCGCGGTCGCGTCCCGGAGCGCGTAGAGCGCGCCATCGGCCGGGACGAGCGCCGGGCTCTGTGCGGCGACCGCGCACCCGATCTCCGCGACCTGCCGCTCGAAGGCCTCGGGCGAGAGGTCGGTCCGCATCCCCGGGATCGCCTCGAGCTTGTCGAGGGTTCCCCCGGTGTGCCCGAGGCCGCGGCCGGAGAGCTTCGCGACGGCGAGCCCGAGGCTCGCGGCGAGCGGCGCGAACACGAGCGTCACCGTGTCCGCGACGCCACCCGTCGAGTGCTTGTCGACCTTCGGGCGCTCGACGGTCGGGAGCGGGAGGGTCTCCCCGGAGTCGACCATCGCGCGGAGGAGCGTCGACGTCTCGCCGTCGTCGAGTCCGCGGAGGAACGCCGCCATGAGGAACGCCGCCGCGAGGTAGTCGGGCACCTCACCGCGCGCGAACCCGAGGACGAAGGCCCGCAGGTCGGTCTCCGCGAGGACCCGGCCGTCGCGCTTCGCCTCGACGACCGCGCGGGGGTCGAAGCCGCTCATCGACCGAGTTCCCCGGCGACACTCGTTCCGGCCAACCCGTCCCAGGGCACACCGAGGAGGTCGGCGATCGTCGCCCCGATGTCGGCGAACGTCGGGCGTTGCCCGAGGTCGCGTCCGGGGCCGTCGAGGCCCGCGACGAGGAGCGGCGTGCGTTCGCGCGTGTGGTCGGTCGAGACGTCCGTGGGGTCGCACCCGTGATCCCCGGTGAGGAGGAGGACGCCGCCGTCGAGCGCCGCGAGGAGGTCGGGGATGCGCCGATCGAGCGCCTCGACGTTGCGGGCGTAACCCTCCGGATCGCTCCGATGCCCGTACTTGCTGTCGAAGTCCACGAGGTTCGTGAACACGAGCGCCGGACCCGGTCGACCGAGGAAGGCGATCGTCCGATCGATCCCATCGGCATCGGAGGAGGAGTAGGTCGCCTCGGTCATCCCGCGGCCGGCGAAGATGTCCTGGATCTTCCCGACGCCGTAGACCGCGACGCCGGCCTCGAGCGCGCGGTCGCAGAGCGTCGGTCCGGGTGGCGGCACCGAGTAGTCGCGCCGCTCGGGCCGGCGGCGGAACGACCCCGGGACGCCGTCGAAGGGTCGCGCGATGACGCGACCGACGCCGTGCGGGCCGACGAGGAGCGCGCGGGCGGTTCGGCACCAGGCGTAGAGCGTGTCGAGGTCGACGACGTCGGTGTGGCACGCGATCTGGAACACCGAGTCCCCGCTCGTGTAGACGATCGGTCGTCCGGTCGCGAGGTGCTCGGCGCCGAGCTCCTCGATGATGACCGTTCCCGATGCGGGTACGTTGCCGAGGACGTCGCGACCGATCGCCGCCGAGAAGGGCCCGATGATCTCCGGCGGGAAGCCCTCGGGGTAGAGCGGGAACGGGCGGTCGAGCACGATGCCCGCCATCTCCCAGTGACCCGTCGTGGTGTCCTTGCCCGCGGAGCGCTCGCAGCACGTCCCGTGCGCCGTTCCGTCCGACGCCCGGGGCGGCACGCCGGAGATCGTGGTCAGGTGGCCGAGCCCGAGGTCGGCGAGGTGCGGGGCGTCGAGGCCGCCGACGACGCGGGCGGTGTTGCCGAGCGTGTCCGCGTGCGCGTCGCCGTAGGCCGCGGCGTCGGGCGCGCCGCCCACGCCGAACGAGTCGCAGACGACGAGGGCGACGCGGGGGATCCGAGCGGTCATCGACCCTCGCCGCGCGCCTTGCACGTGATGCAGAGCGCCGCCCACGGGAGCGCGTCGAGGCGCTCGTCGGCGATCGCGCCGGCGCACGACTCGCAGGTGCCGTACGTGCCGAGCTCCATCTTCCGGAGGGCACGGCGGACCCACCCGAGGTTCGACCGGAGCGCGCGGAGCACGGAGATCGCCCGCGCGCGTTCGACGGTGCTGTGCGCGCTGTCCGCGAAACCCCGCTCGACGTCGATCTCCGCCGCGTCGGAGTCCGGGTCTCCCCCGAGCACCTCGATCTCCCGACGGAGGTTCTCCTGCTGCTCGAGCAATGCGGTCCTGCGCTCGGCCGTCCGATCGGTCATCGCGTCCTCCGTTCCTCGGTGCCCCGCGCACCCGTCCCAGCGCCCGGGGCCCTCCGACCTCGGGGCGCCCGGGCCCGCGGGTGGGCCGCGTAGTACGCCTCCCGCAGGTGCTCCTGCGTGACCAGCGTATAGACCTGCGTCGTCCCGACGCTCGCGTGCCCGAGCAGCTCCTGGACGACCCGGACGTCGGCCCCGCCCTCGAGGAGGTGCGTCGCGAAGGAGTGGCGCAGGGTGTGCGGCGAGACCCGTGCGCGCAGGCCGGCCCGCGCGACCGCCGCGGCGAGGATGCCCGCGATCCCCTGCCGGGTGAGGCGTCCCCCGCGGAGGTTCAGGAAGAGCGCCCCGCGCGTCCGCGGTCCGACGAGCTCAGGACGCGCGCGGGTGAGGTAGGCGCGGACCGCACGGACCGCGTGCCGACCGAGGGGCACCTCGCGCTCCTTGCCGCCCTTGCCGAGCACGCGGAGGCTCCCCGTCTCGAGATCGACGTCGTCGACGTCGAGGCCCGCGAGCTCGGAGACCCGGAGTCCTGCACCGTAGAGGGTCTCGAGCACCGCCCGGTCGCGGATCCCCGACGTGGTCGCCGACGGCGGGGCGTCGAGCAGGCGCAGGACGTCGTCGAGCGGCAGGGGCTTCGGCAGGGCGCGCGGCAGTCTCGGACGCGCCGTCGTCGTCGAGGGGTCGGTCCGGGCGAGCCCCTCGCGGACGAGGAAGCGATGGAACGATCGGATCGCGGAGAGGTGGCGGACGACCGAGGTGGCACGGTAGGGCCTGCCCTCGTCGCCGTGGGTCGAGGAGGCGAGACCGGCCACGAACGCCGTCACGTCCCGTTCCGAGGCGCGCGCGGCGTCCGTGACGTGTCGGCGCCCGAGGTGCGCCGCGTAGCGGGTGAGGTCGCGTCGGTACGCGGCGACGGTGTTCGTCGAGAGCCCGCGTTCGACGGTGAGGTGATCGAGGAAGCGCTCGATCTGCCGGGCGACCGACGTCGCCGCCACGTGCGTTACGCCGACAGGACGGCCGGGAGCGGCGTCGCCGCGAGGCCGTGCGCCTCGGCGACCCCGAGGTTCGTGAGCGCTCCGGCGTACGTGTTCACGCCGAGGGCGAGCACGGGATCGCGGCGGACCGCGGCCTCGAGCCCGTGGTCCGCGATCGCGAGGACGTACGGGAGCGTGACGTTCGTGAGCGCGTACGTCGAGGTGCGGGGGACGGCGCCGGGCATGTTGCCGACGCAGTAGTGGACGACGTCGTGGACGAGGTAGGTCGGCGCCGAGTGCGTCGTGACGTGGGCCGTCTCGACGCAGCCGCCCTGATCGATCGACACGTCCACGATGACCGAACCGGCGCGCATCGTCCGGACGAGCTCCTCCGTGACGAGCCGCGGAGCACGGGCTCCGGGGACGAGGACCGCCCCGATGACGAGGTCCGCATCGACGACGAGGCGCTCGATCGCGAGCGCGCTGCTCGCGATCGTCTGGATCCGACCGCGATGGAGCTCGTCGACGTGGCGCCGCCGGTCGATCGACCGGTCGACGACGACGACCTCGGCCTCCATGCCCGCCGCGATCGTCGCGGCGTTCATCCCAGCCATGCCCGCGCCGAGGACGACGACCTTCGCCGGGGCGACCCCGGGCGCACCGCCCATGAGGACGCCGCGACCGCCGGCGGGGCGCTCGAGGTAGCGCGCTCCCTCCTGGGGCGCCATGCGCCCGGCGATCTCGCTCATCGGGGCGAGGAGCGGGAGCCGACCGTCCGGCAGTTGGACGGTCTCGTAGGCGACCCCGGCGATGCGTCGCTCGAGGAGGAAGTCCGTGAGCTCGGCGTCGGCGGCGAGGTGGAGGTACGTGAAGAGCGCCTGGCCCTCGCGGAACCGTGCGTACTCCTGCGGCTGGGGTTCCTTCACCTTCACGATGAGGTCGGCGGCCGCGAAGACGGCGTCAGCGTCGGGGAGGATCGACGCGCCGGATGCGGCGAAGGCGTCGTCGTCGAACGAGGATCCCGCGCCCGCTCCGGCCTCGACGACGACCCGGTGGCCGGCGGCGGTGAGCTCACGGACCCCTTCCGGGGTCGCGGCGACGCGGTACTCGTTGTCCTTGATCTCCTTCGGGATCCCGACGATCACGAACGATCCTCCGGTGCCGGTGTGCGGGGCTTCAGCCTACCCCCGCGCGGGGAGCCGGTCAGCGGACGGAGGCGCCCGAGGACGGACCCGTCGCCGCCAGGCGCGCGCGGTTGCGCGCCGCCTCCACGAAGCCGCGGAAGAGCGGGTGGGGCCGCGTCGGGCGCGAGCGGAGTTCGGGGTGGAACTGCCCCGCCATGAAGAACGGGTGGCCCGGGAGCTCGATGATCTCCGCGAGCCGCCCATCGGGCGAGGTCCCGGACAGGACGAGCCCGTGGCGGGTGAGGACCTCGTGGTACGCGGGGTTCACCTCGTAGCGGTGCCGGTGGCGCTCGTAGACGACCGCCTCGCCGTAGAGCTCGGCCGCCCGGGTACCCGCGGCGACGTGGCAGGGCTGCGCCCCGAGCCGCATGGAGCCCCCGAGGTCGGTGACGTCCTTCTGCTCCGGCAGCAGGTCGATCACCGCGTGCGAGGTCGAGGGTTCGAACTCCGAGGAGTTCGCGCCCTCGAGGCCGGCCACGCTGCGCGCGAACTCGATGACCGCGCACTGGAGCCCGAGGCACAGCCCGAGGAACGGGACACCGCGCTCGCGCGCGAACCGGACGGCCTCGAGCTTGCCCTCGATCCCCCGCCAACCGAACCCGCCGGGGACGACGAGTCCGTCGACGCCATCGAGGAGGCGCTCGGCCGCCCCGGGCTCGTCGAGATCGTCCGACGCGATCCAACGCAGCTGGACGTCGACGCCGCTCGCGAACCCGCCGTGCCGCAGGGCCTCGATGACCGACAGGTACGCGTCCCGGAGGTTCACGTACTTCCCGACGATCGCGACCTCGACCGGTTCGACGGCCGCGTCGATGCGCTCGACGAGGGCGTGCCACTCCGTGAGATCGGGCTCGACGTCGATCCGGAGCGTCCGCGCGAGTTCGGCGTCGAGGCCCTCGCGGTGGAGCGTGAGCGGCACGCGGTAGATCGAGGGGGCATCCATCGCGGAGACGACGCCGGAGATCGGCACGTCGCACAGCAGGGAGATCTTCTCCTTCAGGTGGCGCCCGATCGGCTGGTCCGAGCGCGCGACGATGACGTCGGGCTGGATGCCGAGGGACCGGAGTTCCTTCACGGAGTGCTGCGTCGGCTTCGTCTTCAGCTCGCCGGAAGGACCGATGAACGGCATGAGCGACACGTGGACGAAGGCGCAGCGGTCGCGTCCCACCTCGTTGCGGAGCTGACGGATCGCCTCGAGGAACGGCAGGGACTCGATGTCCCCGACGGTGCCGCCGATCTCGACGACGACGAGGTCGGCCTGCTCGGCCTCGGCGTAGCGTCGGATGCGCTCCTTGATCTCGTCGGTGATGTGCGGGATCACCTGGACGGTCTTGCCGAGGAAGTCCCCGCGGCGCTCCTTCGCGATGACGCTGGAGTAGACCGCGCCGGTCGTGAGGTTCGCGCCGCGGTGGAGGTTCTCGTCGATGAATCGCTCGTAGTGCCCGAGGTCGAGGTCGGTCTCGGCACCGTCGTCGAGGACGAACACCTCGCCGTGTTCGAATGGGTTCATCGTGCCCGGATCCACGTTCACGTAGGGATCGAGCTTCTGGAGGGCGACGCGGAGGCCGCGGGACTTGAAGAGGCGGCCGAGGGAGGCGGTCGTGATGCCTTTCCCGAGACCGGAGGCGACTCCCCCGGTGACGAAGATGAACTTCGGCTGCGTCTTCACCCGGGAGCGCACTCTAGCAGAGCGCGCGGTGCAGGAGAGGGAGCCTCCGACGGTTCAGGGCTCGGGGCGCCGGCCGACCCGGTCGAACCATGCGAGCGCGGGGGTGCGGGCGATGAGCGTCGAGAGACCCACGGTCTCCGCGAGGACGGTCAGCGCGACGACCGCGAGCGACGCGATCGGGACGAGGCCTCCGGGGAGCGCGAGCACGAGGACGAGGCCTCCGGCGAACCCGAGGAGGTTCGCCCCACCGTCGCCGAGCATGTCGAGCTCGCGCAGGTCACGGCGGAGCGCTGGGAGCGAGGCGAGCGCGACCCCGGGGAGCGCGGGGTGGTCGGGGAACGGAACCGTCGCGAGTCCGACGAGGAGGACGGGGACGAACACCTTCAGCGCGCGCCCGGGCCGGACGTCGAGCGCGTTGCCGAGGTTCGCGGCGCCGGCGAGGAGCGGGATGCCGGCGATCGTCGCGACGGGTCCGAGCGGCAGGAGGGCCGCGCTCACGAGCGCGCAGGCGCCGATCACGACCGCCTTCAGGACCCCGGTCGTCATGCGCCCCTCGAGGAGCGCGCGGAGGTGCCCCCGGAGTCCGCGGGGACCCGGCGGCGCGAGGTCGTCGAGGAACCCGACCGCGAAGACGACGAGGAGCGAGGCCGCCGACGCGATCCCGCCGGGACTCGCGTCGGCGAGGCGTCCCACGACGACGCCGGACACGGCCGCGGCCCCCGCGAGGAGGATGCCGAGGGTGCGGGGCGTCGGCACACCGCGGTGGTTCGCGATCGCGAAGCGCGGGGTGCGGGTCACGACCCGCCCCGCGGGGGCGCGGCCCGACGCTGGCCACGCACGAGCCGCGGGATCGCTGCCCGCAGGAGGTGCACGCCCTGCCGCCCGCGGTGCGCGAACCCGGCGAGCGTGCGACCGCGCGCGCGGTGCGTCGCGGCGATCGGCACCTCGACCACGCGGAGCCCGGCACGCGCGGCGTCGATCCCCATCGCGGTCTCGACGCCGAAGCCCCCCGCGAGCGGTCGGAGCGCGGCGAGCGCCTCGGCGGTGAGCGCGCGCTGCCCCGACATCGGCGCCGCCATGCGCGGCCCGCCCGCCAGGCGGATCGCCGCGGCGCTCACCCGTCGCACCATCCCGAGCCCGCCTCCGGGACCGGCGGGGAGCACGCCGACCACGAGATCCGCGGTCCCCGCGGCGATCGGTGCGAGGAGGTCGGCGAGCGCCGCCGCGCTCGCCCCGAGATCGGCGTCGGCGAGGAGCACGGTGGAAGGTTCGCCCGCCACGGCGATCGCGGCCTCGAGCGCGGCGCCCTTGCCGCCCGCACGCGCGCGACGGACGACCTGCGCCCCGGCGTCCGCGGCGATCGCACCGGTCCCGTCGCACGAGCCGTCGTCGGCGACGACGACGCGGTCGACGAACGCGAGGAGCGCCCGCACGGTCGCAGCGACCCGATCCGCCTCGTCGCGCGCGGCGACGATCGCGACGACGCGCGCGGGCGCCTCGCTCACGGGATGGTCGGCAGCGGCGCCCGGTCGCCCCCGTACGCCCCGCCCTCCCCGGGGGCGGCCGCATCGAGGAGGCCGAGGACGAGCGCGACGGCCCCCGGGGGCGCCTCGGCACCGACGACGGTGATCGCCGTATCCGTCGGGACGTCGCCGACCCACGGATCGCCCGCCGCAGACGTCTCCGCAGCGCCGACGGGGACGCCGGCATCCGCGAGCCCTGCGACGAGCGCCTCGACGAAGGGACGGGTCGCGAGCGGCGGCGCGTCGGCGTCGGTCCCGCCGAGGACGACGACGAGGAACCCCGCCGCGTGGATCTCGCTCCGCGTCTCGTCGTCGAGCGAACCGTCGCGCGCCGCGAGGAACCCCCCGTCGAGGAGGCCGACGAGGAGATCGCCGGCTGCGTCGATCGGAGCGAGCGGGGCGGCGAAGCGTTGCGCGAGGAGCGCGCCGGCGCGGGTCGGCCAGGGCGTGGCTCCGTCCGCGCCGCTCGGCCCGAGGAGCGCGCCGAGCGCGACCGCATCGGTGGGGTCGGCGCCGGTGAGGGAGGGCTGCGCCGCGAGCGTCACGAGGACGCGCGCGCCGGCGACGTCGAGCGCCTCGAGGACGGAGGTCTCGAGCTCGGATGGGACGCCCTCCTGCGTGACGACGACGACGCGCGATCCGGCGAGGCGACCGGCGAGCAGGATCGGCGCCGACGCGTTCGCGTACGCCGCGAGCGCGTCGGCGCGCGCGCGTTCGACGTCGACCTCGTCGCGGAGCTCCTCGATGCGCCGCAGCTGCGCCTCGGTCCGTTCCTGGAGCTGCCCGACGAGCGTCGGCTGCCCGAAGGAACTCCCGGCGAGCAGTCCGAGGCCGAGCGCGAGGAAGATCGCGACGATCGAGACGAGGTGGTAGCGGGGCGAGAGCATCAGCCGCCGCCGAGTCGGAAGACGAGCTGGCGGAGGTCGTCGAAGGTCTGGAGCGCCCAGAGGCGCAGCGGCGGCGAGACGGCGACGACGGCGAGCATCGCGAAGAGCGCGGCGCCGACGAGCAGGAGCGCGTCCCCGCGGTGGATCCGGGGGCCGTACACGCGCGACACGCCCTTCGCATCCATGAGGATCTCGCCGACGCGCAGGCGGACGAGGAACGTGCTCGCCATGCCGCCGCGCCCCTTGTCGAGGAACTCGCGGAGGTTGCCGTGTGCGCCGACGGCGACGATCGCCTCCGCGCCCTTCTCGTGGGCGAGGAGGAAGGCGACATCCTCGCTCGTGCCGGTCGCCGCGACGACGGAGAACGGCAGACCGAGCGCCTCGAGCCGCGTCCGCCCGGGGGCGCGACCGTCCGCGTACGCGTGGAGCACGAGTTCGGTGCGATCGCGCGCCCGTTCGAGCGCGGCGTCGGACACGCTGTCCATGTCGCCGAGGATCACGTCGGGGACGTAGCCCTCCTCGAGGAGGGCGTCGGCACCGCCGTCCACCCCGATGAGCACCGGCCGCGCTTCCCGGATGTAGGGGCGGAGCGCCGCGAGGTCCTCGCGGAAGCCGTACCCGCGGACGACGACGAGCACCGCCCGACCGCGGAGGTCGAGCCGGAGGTCCGGGAGCCCGACGCCGCCGAACAGGAGATCGCGCTCCCGCTCGAGGAACGCGAGCGTGTTGCGGGCGAATCCGTCGAAGCGCTCCTCGAGCCGCTCCCCCGCCACGGCCATCGCCTCCGCGATCGACGCCGGGGACTGCCGGACGCCGCCCGCGACGACGCGGTCGGCGAGGATGACGCGGGCGCCCTCGATGCGCAGGGTCGAGCCCTCACGGACCTTCCGCAGGACGAGCGGCCCGACGCCGTCGATGAGCGGGATCCCCGCCCCGAGCAGGATCTCCGGACCGAGGTTCGGGTACCGACCCGAGATCGACGGCGACGCGTTCACCACGGCCGAGGCACCGGCAGCGGCGAGGCTCTCCGCGGAGACGCGGTCGAGATCCTCGTGGTCGATGACCGCGATCTCCCCCGGCCGCAGCCGCTGCACGAGGTGCTTCGTCCGCGCGTCGACGCGCGCGACGGCCTCGTGCGGGCGGGCCGGACGACGGACGAGGGTCTTCGTGCGCGTGGGGATCGGCCTCCGGGGGACCCGTGCGGGTCGCGGGGCAAGGGTAGCGCAGGCACGCGGCCACCCTCGGGCGCAGGCCGACGGGAGGGTGCCGGCCCTCAGGAAGCGGACTTCGTCCGGCCAGCCTCCGCGAGGAGTTCCTCCGCGTGCATCGTGGCGGCCTCGCTCCCCGGCAGACCCGAGAGCATGCGCGTGAGTTCGGCGACGCGCCCCGCGTCGTCGAGGACCTCCACCTCCGCGGTGCCGCTCCGCTTCTCGACCCGGATGTGGCGGTCGGCGAACGCGGCGATCTGCGGCAGGTGCGTCACGACGAGGACCTGCCGCGACGCCGCGAGCCGCGCGAGGCGGCGGCCCACCGCGACACCCGCACGTCCGCCGATGCCGGCATCCACCTCGTCGAAGACGAGCGTCGGCACGTCGTCGAGATCGATGAGGACGCTGCGCAGCGCGAGCATCGTCCGCGAGAGCTCGCCGCCCGAGGCCACCTTCGCGAGCGGCAGGACGGGTTGGTTCTCCCCTCCGGAGAACCGGATCTCGGGCCGCTCGGCGCCGCTCGGTCCCGGTGCGTCGAGCGGCACGAGGGCGATCTCGACGCGCGCGTCGGGCATCCCGAGGTCGCGGAGTTCGGTCTGCACGGCGTCCGCGAGCGGCGCGGCGGCGCGTCCGCGTCCCTCGGTCACCTCGCGCGCCGCATCGGCGACCTCGCGCGCGAGGACGACGATGCGGTCCTCGAGCGCACGCGTTCGGTCCTCTCCCCCGGCGAGGTCCTCGAGGCGGACGCGCGCCTCCGCGAGGAAGGCGAGGAGCTCGTCCTCCGTCTCGCCGTACTTCCGCAGGAGCCCCTGGAGCACCCCGATGCGGACGTGGACCTCCTCGAGTCGCTCGGGATCGAGCCCGACGGACTCGCGGTAGCGTCGGACATCCGCGGCGAGGTCCCCCGCGAGGGCGGCGACCTCGCGGGCGCGATCGGCGAGCGGCCCGGCGGTCGCATCGACGTCCGCGGCGGCGCGGAGCGCGGCGGCGGCGCGGGCGAGGAGGTCGGAGGCGGCGTCCTCATCGGCGAGGAGGGCCTCCGCCTCGGCGGCGCGTCCGATGAGACGCTCCGCGTGTTCGAGTCGCGCGGCTTCCGTCGCGAGATCCGCGAGTTCCCCCGCCCGCGGGTCGGCGGCATCGAGCTCCTGGACCTGGAAGCGGACGAGATCGAGTTCGCGCTCGCGATCGCGTGCCCGCGTCCGCAGGTCGTCGAGGGTCTCCTCGGTCGTTCGGAGTTCCCCGACGAGCGCCGCGAGGCGCGCGAGGTGCGCGAGGTGGTCCGTCCCCGCGTAGCGGTCGACGAACGCCGCCTGGGCGGCGGGCGAGAGGAGGCGGATGCCCTCGTGCTGACCGTGCACCTCGACGAGCGACGCACCGAGGTCCGCGAGCGTCGACACCGGCACGATCTGCCCGCCGATGCGCGCCGTGCCCTTCCCATCGGCACCCACCTGGCGGGCGAGGAGCAGCTCGCCGTCCTCGGCCCACCCCGCGGCGTCGGCTGCCGGATCCGCGTCGAATCGGGCCTGCACCCGCGCCGCCTTCGCGCCGGTGCGCACGAGCGTCGCGGACGCACGGGAGCCGAGGGCGAGCGCGAGCCCGACGGTCACCATGGTCTTGCCGGCGCCGGTCTCGCCGGTGAGGACGTTCAGTCCGGGGTGGAGGTCGAGCTCGCAGGCGTCGACCACCCCGAGGCCGCTGATGTGGAGCTCACGGAGCATCGCCGCGGAGCCTAGTCCCCGGGGGCGACAGGGTCGCCCGGGAGTCCGAACTTGTCCCGCACGAGGGCGTGGAACGGAGGCGCGTCCTCGGGGCGCACGAAGCGGGCCGGGGTCGGGGCGGCGTGGATGTCCACCGCCGAGCCCACCGGCAGCTCGAGGCTCTCGCGACCGTCCGCGGACAGGAGGCCGTGCTCCTCGCCCACGACCTCCATCCGCACTCGGGCGGTCGCGGGCAGGACGAGCGAGCGGTCGAAGACCATGTGGGCGGCGATCGGCGTGACGACGAGACAGCCGACCGTCGGCGACACGATCGGCCCGCCCGAGGAGAACGAGTAGGCCGTCGACCCCGTCGGCGTCGCGACGATCACGCCGTCGGCCGAGAACGTCGTCACGTACACGTCGTCGACGAACAGCGCGAGACGCACGAGCCGATGGCGCGAGCGCTTCTCGACGATGACCTCGTTCAGCGCCCACTGCGGTGCGGACCAGGGTGCCCCGACCGCGACGGCCTCGACCGCGATGCGGTCCTCGAGCGGGAGCGCACCGCCGAGTGCGCGCTCGAGGAGGCTGTGCGCCCCCTCGGGGTCGGTCTCGGTGAGGAACCCGAGTCGGCCGACCTTCACCCCGAGCACCGGCCGGTCCGCCCGCGCCGCGAGGTGGGCGGCGCGCAGGAACGTCCCGTCCCCGCCCACCGAGACGACGAGATCGACGCCATCGACGAACGCGTGCGCCCGCACGTCATCGGAGGTCTCGGCGCCGACGAACGTGCGCGTCCCGACGCCCCGCTCCCCGAGCCAGGCGGCGATCGACTCCGCGGCGCGGACCGCCTCCGCGCGACCCGGATGCACGACGAGGCCGACGAGCGTCACGCGGCACCGCCGATCGCGACGCCCGCGGCGATCGCATCCTCGAGCGGGAGCGCCGGCTCCTGAGCACCGATGCGAGCGTGGAGCAGGAACTCCACGTTGCCGGCGGGACCGGGCAGGGGCGAGGCCATGACATCCTGGGGCGCGGCGCCACCCCTCGGGGTCGCGGACGACACCACCGCGTCCGACCGACGCGGGCTCGAGTTCGAACTGCGGCTTCACGAGGAGCACGAGATCGGCCTCCGGCGTCGCGACCGCGACGAGGGCGGGCACGACGACCGCGAGCGGGATGAACGACAGGTCCGCGACGACGAGCGAGGGCACGAACGGGAGCGAGCCCGGCGCGAGCGTCCGGGCGTTCACACGTTCGAGCACGACGACGCGGGCATCGGTGCGGAGCGACCATGCGAGCTGGCCGTAGCCGACGTCCAGGGCGCAGACACGCTCGGCGCCGCGGCGCAGGAGCACGTCGGTGAAGCCACCGGTCGACGCCCCGGCGTCGAGGCACGAGCGTCCAGAGGGATCGACCGGGAACCGATCGAGGGCCGCGTCGAGCTTCTCACCGCCGCGGGACACAAACCGCTTCGCGGGGCCCTCGAGGGCGACGGGCTCGGCGTCGTCGACGAGCCGGGCGGGCTTGTCGGCGGGACGGCCCCCCACGGTCACGATCCCCCTGAGGACCGCCGAACGGGCCTCCTCCCGGCTCGCGGCGAGACCGCGGCGGACGAGTTCCTGGTCGAGCCTGCGCCGGGTCATCGTCGCGTGGCCTCCGTGGTCCCTCGTCGCCGGCCGGGACGCCGGCCCACCAAGGATAGCCTCCGCTCCCCGCGGGGTCGGCCCCCGCGGGTACCGTTCGGGGATGCGACGAGGATGGACGCGGTGATCCCCCTCCGGGACGCGAACCCGACGCGCCGCACGCCCTGGATCACCTTCGCGCTCATCGCCCTGAACGCCGCCGCGTTCCTCCTCTGGCAGCCCGTGGGCGGCTCCGAGGGCGAGCAGACGCTCTTCTTCTACTGCCAGGCGCAGGTGCCCTGGGAGGTGACGCACGGGGAGAACCTCGCCGACGGAGGGGTCGAGGCCCGTCGCGCCCTCGAGGCGCAGTTCGGGGCGAACGCCGGGGACGCGCAGGCGGTGTTCCGCAGCGAATGCCCGGAGAAGTCGCCCTACCTGCCGCTGCTCGTGTCGATGTTCCTCCACGGAGGCTGGCTCCACATCCTCGGGAACATGCTCTACCTCTGGATCTTCGGCAACAACGTCGAGGACCGCCTCGGGCGGTTCGCCTTCGTCGCCTTCTACCTCCTCGGCGGCCTCGCGGCGTCGGCCCTCCAGATGGCCTTCGATCCGTCCTCGACGATCCCGAGCCTCGGCGCCTCTGGTGCGATCGGCGCCGTGCTCGGCGCCTACCTCGTGCTGTTCCCGCACGCGCGGGTCACGACGCTCGTGCTGTTCATCTTCGTCTCCGTCGTGCAGCTCCCCGCGCTCGTCGTGCTCGGAGGCTGGTTCGTGCTCCAGCTCTTCAGCGGCGTCGGCGAGCTCGGCCAGGTCGCGCAGGGCGGCGTCGCGTACTGGGCGCACGTCGGCGGCTTCGCGTTCGGAGCCCTCGCGGCGCTCCTGTTCTTCCGCGGGCGGCGCGGCCCCGTGCCGGCCGACCTCCCGCCGCGCCCCGACCTCTGGGACTAGGCCCCGGTCCGCTCGACCACGGCGTCCTCCTCGACGAGCGCGCGGACGTCCGCGGCGATGAAGGTCGGCCTCGGACCCCCGCCCGCGATCGCGTCGCGGGCCTCGACCCCGGTGAGGACGAGGAGCGAATCCCAGCCGAGGGCGACGGCACCGGCGATGTCCGTGTCGAGACGATCGCCCACGACGATCGGACGCCCCCCGCCCGCGCGGTCGAGCGCCGCGCGGAAGATCGCGGGCGACGGCTTGCCGAGGACCTCCGGCGACGCGCCGGTCGTCGCGACGACCGCGGCGAGGAGGGCCCCCGCCCCCGGCCACAGGCCGTCCTCGGCGGGGAAGGTCCTGTCGCCGTTCGTCGCGATGAGCGGGGCGCCGCGCTGGACCGCGAGCGCGGCGTCGCGGAGCTTCGCGTACGTGATCCCACGGTCGAGTCCGACGAGGACGACCTCCGGGTCCTCCGCGAGCCCGACGACCGGGATGCCAGCATCAGCGAGAGCGGCGAGGACGCCGTCCTGGCCGATTGCGAGGACGCGTCGGACGCCGCGCGCCGCGAGGATCGTCGCGGCCGTCCGCGCGGACGTCTCGACCTCCTCGGCGCGCGCGACGACCCCGACCGATGCGAGCTGCTCGACGACCTGGGAGGGGGTACGCGACGCGTTGTTCGTCACGAACGCGGGCCGACGGCCCAGCGCGCGGATCCGTTCGACGGCCGCGCCCGCCCCGGGGATCGGCCGGTCGCCGCGGAAGAGGACGCCGTCGAGATCGAGCAGCACGACGTCGTAGCTGTCGACGAGCGCCATGCGCGGAGGATACGGGGGCGCGGACTGCTATACATCCCCCCATGCCGAGGCTCACGCCGTTCGCCGCGCTCCGCTACGACCCCGCGATCGCGGGGCCGATCGATGCGCTCGTCGCGCCCCCCTACGACGTCATCTCCGCGCGGGAGGAGGCCCGGCTGCTCGCGCGCAACCCCCACAACGTCGTGCGGCTCGAGGGTTCCGCGGCGGCGTCCGGGGAGGCCGAGCACCGGGCCGCTGCCGAGCTCCTCGCCGCGTGGCGCGCGGAGGGGGTCCTCGTCGGGACCGGACCGTCGCTCTACGCGTACGAGATGGCCTACGTCCTCGGAGGGCGTCCGCGGACGACGCGGGGGGTGCTCGCCGCGCTCGAGATCGAGCCGTGGGGCGGGGCGGTCCTGCCGCACGAGCAGGTGTCGACGGCGCCCCTCGGTGAGCGCCTCGGCCGGCTCCGGGCGATGCGGGCGAACCTCTCGCCGATCCACGTGGTCCTGCCCGGGCCTTCTCCGCTGCTCGGCGCCGCCCTCGAGGTGGCGATGCGTGCCGAGCCGATCGCGGAGGCCCTCGACGACGACGGCGTCCGTCACCGCGTGTGGTCGTTCGCGATGGACACCGCGGTCGCCGCTGAGGTGGGCGCGCAGGCCTGCATGATCGCCGACGGGCACCATCGGTACACGACCGCGCTCGCGTACCGCGAGGAGATGCGGGCGCTCCACGGGGCCGGTCCGTGGGACCACGTGCTCGCCTTCGTCGGCGATGCGGACGATGCGCCCGTCCTGCCCTTCCACCGGCTCGTCGTCCGCGGAGCGCTCCGAGAGCCCGACGCGGAGGAGGTCTCGCTGGCGGCGACCCTCGCGTCCCTCGACGACGACGTGCCGCGCGTCGGGCTCGTCCGCACCGCTGGCGGCGGCGCCGTGACCTACGGCACCGTGGACCTGGGGGCGCCGCCGCCAGCGGTCGAGGCGCTCGAGCCGCTGCTTCCCGCGGACGAGGACGCGGTGCGCTACCTCGCCGACCCCGCGGAGGCCGATGCGCTCGTTCGCTCCGGCGACGCCGTCGGGGCGTGGTTCCTGCCCCCGACGACCGCCGCCCGTGTCCGCGCGGCCGTCGACGCCGGGCGGCGGCTCCCGCGGAAGTCCACCTACTTCTGGCCCAAGCCGCGCACGGGCTTCGTGCTCCGGCCCTTCGACTGATCCCCCGGCTGGTCGGGCGCGTCGACCGGCGTCTCGAGCTTCTTGATCCCGCTCGCGACGACCTCGGTGAGACTGCGCGCGCCGGCGCCGCTCCGGTAGAACCGTCGCACGAGCTGCCCGTGGACGAGCACCTCGTCGCCCCTGCCGATGCCGCGGAGCGCACGCTTGCCGACCTCCGCGTGCCAGATCGCCACGGGGAGCGGAAGGAGCCGCCGCCCGGCCTCCGGGATGGACACCCGGATCTCCGTCACCTCGTCGCCCGAGGGCATCACCCGCTCCACGGGATCGGCCGCCACCGTTCCGGCGATCACCACGACGTTCACCCCGACCATGCCGCCACCTCCTCCGGGGGGAGGAGCGCGGAAGCTAGCACCCACCACCGACGTAGACTCGGCGCGTGGAGCCGATCCTCGTCGAGGTGGCGCCGGGCATCACGGCGATCGACACCTTCTTCGACGGCCGCGAGCGCTACACCGCTGCGTACCTCGTCGCGGCGCGAGAGCCCCTCCTCGTCGAGACGGGTCCGACCACGTCGCGCGACCACGTCGTGGCGGGCCTCGACCGGCTCGGCGTGGGCGCCGGGGACCTCGCGCACATCGCCGTGACGCACATCCACCTCGACCACGCCGGTGGGGTCGGGGCGATCGCCGAGCGCTACCCCGGCGCCACGGTCCACGTCCACGAGGCCGGCGCACGGCACCTCGCGGATCCGGGCCGGCTCGTCGCGAGCGCGACGCGGATCTACGGCGAAGCCGCGATGGCGCACCTCTTCGGACCCGTCCCGCCGGTGCCGAACGACCGCATCCGGGCCCTGCGCGACGACGACCGGATCGACCTCGGCGACCGCGTGCTCCGCATCCTCGAGACGCCCGGCCACGCGAACCATCAGGTCGCGCTCGCCGATGCGTCGACCGGAGCGGTCTTCACGGGTGACGCGCTCGGGATCCACCCGCCGGACCTCCCGGTCCTGCGCCCGGCGACCCCGCCGCCGGACTACGACCTCGAGCTCGCCCTCGCGAGCATCGAGCGCATCCGGACCGCCGCTCGATCCGGGCCGGTGCTCTTCGCGCACTACGGACCCGTCGCGGAGGTGGACCGGATCTGCGAGCTCGCCTCCCGCCGGTTCCGGGCGTGGACCGAACGCGTCCGATCGGTGCTCGACGCCGGCGGGGATCTCGACGCCGTCGTCGCGGCGCTGGACGCCGAGGCCGCCGCCGATCGCACGACGGGCGCCGAGGCCCCGATCGACCTCGCCCGCCTCGAGTCCCTCTCGAGCGTTCGGATGAACGCGCTCGGGATCCTCCGGTACTGGGACCTCCGGCGTGCCCGCGAGGCGCAGGCGCGCGAGGGGGCGCCGGGGTCGCCGGGGGCGACGTCGGCCTAGCCGAGCGCGGCGATGCGCTCGGCGACGTCGAACGCCGCCGCGTCGTGGCGGAGGATCTTCCGGAACTCCCGCCGCGCATCGTCGGTCCGTCCTGATCGCGCGAGGATGTCGGCCGTCACGTACCAGACGCGGAGCACCTCCGGGCTCACGACGTCGTCGCGGGTCTTCACGCGACGCAGCAGCCCGAGCGCTTGGTCGTAGCGCCGCATGTCTGCGAGGGCCGAGGCGGCGACGATGACAGCCTCCGCCTTCGCCGCCAGCGGCACGCGCGGCGCCGCGAGCGCCTCCTCGGCGAGGGGCACGGCGCGCTCCGGCTGGCCCGTCGCCCGGAAGCAGTCGGCGATGATGTGGTTCTGGTCACGGCGACCGGTGATCCGGCGGTACGCCTGCATCTCCGCGAGCGCCTCCTTCCAGCGTCCCTGGCCGTAGAGCGCGAGTCCGAGGCCCTCGCGCACCGCACCGGATCGGGCCGCCAGCGCTGTCGCCTTCGCGGCCTCGCTCGCGGCTCCGCCCGGGTCGCCCCGCTCCAGCCGCTCGATCGCGCGCTCGAGCCGGGCGATCGCCTGATCGGCGCGGGCCGGCGGCGCCGTCTGGCGGACCTCCGCGAGCACGTCCTTCGGGAGCGTCCCGGTCGCCCGTGGCGCGGGCGTCCCCCGACGACCGGGACGGGGCTGGAGGGCACGTGGCATGGCAGGAGCGTACCGGGCCGCAAACGCAGAACGCCGCCCCGGGGGGCGGCGTTCTGTGAAAGTGTCCGGCGGCGTCCTACTCTCCCACCCAGTTACCCGGGCAGTACCATCGGCGCTGGAGGGCTTAACTTCCGGGTTCGGGATGGGACCGGGTGTGACCCCTCCGCCATGGCCACGGTACCGGGGCTCCCGACCGATCGGAGATTGACGGGACATCCATGGGGAGGCGTGCCCCCGAGCAGAGCTCGGGAACCGATAGCGAGCGCGAGCAAGAGTCAAGTCCTCGGCCTATTAGTACCGGTCGGCTCAACACGTCACCGTGCTTCCACCTCCGGCCTATCGACGTCGTGGTCTACGACGGGCCTTACCAGGTCAACCCTGTGGGAGATCTCATCTTGAGGCGAGCTTCGCACTTAGATGCTTTCAGCGCTTATCCCTGCCGAACGTGGCTAACCAGCCGTGCCGCTGGCGCGACAACTGGCACACCAGAGGTTCGTCCGCCCCGGTCCTCTCGTACTAGGGGCAGCTCCTCTCAAATCTCCTACGCCCACGAAGGATAGGGACCGAACTGTCTCACGACGTTCTAAACCCAGCTCGCGTGCCTCTTTAACGGGCGAACAGCCCGACCCTTGGGACCTGCTCCAGCCCCAGGATGAGACGAGCCGACATCGAGGTGCCAAACCGCTCCGTCGATATGGACTCTTGGGAGCGATCAGCCTGTTATCCC
>JBJTIF010000049.1:0-2631 GCA_046094825.1 Actinomycetota bacterium
GGACGCGTGGTTCGGGCGGTCCTACGCGAAGACGCTCGCCGAGTGGCACCGGAACTTCGACGCGGCGTGGCCGGAACCCGCCCTCCGTGTACGACAGGTAGTACTGCCACATCCGCTGGAACCGCCGGTCGAACCCGAGGGCCGCGATCTCCGGCCACGCCGCGTCGAAGTTCCGGTGCCACTCGGCGAGCGTCTTCGCGTAGGACCGCCCGAACCACGCGTCCTCCCGCCACCGGAGCCCGACCTCGCGCGCGCGCTCGCGGAGCACCCCCGGCGAGGGGACCTGACCGCCGGGGAAGATGTAGCGCCGGATGAAGTCCGGGTTCGCGTTCGACGACCGCCAGTGCCGATCGGCGACGACGATGGACTGGAGCCCGACCCGACCTCCCGGAGCGAGGCGATCGCGGAGCGTGCGGAAGTACGCCGGCCAGCGCGCGCCGGGGATGGACTCGATCATCTCGACGGAGACGATCGCGTCGAACGTCCCCGTCGTCTCGGCGAAGTCCTCGAGGACGACCCGGACGCGCCCCTCGAGGCCGAGCTCGCCGATCCGTCCCGCGACGTGGTCCGCCTGCTCCCGCGAGATCGTCGTCGTCGTGACGTCGCAGCCGAGCTCCGTCGCGAGGTGGACGGCGAACGATCCCCATCCCGACCCGATCTCGAGGACGCGCATCCCCCGGGTGATGCCCGTGCGATCGGCGAGCCGGCGGTACTTCTCGCGCTGCGCGTCGGCGAGGGCGAGGTCGTCGCGGGTGAAGTACGCGGAGGAGTACGTCATCGTCTCGTCGAGCCAGAGCGCGAAGAACCGGTTGCCGAGGTCGTAGTGCTCCGCCATCGTCCGCAGCGGCCCCCGCTGGTGCGTCGCCCGGCCGATCGCCCGCCACGCCGCCTGCCCGGCGCGTTCGAGCGGTTCGGGGACCCGTCGGTGCTCCGGTTCCAGGTGGTAGGTCGCGAGCTCGATGAGGGTGGGCAGGTCCTCGGAGTCGAGCTCCTCGCAGATCCAGCCCTCCGCGAGCCCGATCGCTCCTTCGCTCGCGATCCGACGGACCGCACGCCAGTCACGGATCGTGAGGTCGGCCTCGGGGCCGGGCGCGGCGCCGGCGAAGACCCGGGAGCGACCGTCGGGGAGCCGCACCGAGAGCGACCCGAGGCGGACGCGTCCGCCGACGAGCGAGAGGATCGCTTCCTCGAACGCGCTCACGACGTCCGCTCCCGTGGGTCGGTCGCTCCCGGGGCGATCGCGGGGCGCTCGATCGAGTACGGCTCGGTCGGCGCGGGGCCGCGGCGCCGGTAGGGCGCCCCCTTCGTCCACAGCCGCAGCGCCTCGCCGTGGATCGCCGCGATGACCTTCAGCGTGACGAGCGGGTAGCGGACGAACGCCGACCACAGTTCGCGCGTCGACCACGCTCGACGCCGCCCGACCATCGTCGCGGTGAGGAGGTGCGAGCCGTTCACCGTCTCGCGGATGAGGAGCGCGACGCGTCCGTCCGGAGGTCGCGTGCGGAAGTCGTACGTCGCGTCGAGGTCGATGAACGGCGACACGAAGAGCTGCTTCGCGAACCGGTGCCGCACCGTCCCGGCGGCGTCGATCGCGTCGGGCCCGACCGGGCAGAGGTAGGAGTGCCGTTCGCCGAAGGTGTTCGCGACCTCGTAGAGCACCGCCCGCAGGTCCTCCGTCGGTCCGTACGCGAACCACACCGCGATCGGGTTGAAGACGTAGCCGAGGATCCGCGGCATCGCGAGGATCCGGATCGGCCCACCGTCGAGGGAGATGCCCGCCTCCGCGAGCGCCGCCTCGAGCCACGGGCGGAGCGGCGACCCGTCCCGCGGACCGTGGTCCGCCTCGTGGAAGGCGATCGGTGCCGGTCGGTTCACCCCGAACCCGGCGACCGTGCGGTCGAGCTCCGCGAGCTCGTCGAGGTCGAAGAGCCCGTAGAACACGCCGTACGAGAAGCGGTGCCCGCGTGGGGAGAACCGTCGGTGCATGACCTCCGCGCGGTAGAGGGCGCTCCTCATGCCGCCACCGGTGCGCGATCGGGCCACCAGGGCGCGGGCGCACCGAGCGCGGCCGCCGCCTCGAGCCCCGACCGCAGGCCGTCCTCGTGGAACCCGTGTGCGAGCCACGCGCCCGCGAACCACGTGCGCCGTTCGCCCTGGATCCCCCGGATCGCGGCCTGGGCGTCCACCGCGGCCCGGTCGTACTGCGGGTGCTCGTAGGGGATCGTCGCGACGACGTCCCGAGGTTCGCGCGCGGGGTTCAGCGTCACGAGGACGGGTCGGTCGGTGTCGAGGTTCTGGAGGCGGTTCATCCAGTACGTGAGCGAGACCGCACCCGGCTGCCGGAGCCGGTCGGCCTGGTAGTTCCAGCTCGCGCGCGCGGCGCGGCGTCGCGGGAGGAACGTCCCGTCGCGATGGAGGACCGCCACGTTGCGCTGGAACCGGAACGCGCCGAGCAGCTCGCGTTCGCGGGGATGCGCGGCGCTCCCGAGGATCCCGAGGGTCGTGTCCGCGTGCGTCGCGAGGACGATCGCGTCGAACCGTTCGTCGGCGTGGGGCGGGGCGGGGGCGGCGGACCCCGCGGGGGGGCGGGCCCACCCCGCGGCCGCCGCGGCCCCCCCGGGGGGGGGCCCC
>JBJTIF010000050.1:0-30040 GCA_046094825.1 Actinomycetota bacterium
CACCTTCCTGGAGCAGTTCGACCTGTCGTTCACCGTCGTGGGCGAGGGGTCCATTTCTTGGTCTAGCACTCCCGCTCAGTTGCCCGGTGGCGAGTCCACGTGCGAGAACGGGGACTTCGCGGACGACACGGTTTGCGAGGACGCCGCGGTCGTGCTTGACACCTCCGCGGTGACCGTGACCGCGGTCCCGGCTGAGGGATACGTGTTCGGTGGGTTTGCGGGTGCCGATGGGAACACCACCTGTCCGCTCGCCGATGGGGAGACCGAGGTCTGCGAGCTCACCGTGAACGGTGACGAGTCGCTCGTCGTGACGTTCGAGCCCGACACCGTCGACCTCGTCGTGACGGTGAGCGGCAGCGGTGGGGGAACGGTTACCGGCACCGGCGGTGTCTCGTGCACGATCGCCGGTGAGGCCACCTGCACCGTGCCCGTGGTGGTCGACACGACGCTGGTCACCCTGACCGCGACGGGTGACAACAGCCCGCGGTTCCGGTTCCTCGACTGGGGGGGCGACTGTGACTTCGAGGCCACAGATGTGTGCCAGTTTACGGTCGACAACAACCCCGCGGTCACGGTCTCCTTCCTGCGTCAGTACGAGTTGACGGCGACGGCGCCGTTCAACGGCCGGATCGCCACGGTCGGTTCCGGGCCGGGCTACACCCCGGTCAGTGGTCTCAACTGCGGCTCTGGCGACGGGCAGACGGACTGCAGCGAGTACTTCGACGAGTTCGCCTACTCCGCGACGCTCGTGCGGCTGCGGGCCATCCCGGCGATCGACTACCGGTTCAACTCCTGGGGCGGTGCGTGTGCCGGCACCGAGGGTGACGTCTGCTACGTCCAGATGAGCGAGGCGCGGAGCGTCACCGCGACGTTCGCCCCCACCCGCACGCTGACCATCACGACGCCGGTGAGCAACGGCTCGATCACGGGCACCGGCATCAACTGCGGTTCGGGCGCCGGTCAGACGGACTGCAGCGAGGTCTACGACCTCAACCAGGTCATCGTGCTGACCGCAACGCCGGCCGTGGGCTACGAACTCGACGAGTGGACCGGCGCGTGCGTCGGCGAGGTCACCCTGTCCTGCACCGTCACGATGAGCCTCGCGCGGACCGTCGGGGTGACGTTCCAGGCCGAGCAGTTCACCCTCTTCGTCGTCCCGGCCTCGGGCGGGACGATCACGTCCTACACCGATGACGCTGCCACCATCCCGGGTGACATCGATTGCGGTGCCACCTGCGACGCTGACTACGTGGCGACCGACACGGTCTACCTCCGCGCGGCGAGCCTCCCGGGCTACCGGTTCTTCGCCTGGACGGGCGAATGCGCCGGTCAGGGCGCGATCTGCAGCCTCGACATGACGACCGACCACACCGTGTCGGCCACCTTCGCACGCATCGACGTGGGCCTCGACGTCTCCGATCCGGACAACGGGACGATCGTCGGCCTCGGCATCAACTGCGGGACCGTGGACTGCACCGAGACCCACCAGTACGGCGCGTGGGTGCAGGTGCAGGCCATCGCCGACACCGGCTACGTGTTCGACGGGTGGACCGGCGTCTGCGCCGGGAAGACCGGTGACACCTGCCTCATCGAGATGATCGGCAACACGACCGACGCCCGAGTGGCCGTCGGCGCGAGCTTCACCAAGAGCCCCTACACGCTGACCGTCGTCGGCGCTGCCAACGGGTCGGTCGAGTCGGGCGGGATGTCGGATGATCCGACCCCGGCCTGGGTGGCGGACGGCGACATCGACTGCGGGAACGGCGGCCTCGACTGCGCCTTCACCTACCTCTACAACGATCAGGTGACCCTGCGGGCGGTCGCGGCGACGGGCTACGCCTTCGCCGGCTGGACCGGGGCGTGCTCGTCCGACCCCGACGCCGAGTGCACGGTGACGATGTCGGCGGCGAAGACGGTCGCGGCGAACTTCACGATCCAAACGTTCGCGGTGAGCGTTTCGGTACCCGGTGGCAACGGCAAGATCCTCGGACCGAGCATCAACTGCGGCGGAACCTGCTCGGCGAACTTCGCCTACGACTCCTACGTCCAGCTCACGGCAAGCCCGAGCTTCGGCTACGCGTTCTCGGCGTGGGACAACGTGGGTGTGTGTAAGGACGAGACGAGCGCGATCTGCCTCGTCCACGTGACCGAAGCCCGCTCGGTGAGCGCGACGTTCGTCGCGAACCAGTACCTCCTCACGGTCTCGCCGCCGTCGCACGGCTCGGTGACCGGCGCCTACTTCGTGGGCGGTGCCGCGACGAACATCGACTGTCCGGCCGACTGCTCGGAGTCCTACGCCTACCAGACGAAGGTCGTGCTCACGGCGCACCCGGATGAGGGCTACGACTTCGTCGGGTGGACCGGCGCGTGCGGGGGTTCGGGCACCTGCACCGTGACGATGAGCGGCGCTCGCGCGGTCGGTGCCCTCTTCGCGATCCAGACCTTCCTGCTCGACGGGACCGCGCCCACCAACGGGACGATCACCGGACCGGGCGTGAACTGCGGATCGACCTGTGACGTGGACTTCGACTACGGCACGGTCGTCTCCCTCACCGCGGTGCCCGCCACGGGCTACGTCCTGACCGGCTGGACCGGCGGCACGTGCTCGGGCACGAACCCGACGTGCAACGTGACGATGGACGCCTCGCGGTCGGTGAGCGCCAACTTCGCGAAGAAGACCTACACGCTCACCGTCTCGCCGCCGGCGCACGGCTCGGTCACGATCACGAACTCCACGGCCGGGACCTCGGCCACCTGCGGCGCCACCTGCCAGGTGACGGTGACGCACTTCGACGCGGTCAGCCTGAGCGCCTCGAACGCGACCGGCTACGCCTTCTCCTCGTGGACGGGCGACTGCTCGGGTTCGGGGACCTGCAGCTTCGCCTCCGTCAGTGGCCCGATCACGGTCGGCGCGGTCTTCGTCATCACGACGAAGACGCTCACGGTGAACGGTGACGGCACGGACGACGCCCTCGCGGGCGGCCAGGTGACCGGCCTCAACATGAGCTGCGCCGACGGCGATGAGCCCTGCGTCGTCTCCTACGACTACGGCACGACGGTGACGCTCACCGCGACGCCGACGGCTGGCTACGTGTTCGACGGGTGGCTGGATGCCGACTGCGACTCGAAGGGCACCTTCACCTGCACGGTGACCCTCACCTCGAACCGGACCGCAACGGCGACGTTCTCGGTCGCCGAGTACCTCATTTCCGCAGAGAAGCCGGCGCACGGCTCGATCTCGACCGCCGACCCGTCGCAGGGGCTCCTCTGCGGCTCGACGTGCCACTTCCGTGCCGCGAGCGGTGACCCGGTGACCTTCGTGGCGACTCCGGACGCGGGCTACGACTTCGCGGCCTGGACGGGTGACTGTTCGGGCTCGGGCGCCTGCACCTTCGGCTCGGTGAGCGGTCCGATCACGGTCGGGGCGACGTTCACGATCCAGCAGCGGAGCCTCGGCGTCAGCGGCCCGTCGGACGCGAACCTCGCGAACGGCACCGTGACCGGGTTCGGGGTCAGCTGCTCGACGATGTGCGACTACGACTTCGACTACGGGACGACCGTGACGCTCACGGCCAACCCGGCGACCGGATACTCGTTCTCGGGCTGGGGCGGCGCCTGCTCCGGAACCGGGTCCTGCTCGGTGACGCTCGACAGCGACCCGTCGGCGCTCGAGACCGTGACCGCGAGCTTCACGAAGAACACCTACGTCCTGTCGATCGACAAGCCGACGAACGGCTCGATCGCCTCGACGGCGGCCTCGCCCTCGGGTGACGCGGCGGGCATCTCCTGCGGGTCCGACTGCGCGGAGTCCTACGGCCACGGCACGACCGTGACCCTCACGGCCAGCCCCTCCACCGGCTACGACTTCGCTGCCTGGACCGGCGCCTGCTCGACCGACCCCGACGACTCCTGCGACGTCTCGATGACGCAGGCGCGGACGGTCGGCGCGACGTTCACGATCACGAAGCAGACGCTCAGCGTGAGTGGCCCGTCGTCCGCGGATCTCGCGAACGGCACGGTGACCGGCCTCGGCGTGAACTGCTCGGACGCTTGCGACTACGACTTCGACTACGGGACGACCGTGACGCTCACGGCCAATCCGGCGACCGGCTACTCCTTCTCCGGCTGGGGCGGCGGCACCTGCTCGGGCACCGGCTCGTGCGTGGTGACGCTCACCGCCGCGAAGACCGTGACGGCGGAGTTCTCGATCCTGTCCTACGCGGTGACGGTCACGGCGCCGACGAACGGTTCGGTGAAGCGCGTGGACAGCAACGGTGACCCGATCTCCGGCATCGACTGCGGTGCGACCTGCACCCAGACCTTCACCCACGGCGCGACGGTCCGCCTGAGCCGCTTCGCCTCGACGGGCTACGACGCGGGTGCGTGGAACGGCGCGTGCGCCGGCCAGGGCGACATCTGCACCCTGACGCTGACCGGTCCGGTCACGGTCGGGGCGACGTTCCCGATCCAGACGAAGACCCTCACCGTGACGGCGTCCGCGGACGGCACGATCACGGGCCTCGGCGTCAACTGCTCTACCGCGGACGGGGCGGACTGCTCCGAGACCTACGACTACGGCACGGTCGTCTTCCTCGTGGCGAGCGGCGTGCCCGGCAAGACCTTCACCGGCTGGACGGGCTGCGACGCGGCCTCCGGCGCGACCTGCACGATGACGATGGACTCGGCGAAGACGCTGTCGGCCTCGTACGCGACGGTCAACCACGTCCTCACGGCGATCACCATGCCGAACGGCGCGGTGAAGACGGTGACGGCGCTCAACACGCCGACGTCGGGCCTCAACTGCGGCTCGGGTCAGACCGACTGCACCGAGAGCTACGCGTACAACACGTCGGTGAAGGTCCAGGCCTTCCCGGAGACCGGCTACACGTTCTCCTCGTGGGGTGGCGCGTGCGCCGGCGAGGCGACGACCCTCTGCACGACCTCGATGACCGCGGCGAAGAGCGTCTGGGCCTACTTCACGCCGACCGTCTACACCTTCTCTGCGCTGACCGAGCCGCTGAACGGCACGATCTTCACCGTGGACTCGACGACCGGTGAGCGCATCTACGGCATCGACTGCGGCACCGTCGGTGACGACTGCACCGAGGAGGTCCTCCACGGCACCACGGTCGCGCTCTCGGCGATCGGCGACAGCGGTTACACCTTCCTGTCGTGGGGTGGGGACTGCGCCGGTCAGCTGAGCCCGACCTGCGTGATCGTGGCGAGCGAGGACGTCGTCGTGACCGCCAACTTCACGCCGGTCTACGAGCTCACGGTGACGACGCCCGAGAACGGGTCGGTCGCCGCGAGCGGTGGGAGCGTCGGGATCGCCTGTCCGAGCGACTGCTCGCAGTTCTTCCCGAAGGACACGTGGGTCCAGCTGACGGCGACGCCGTCCTCGGGCTACGCCGTCGGGACGTGGACGGGATGCTTCGCGACGACGGCGACGACCTGTTCCGTGCAGATGACCGCGGCGAAGACCGTGAGCGTCACCTTCACGCAGCTCAGCTGGACCCTCACGATCAGCCCGAGGCCGAGTAACGGCACGGTGACCCTCACGGCGGGCGCGCTCGCCGGCGACAACCTCACCTGTGGAACCGGCGGAGTGGACTGCTCGGTCATCGTCCCGAGCAACACCACGGTCTCGCTCACGGCCACCGGAGCCACCGGGTACGCACTGTCCTCGTGGAGCCCCAACTGCGTGGTCACCTCGAG
Source organism: Actinomycetota bacterium (assembly GCA_046094825.1). Lineage (GTDB taxonomy): Bacteria > Actinomycetota > UBA4738 > UBA4738 > HRBIN12 > JBJTIF01. Next base: position 5,716 of record JBJTIF010000050.1, read on the forward strand.
CTCGACCTGCGCGGTGAACGTCTCAACGAGCACGACCACGGTCGCCGCGAACTTTGCGACCGCCCGAACCCTCACGATCAGCAGGCCGACGGGCGGCACGATCACGACGATCAATGCCTCGGGCGAGGTGCTCGGAGGCATCGACTGTGGTGCCAACACCACGGACTGCACCGAGGTCTACGGGAACAACGTCAGCGTGCGCCTCCTGGCCACGCCGCTGACCGGCTATGGCCTGGGCGCCTGGACCGGCTGCAACTCGACCGCCACCACGAATAGCCTGAACGACACCTGTCTGGTCACGATGAGCGCGTCGAAGGGCGCGTCGCAGCCCTTCCCGGCCGCTCGGTACTCGGTTGCGGTGCAGCGTTCCGGCGGTTCCGGGACGGTCACCTCCTCGCCGACGGGCATCTCCTGCGGCACCACCTGCACCGGCAACTTCCTCTACAACTCCACGGTGACCCTCACGGCCACTCCGGCGAGCGGCAACGCCTTCGTGAAGTGGAGCGGCGGACCCTGTGACGGAAGCACGTCGAACGTCTGCGCCTTCCCGGTCCCGATCGGCGGGACGAGCATGACGGCGGAGTTCGTCACCGTGCGCACGCTCACCGCCACGAAGTCGACCGTCGGCACGCTGACGTCCGACGTCGCCGGGCTCAATGGTCAATCCATCAACTGCGGCCCGGCGGGGAGCGTCTGCTCCACGACCTTCCGCAACGGCCAGGTCGTGACCCTGACGGCCACGCCGCCCCGGGGCTACTCCTTCACCTCGTGGGGGACGACCCCGTGCTCGCCGGCGGTGGGCAACGTCTGCACCCTGACGATGGGGGCCAACGTGAGCGCGGCCGCGACCTACACGATCAACAAGTACGCGCTCCCGGTCTCGAAGACCTCCGCTGCGTACGGTTCGGTCACCTCGAGCCCGACGGGTGTGAGCTGCGGAACGACCTGCATCAGCACCAGCCCGCTGTTCAACTACGCCACGAAGGTGACCCTCACCGCGACCGCGGCCACGGGGTACATCTTCATCGGCTGGACTGGCGCGGGGGCGACCGCGTGCACCGGCCTCACGACCTGCGTGGTGACGATCACCGATGACTCCTCGCTGAACGCGGTGACGGCGAACTTCGCGGTCCGGGTCGTCCTGACGGCGAAGAAGACGAACCCCTCATACGGCACGCTCCGTTCGATCTCGACGCCGAACGTGGCGACCCAGGTGAACTGCGGTACGGCGTGCACCCAGCAGGCGGTCGGCTTCGCCTCGGGGAGCACGATCGTCCTGACGGCGACGCCCGCGGCCGGCTACCGGTTCGTGAACTGGACGAACTGTCCGCAGGTGAACAGCGACGGAACCTGCACCGTGGCCAATTTCACGGCGGCGAGGACCGTCACCGCGAACTTCGCGGTGGGCTAGTCGAGGAGGTCCCCTCCGGCGCCCGCCCCCTCGGGGGCAGGGCGCCCGGCTGGGGCGGGAGGAGAACCCGTCTCTTTCCCCGCCCCAGCCGGGCGCCCTGGAGGCCTCCACGGTAGCGGTCGCAGCGATCGCGTCTCAACGCCAACGAGTCGCCGCGGCGATCCGCGGTGTGTCGCGAGGTGTGTCGCGAAGGGTTGCGTCGCAGAAAAACGTGCGTGACACGGCGCACAGCGCTGCTATAGTTTGAGAGCTTCAAGAAGACGGGCACGACGGGGCACAGGGGAGTAGCAACCGGGGAAGGCCCGGTTCCTCCAGGACCCCGTCGCGCCGGCTCTAGACGGGAGAGCCGGGATGCAGCTGCTCCATCCTTCCTCCACACGTGCGTCGCGCCATGTGCGTCGCGCCCTCGGGTCGCGCTCCGCGCGCGTCCGCCTCCTGCTCGTCGCGAGCCTCGCGGCGATCGGCTTCCTGGCCCTGCCGGCTTCCTCGACGCCCCAGACCCTCGACGTCTGTCCGAGCGGCTGCACGTACTCGACGATCCAGGACGCGATCGACGCGGCCAACGCCGGCGACACGATCACCGTCGCGGCGGGGACGTACGCCGAGGCGCTCACGATCGACGTGTCGCTCACGATCGTGGGCCCGAACGCCGCGATCAGCCCGAACGACGCGACGGTCCTCTCGGGCGGTCTCCCGAGCGCGAACGCCTCCCGCGTCGCCGAGGCGATCATCCGCCCCGGCGTGGCCGATGGGGACGCCCTCACGCTCGCCGCCGGCGTCTCCGACCTCACGATCGCGCTCCGCGGCCTCACGTTCGACCTCGCCGACGCCCCGGGGACGGGGCCGGACGACCCCGTCTCGACCCGGTTCATCACGGGCAACGACAACGCGAACCTCGACCTCACCGTCGAGCACACGCGGTTCCTGAACAACCCCGGCGCGGAGAACGGCTCGTGGTGGCTCGCCGGCGACGCGGGCGCGCTGTCGCTCACCGTCCTCGACAACCGCTTCGCCGGCGAGCGGTACGCGACGAACGGCATCGCGCACTGGAACTACGGGACCGGGACGACGACCGTCCTCGACATCCGCGACAACGTCTGGGTGGACAACAAGGGCTGGGCGACGAACGGCGGTTCGACCGCCGGCACCTCGGGTGCGATCGCGGACAACTGGGTCGGCAACACGAGCGTCGGGGTGAGCCAGGTCGACGGGTGGCAGCAGCGCCAGCTCGGGTTCCTCCTCGCCGGCGTCCAGGACGACCTGCTCGTGAGCGGCAACAGCTTCGTGAACCTCGAGTACTCGGCGGTGAACTTCTACACGGCCTACGACGGCTCGGGGGTGACGTTCTCGGGCACCGTGTCCGTCGAGCACAACCTCGTGGACGGTTACAGCAACATGGGCTACGCCTACGACGACGCCTACTGCGGCACGACGGCGGACTGGTACGAGGGCGACCTCCTCATCGGACCGAACCCGACCGGTCCCTGCGACGCGGCGACGAGCGACGTGTCCGGGGTCACGCTCCGCGACAACGCCTTCCTCGACGCGACGACCGACTCGGTCACCGTCGGCAACCGCGGCACGTCGTCCGACCCCGTGATCGACGCCCAGGGCAACTACTGGGACTGCGCCGGTGGCCCGGGCGGCGTCGGGTGCCCGATCAACGCCGGCCCGGTCACGAGCGACTTCTGGATCAGCGCGTACGTGCTGCCCACGACCGTGCGTTCGCCCGGGTTCTGGCCCGAGACGAAGACGATCGGCATCCCAGCCTCGTCCTCGCCGACCACCGTGCCGCTCGGCGGCACCTCCGTGGGCAGCGCCTCGATCGAACTCGCGACATCCGGCGCCAGCGCTTCCGTCGTCGTCGAGGCCCCGACGAAGGACGAGCTCCCGGCCGTCGAGGTGCCGTTCGCGATCTCCGGCGCGACCCTCATCGACATCGCGGTGACCGATGCCACCGGGCCCTTCACGATCTGCCTCGACGGCAACCGGGCGACCGACAAGCTCTGGCACTACGAGGAGACCGCGACGCCCGGCGTCTCCGCCTGGGTGGACATGACGTGGCGGGCGCTCCCGTCGGGGACGCTCACGCCCGGCGACTACCCCGCGAGCCAGATCTGCGGGATGACCGACACGCTGTCGCCGTTCGCGTCCTCGAGCACGGGGCGACGCTCACCGTCACACCGGACGCGAAGACGATCACCCACGGCGCCAGCGCCCCGGCGACCTCCGCCTACGGCTTCACCGTGACGGGGTTCGTCGGCGGCGAGACGAAGGACACCGCGGTCGCCTACGTCGCCCCGACGTGCACCTCGACCTACGCCCAGGGCGACGTCGCCGGCACCTCCGCCGACGACATCACCTGTTCGGCCGGATCGGCCGACGACTACGTCTTCGACACGACCGCGACCGAGGATCTCACCGTCGGAACGGTCTCGCTCACGGTGGCTCCGGCCACCTACGCGGGGCCGGCCCTCGTCTACGGGGACGCCGAGCCCTCGTGGGGGGCGTTCACCCTCACGTCCGGCGCCCTCGTCCTGACCGACACGTGGACGACCGACCCCGCGTGCGACTCGTCGTACACGGCGGGGAGCCCCGCCGGGATGTACGCGTACTCGTGCACCGGTGGCGTGATCAAGACCGCCGCGGTCGCCGGCACCGACGTGACCTCGTCGTACACGATCATCCGGACCACGCGCTACGTGACCGTCGGCACGCGGCCGATCACGATCGACGCCGACGACAAGACGATCACCTTCGGGGCCGCGGCGCCGACCTTCACGATCACCCGCACCGCCGGGACGTTCTTCGCGGGTGACTCCTGGACGACGCTGCCGACCTGCGCGGCCGCGACCAACACGCCAGGCGTCTCGGGCCCGGGCACCTACGAGATCGCCTGCTCGGGCGGCGTGATCTCGAACGCGACGCCGACCGACGTCACCACGAGCTACGACATCACCTTCACGCCGGGCACGCTCACCGTCGAGTCGGCGCTCACCGGCGTCGTCTCCACCGGCCAGACCTACGACGCCGACGGCGGCGCGACGACCACGCTCAGCGCGAACGTCTCGGCCGGCGACACGTCGTGCTTCGTGGGCTCGACGGTCACCGCGGTCGCGACCCCGGTCGGAGGCTCGGCGCTTTCGCCGGTCACCCTCACGACGAGCGGCACCGGCACGACGCGCGCGTACAGCGTCGACGCGACGCTTCCCCCGGGCATCTACGAGATCGACATCGCCTTCGACCCGGCCGAGGAGTGCCTGCCGTCGTCCTACGACGACGCGGTCCTCGCGGTGGTCACGACCGGCGGCACCGCGAACGGCGGCGGCTGGTACCGCCTCGAGAAGGGCTCGCTCGGCGGCTCTCCGCGGATCAACTTCGGGTTCAGCATCACGAAGTCCTCCTCGCGCACGGGGGTCGTCTCCTACCGCGGGCAGCTCCTGTGGATGAACAACGCCCAGTGGCGCCTGGCGGGCACGATCTCGAGCACCGGCACCCCGTCCGCCTACGGGACCTTCACCTGCCCGGCCTCGGTCGGCACCGCGACGGACCGGCGGTGCGCGTCCTTCACGGGGACCGGGGTCCTCCAGTACTGGGACGGGGACTCGTGGGAGACGTCGTCCTACGGGGTCGTCTCCTTCACGGTGACCGTCTACGACGGGGGCACCTCGAAGACGACGGTCGGCAAGAAGACGACCGTGGTCCAGAACCCCGACGCGTTCGGGATCCAGATCGACCCCGTGCCCTCGAGCGCGATCCGCGAGTCCTCGCCGGTCGTGCTCTCCGGCGGCTCGGTCCGCGCCACCTAGCGCGTCGGCCCGCCACCCGGGGGCGTCGGCCGCGATCGGGGGCCGTCGGGGCCGCTCCGGGGCCCCCTGGCCCCTCCTGGCCCCTCCGGAGGCCCTTCCCGGGCGGTCGCCCCCACGGGCGGCTCCCCGTACGCTCACGGGCGATGCGCCGCTCCGGTTCCCTCCTCGCCGCCCTCGCGCTCGTGGCGCTGCCGCTCGTCGCGTCGGCGCAGGGGGGCGTGGCGATGCTCGGCATCGAGCCGGCGAAGGTCGAGCTCGTCGGCACGGCGGGTCCGCAGGTCGTCCGCGTGACCGTCCAGGGCGGGGTCCCCGGGACGCTCGTGCTCTCGCTCCGCGACGTGGTGCTCGGCGTGGGCGGCGCCGCGATCGAGGCGCCGCTCGGCACCTCGCCGGACTCGCTCGGCGGCCTCGTCGAGGTCGTGCCGCCGTCGTTCGACTACGCGCCCGCGGCCGAGCCCGTGACGTTCACGTCGGGGGTCGCGCTCGTCGCGCAGTCCGCGGACCGACCGCGGTTCGGGTTCCTCGTCGCCGAGCTCACGACGCCCGACGGCGCGGTCGCCGCCGCGGTGCGCATCCCGGTCGTCGCGGTGCCGGGCGAGCGCGTCGTCGCGGAGCTCCCGGCGGGGACCTTCGGCGTCGCGCTCGACGACCTCGACATCGCGCCGGAGGCGTTCACGATCGTCGACCGCCTGCTGCCCGATCTCCCCGGCGTCATCGGTCACGGGCCGCTCACTTCGATCGTCACGGCGCGCAACGTCGGCAGCGCCGTCGTCGAGGCGCGCGTCGCGTGGACGTACCACCGGATCGGCCTCTCGGACCTCTTCTCCCCGGAGTCGCAGCCGACGCTCTCGTACGGCTCGGCGTCGCGGTTCCTCATCCCCGGCGAGGTCGCGTCCGCGGAGGGCTCGAGCGTGCTCACCCTCGACGCGGGGCCCTTCGACGCGATGCCGGTCATCGGCCTCGTCCGCGTCCGGGCGACGGTGCAGTGGGACCTCGCGGGGGTCGCGTCCGCGCCGGAGCCGATCACGGTGTCGCGGACGCTCATCGTGTTCCCGTGGTCGGAGGCGCTCGCCGCGCTGCTCGCGTGGGCGGCGTGGCGCCGGCGCTTCGGCAAGATCGTCGACCTGCGCTACTCGAACGAACCCGTGCCGATCGAGCCCGGAGCGCACCGGCAGGTCGGCCGCTGGCGACGACTCGGCCAGGACGCCGTCGCGCGCATCGTCGGGACGGCCTCGGGCCGGCGCCGCCGCCACTAGGGGCGGGGGCCGGGCCCGGTCAGCGCGGGCGCCGCGACGTCGTCAGGAGAGCGGGGCGAAGGACCAGAGCTCGGCCTTCGAGTCCGTGTAGCCGTCCGAACCGAGGTCGCCCGCGGTGACGTAGAGGCCGCTGCCGTCCGGAGCGACCGCGAACCATCCCCAGTAGCGGGTCCCGAGGTCGACGCTCGTCTGCCCGTCGAGCGAGACGTAGGCGAAGCGCACGCCGGAGGCGTTCGGGAGGGTCCGGGTGTAGATCAAGCCCGACCCGTCGGGGAGGAACTCCGCGACGCCGATGTCGCCGTCGACGATCGGGGCGATCTCGCCGTCGGGGGTGATGAGGCGCAGCTGCTGCGGGCCGACGACCGCGATCGTCTCGGCGTCGGGGCCGAGGACGAAGTGGCTCGCGCCCTCGCGGGCGAACTCGTGGCCGCCGTAGAGCATCGACTCGCCGGCCATCGTCACGAGGACGCCGCTCCCGGTCTCGAGCGCGCGCTGGATGCCCTCGGGGGCGTCGTCGCGCTCGGTCCATGTCGCGCTCACCGGGTCGTAGGCCCACAGGCGGTTGTCCGGTCGCTCGGGCGCGTCGAAGTTGTACGCGGAGGTCACGAGGAGCAGCCGCGAGGCGTCCGGCGTCCACTGCATGTCGACGAGCGTGTCGAACTCCGGCGCGCCGGCGACGCGGTCGGGCTGGCTGCCCTCGAACCCGGCGATCGCGACGATGCCGGTCGGGATCCCGTCGGCGCCGATCGTGCCGACGAGGACCTGGCTCGTGAAGCCCTCGCACATCGAGGAGAGCGCGACGAGCGAGCCCTCGTGGAGCGCTCCGGTCGGGGTGGCGATGCTCACGCCGTTGATGATCGGCTCGCCGTCGGCGGCGAGGACCGGCGTCGCGGTGCCCGCGTCGTCGAGCGCGAGGAGCCCCTCGACGGGCATGCCCTCGCAGCCGAGCTCGTCGCCGGGGAGCCGGTCGTTCACGAGGACGCGCGTGCCGCCGTCGGCCGTCGGAAACGCCGCGAGGACGCGGCCGGGTCCGAGGACCGACTTCGAGACGACCGCGGTCGGGTCGTAGGCGATCGCCGTTGGCGTCGGTGTGAGGTCGGTCGGGATCGGGGCGGGGGTGTCCGTGGCGCTTCCGCCGGTGGCACAGGCCGCGGCCCCGAGGACGAGGAACGCGGCGAGGGCGGCGATGCGGCGCGGGAGAGGTGTCATGGGCGGAGCGTACAGGGGGCTGTGTGCGGCACCGGGGTGCCCCCTGACCCGGGGTGCGCGGGACCCCCGGGTGCTAGCCTCGCGGGGCTCCCGGGTGCACCGGACGCCTGTGTTTACTCACGTCCGCGGCCCCCCGGAGAATGGCGTTTTCCACAGACTCACATTCCCTGGCGGGGGGTCGGTTCCGCCCCGCCGTGGCACGAGAGGACGTCCGGTGACCGCATCGCCCGCGCGCTCGCTCCGCGCGCTCGGTCGTGCCCCGGCGCCGGCGCGCACGCCGGTCCGCGTCGTCGGATCGATCCTGTTCTGGGCGCTCACCGCGGTCGTCGCCGTCGCGGCGCTCCTGCCGATCCGCACCGAGGCGCCGCCACCGTCGCTGCTGCCGGTCGAGCGCTCGCTCACGTTCAGCGGCTACGACCTCGCCGCGTTCCGCGAGGTGGCGATCGACGTCGCGGGCGGCTTCGAGGGGACGCTCCGCGTCGTGCCGGTCGACCTCGCCGTCGACGCCGAGGGACGCCGCGAGGAGGTGCCGTTCGGCTCGACCGACCTCTCGCTCGCCGACGGCCTGCGCGTCACGCCGGAGTCCTTCGACTACGCGCCGGGCGACACCGCGCAGCGGTTCGGGTTCACCGTCGTCATCGATCCCGCGGCCGTCGACCGCACGCGCGTCGCGGGGCTGCGGTTCGTCCTCCAGCCGAACGAGGACGGCGCGGAGGTCGAGACCGTCACCGTGCCGCTCGTCGCGGTGCCCGGGCCCGAGGACGCGCTGCCGACCGGGCCGCCGCCCGGCCGCATCGCGCTCACCGACCTCGACGTCCGTCAGGACGGGCCGTGGACGCTCGTCGATCGCCTCCTGCCCGATCTCCCCGCGGTCGTCGGCCACGCGCCCGGCGTCGCGGTCGCCGAACTCACCGGTACGGCGGTCCACGTGATGAGCGGCGCGACGATCGAGATCGCGTACGACCGCGTGAACCTCCTCTCGGTGCTGCCCTTCGTCGACGACGACCGCTCGACGCCGTTCCGCACGACCGTCGAGGAGGGCTTCCTGCTCCCCGGTGAGCGCCTCGGCGTCGCGGCGGGGTCGTTCTCGCTCTTCGGCGGCACGGCGCCGCGCGAGGCGCTGCCGTTCGCGGGCGTCGTCCGCGTGACCGCGACCGCGCGCGGGTCGATCGACGGCATCGCGCAGGACGCGACGTCCGAGACGACGACCGTCGTCGTCGTCCCGTGGACCGAGGTCGTGTTCCTCCTCGCCCTCGGCGGCGCGCTCCGCAAGCGCCGGCAGCTCCTCCGCGCGAAGCAGCAGGAGCGGTTCCTCCTCGAAGGGCCGCGGGTCGTCCTCGGTGGGCTCGGGCGCGGCGGCGCCGAACCGCTCGGCGCCCCGCAGGCGCCGGCGGCGTTCCGTCCCTACGTCGTGCCGTCGGAGGTCGACGCGCCGACGACGATCGAGCCGATCGGTCCCTCCGACGTCGAACTCGACGATCTCCGCGAGCCCGTCGTCGACGAACCGCACCTGCCGGTGCCCTGGGAGGTCGGCGAGGACGACGCGCGCATCCCGACGCCGACCGTCGGCGGCGGCGCGGCATCGCGGCTCCGCGATCGGCAGCTCGCGCGCGAGGCGCGTCGGCGCGAGGTCGAGGCCGCGCGCGAGCGCACCCGCGCGGCCGCCGCGTCGCTCGCGGCGGAGACCTCGGCGCGCCGCGCCGCGGTCGGTGAGGACATCGTGCGCGGCACGACGGCGGCCTGGACGGCGGTCGCTGGCGTCCTCGCGGGCGGCGCGCGCGTGCTCCGCGTCGGCGTCGTCGCGGTCGTCGGTGGCGCGGTCCGCGTCGTCGTCGGCGCGATCGGTGGGCTCGGTGGTGGCGTCGCGCGCGTCGTCACGTCGTTGGCGGTGGGTGTCGGGCGGGGGCTCGGCGCGGTCGCGACCGGGATCGGCCGTGGCAGCACCGCGATCGCGACCGGTGCCGGCCGCGGGGTCCTCGCGATCGCATCCCTCTTCGGCAGCGGCACGGTCGCCGTCGTCTCGGCGATCGGTCGCGGGTTCGGGGCGGTCGGATCGTTCGCTTCGCGCGGCGTGACCGCGACCGCGCGCGCGGTCGGTGGGTCCGTCGTCGCGACGGTCGGCGCGGTCTCCGCGGGTTCGACCGCGACCGCGCGCGCGGTCGTCGCGTGGCGTCGGACGCGGGGCCGCGACCTCGCGATGCGCGCGTCGGGCTACGCCCGCGCGACGCGCCGCGGGACGCTCACGGCGCTCGGCGTCGTCGGCCGCGCGCTCGTCGCGGCGATCGTCGGCGTGTACGTCGGCATCTGGTGGATCGGTCGCTGGACCGAGCTCGGCCTCGGGGCGGGCGGGCGCGGAGCGGTGGCCGCCGTCCGGGCCACGGGCCGCGGGCTCGCCCTCGCGGGGCGCTCCGGCCTCCGGGTCGGGGGAGCCGTGCTCCGTGGCTCCACGGGCCTCCTGCGGGCAGCGGCGGGCCTCCTGGGGACCTCCGCGCGGGCCTCGGCGAGGGCCGGGGCCGCGGCGGCGCAGGCCTCCGCGAAGGCCGGGGCGGCCGCCGCGAAGGTGTCGGTGCGTGCCGGGGCGACCGTCGTCCACGCGACCGGGACCGGCGCGGCGACGGTCGGGCAGGGCGCCGCGGGGCTCCTCCGTCGCACGGCGGCCGCGATCGCGGCGGTCGTCGGCCTCACGGTGCGTGGCATCACCGCGATCGCGAGCGCGACCGCGCGCGGTCTCGCCGGCGTCTCGCGCGCCACGGCGCGCGGCACCACGGTCGTCGTCCGCGCGGGCGCGCACGCCGTCGCCGTCTCGGCGCGCGGCATCGGTCGCGGCGTCCTCGCCGTCGCGCACGCGGCCGGCCGCGTCGGCCTCGCGTTCGCGCGCGGCGCCCGCGCGGCGACGCTCGCGACCGCCGCGACCTCGACGCGCACCGCGCGCGCCGGTCGCCGCTGGTCGCGCGCGAACGTCCCCGCGATCCGCCGCTGGTTCGCGGCGTGGGGGCGCCTCCTCCGACGTTCGGCGCTCGCGTCCGCGCGCGCGCTCGGTCGCGGCATCATCACCTCGTCGCGCGGTCTCGGTCGCGGCGTCCTCGCGATCGCGCGGGCGTCCGGCCGCGGCGCGGTCCTCGCGATCACCGGCCTCGGTCGCGCGACGCTCGTCGCGGGGCGCGCGTCGGCGACCGGCGCGACGCGCACCTGGCGCGCGACGCGTCGCTGGTCGCGCGCGAACGTCCCCGCGATCCGCCGCTTCGTCGCCGCGTGGGCGCGGTTCGCGCGCCGCAACCTCCTCGTCGCGCTCCGCGCGACCGGCCGCGGTGCGCTCGCCGCGCTGCGGGGCACGGGGCGTGCGCTCCGTGCGTCCGCGTGGGGCGCGATCCTCGCGACGCGGGCGATCGGCGACGGGGTCCTCGCCGTCGCCGGTGCCACGCGCGTCGGCGCGGTCCGCGCGGCACGCGGCTACCGCCGCTGGGCCCGCACCGACCTCCCCGCGATCCGCCGCTGGTTCGCCGCGCGCGGTCGCGTCCTCCGTCGCGCGGCATTCGCCCTCGGTCGCGGCGTCGCCGCGGTCGTGGGCTGGACGTTCGGCCGCCTCGGCGACCTCCTCCACGCGCTCGGGGTCGGCACGCGGCGGCTCGCGCGCTGGTGGGTGCGGACCGGCGCGCCCGGCACCGCCCGGATCGCCCGTCGCGTGTGGCGCGCGAGCCGCCGCGGCCTCCGCGTCGCGGCCGTCGGCACCGCGCGCTGGCTCGCGGGCAAGCGTCGGCAGTCGGTCCGCGGGTGGCGGCGCGCGAAGCGCTGGACGCGCGCGACGCTCCGCTTCATCGCGCGCGTCGCGCGCGCGACGTGGGCCGGTCCGCTGCGCTGGACGCTCATCCTCGTCGTGAAGGCGGGGGAGCGGCTCCTGCGCTGGCTCGACCGGCGCAACGACGACCTCCCGCTCGACTAGCGGCGAGCGGCTAGGCTCCGCGGGTGTCGCGTCGCGGGTGGTTCCTCTTCGTCTCCCTCGGGATCATCTGGGGGCTCCCGTACCTGTTCATCAAGATCGCGGTCGAGCACCTCGAGCCGCCGATCATCGTCTTCCTGCGGGTCGTCCTCGGGGCGGTGCTCCTGCTGCCGATCGCGATCCGACGCGGGGCGCTGCGCCCGGTGCGCGGGGTGCTCGGGTGGACGATCGTCTTCGCGCTCGTCGAGGTGACCGGCCCGTGGCTGCTCCTGTCGTTCGCGGAGACGCGCGTCTCGTCATCGTTCGCGGCGCTCATGATCTCGGCCGTCCCGCTCGTCGGCGCGGTGCTCGCGCAGTTCCTGAAGCTCGATGACCGGCTCCACGGGACCCGGGTGCTCGGTCTCGCGATGGGCGTCGCGGGCGTCGCGGCGCTCGTCGGCCTCGACGTCCAGACCGGGGGCACGATCGCGGTCGTCGCGCTCGTCGTGACCGCGATCGGCTACGCGCTCGGCCCGATCATCATCGCGACGAAGCTCCAGTCGGTCCCCGCGATCGGCGTCATCACGACGACGTTCGTCTTCAACACGATCCTCTACCTCCCCGTCGCGATCCTCCGCTGGCCGCAGGGGCCGGTGCCGGCGGCCGCGTGGGGGTCGGTGGCGTTCCTCGGGGTCGTCGCGACGGCGATCGCGTTCCTCGTGTTCTTCGCGCTCATCGCCGAGGTCGGCCCGACGCGGATGACGGTCATCACGTACATCAACCCGGCGGTCGCGGTCGTCCTGGGGGTGCTCCTGCTCGACGAGCCCTTCACGCTCGGGATCCGCATCGGGTTCCCGCTCGTGCTCCTCGGATCGTTCCTCGCGACGCGGAAGGCGCCGCCGATGGAGGACGAACCCGTCCCGGTGTAGGCACGGCCGCCTGGCCCCCCGCGCCGCCGGGGGCCCGCAGGGGCGCTGCTAGGCTCGCCGCCCCATGCGCATCGCCTACCAGGGAGAGCCCGGCGCGTTCAGCGAGCAGGCCGTCCGTCGGCTGTTCCCCGACGCCGAACCGATGCCCTGCGCGACCGTGCGGATCGTCTTCTCGCGCGTGACGAGCGGCGAGGCCGACTTCGGGGTCGTCCCGGTCGAGAACTCCCAGGCCGGCACCGTGAACGAGACGTACGACCTCCTCGCGGCGAGCGACCTCATCCGCATCGTCGGCGAGGCGATCGTCCGCGTCGACCACGCGCTCCTCGCGCCGCCCGGGGCGCGGCTCGAGACGATCCGCCACGCGTCCTCGCACTGGCAGGCGCTCGCGCAGACCGAGGAGTTCCTCGCGGTCCACGGCATCGAACCCGTCCCCGCGCACGACACGGCCGGCGCGGCGCGGCTCGTCGCCGAACGCGGCGATCCGACCGAGGCGGCGGTCGCCTCCGTCGCGGTCGGTCGGCTCTACGGCCTCGCGGTCCTCGCCGAGCGGATCCAGACCTACCCCGACAACTTCACGCGGTTCGTCGCGATCGGCACGCGCGCGGCCGACCTCGGAACGCCGGACAAGACCTCGCTCGTCTTCGCCGTGCGCGACGAGCCGGGGTCGCTCCTCGCGTCGCTCCAGCCGTTCGCCGAGCGCGGTGTGAACCTCGTGAAGCTCGAGTCGCGCCCGCGGCGCGGCGCGCCGTTCGAGTACCTCTTCCACGTCGACCTCCTCGGGACCGAGGACGACCCGGCGGTCCGCGAGGCCCTCGCGGTCGTGCGCCGGCACACGTCCTTCCTCCGGCTGCTCGGCAGCTACCCCCGGGGATCGATGGAGTAGGGTCGGCCCGCCATGCGACGGCGGTCCCCGCTCGGTCCCGGCTTCTACAAGGCCTCCCTGTACCGGCGACGTCGCCGCTACGTCCGGCCCCTCCTCGCCCTCGCGATCGTCGGCGGGCTCGGCGCGGGGGCGTGGGTCCTCACCGAGGGCTTCGGCGCCATCGAGCCGGTCGTCGGCGACGCGTCGCCCTCCCCGCGGTGGACGCCCGAGCCCTCGCCGCTGCCGATCAACCGCGACGTCCAGGGCATCACGACGTTCCGCGGCAACGCCGCGCGGTCCTACCTCGGGCGCGGCCCGGTGCCGCAGGACCCGATCGTCCTGTGGAGGTTCCCGTCGGGGTCCTCGATGTGCACGGAGACCGCGCTCGTCGAGGGCGGCACCTCGAACCTCTACTGCGGCGTCGGGTGGACGGGGCAGGCGAACGTCGTCGTCCGCGACGGCACGATGGAGGTGCGCTTCGGCGCGAACGACGGCGACATCCACTTCCTCGACGGCCGCACCGGGGGGACGACGATCCCCGCGATCGAGACGGGCGGCCTCGCGAAGGGGTCGATCACCTCCGACCCCGAGGGCTACCCGCTCATCTACGCGGGCGCGACGGACGGCAAGCTCCGCGTCATCGCGATCGACCGCGAGTTCCCGGAGATCCTCTGGGAGCTCGACGGCACGACGAGCGTCCCCGAGCCGAAGTGGAACGACGACTGGGACGGCTCGCCGCTCCTGCTCGGCGACCACCTGCTCGTCGGCGGCGAGAACGGGTGGTTCTACGTCGTGCGGCTCCACCGGCGCTACGGCGAGGACGGCCTCGTCCGTGTCGAGCCGGAGGTGGTCGTCGCGCGTCGCGGGTGGGACGACGACCTCCTCGCGGACATCGGCGACGAGGAGGTCTCGATCGAGAACTCGATCGCGTTCTCCGAGGGGATCGCGTACTTCGCGAACTCCGCGGGTCTCGTCCAGGGGTGGGACGTCTCCGACGTCCTCGCGGGGGGGACGGAGGTGCACCGCACGTTCCGGTTCTGGATGGGCGACGACGTGGACGCGACGATCGTCATCGATCCGGACGGCTACCTCTACGCGGCGTCGCAGGTGCAGCGGGGGACCGCGCGCTCGGCCCTCATCGGCCAGCTCGTGAAGCTCGATCCGCGGCGACCGACCGACCCGATCGTGTGGACGCGCGCCTTCGGCACGCCGGGCTACGACGGGCAGGCCGGCATCTGGGGCACGCCCGCGCTCGCCGACGGCGTCCTCTACGTCCCGACGAACGCCGGCGAGCTCTTCGCGATCGACGCGGCGGACGGGCAGCCGCTCTGGAAGCGGCAGCTCCACCCGCCGACGTGGTCCTCGCCGGTCGTCGTCGACGGCGTCCTCATCCAGGGCGACTGCCTCGGGTTCCTCACGGCGTGGGACGTGACGGACCGCACGGCCCCACCCGAACTCCTGTGGAAGCTCCGGGTGTCGAGCGGATGCCTCGAGGCGACGCCGGTCGTGTGGCGGGGCTGGATCTTCATCGGCGACCGCACCGGCGGCTTCTACGGCATCTCCGACACCGGGGCCTGAGGCCTCCGGGAGCGGAGGGCTCCGCGGCCGGCCCGCACGCCGGGCGTAGCATCGGTGCGTGGTTTCCCCGGACCACCGCGCCCCGCGCTCGCCCCGCTCGCGCCTGCTCGGCGGCACGCTCGCCGTCGGCGCCGTCGCGGCGGCGTTCCTGCTCGTCCGCGTCGGTGGCGGCGCGCCCGACGTCGACGCGTCGCCGTCGGCCTCGGTTTCGGCGACGGCTCCGCCGACACCCACACCGACACCGACACCCACCGAGCCGCCGCCCCTCACCCCGGAATCCGGCCCCGCGAACACGACGTTCGCCGGGCTCACGACGTTCCGCGGCAACGCCTCACGCAGCTGGTACGGCCGTGGCCCGATCCCGCGTCGCGAACCCTCGATCCTCTGGCGCTACCCCGCATCGGGGTCGCTCTGCATGGTCTCGGCGACGCCCGACGAACCCGAGAAGCTCTGGTGCGGCACCGGCTGGACGGGCCAACCGAACGTCCTCGTCGGACCGGGCGGCGCGATCGAGATCCGTATCGGCGCGTACGACGGCGCGTACCACTTCCTCGACGGCGACACCGGCGAGGCGATCCGCCCGGAGCTCCAGACCGGTGATCTCGCGAAGGGGTCGGCGACCTCCGACCCGGACGGCTACCCGCTCTACTACGGCGGTTCGCGGGACAACCTCCTGCGGGTGATCGCGCTCGACCGCGACGTCCCGACGGTGCTCTGGTCGCTCGATTCGCGGACCTCGGTGGATGACCCCGTGTGGAACACCGACTGGGACGGTGCGCCGCTCGTCGTCGGCGACTTCCTCATCGCGGGCGGCGAGAACTCGTGGCTCCACGTGATCCGGCTCCACCGCGGCTACGACGCGGACGGCCTCGTGACCGTCGATCCCGAGCTCGTGTTCACGGCACCGGGGTTCGACGACGAGCTCTTCCGCGACCTCGGCGACCGCGAGGTCTCGATCGAGAACTCCGTCGCGTTCCGCGACGGCGTCGTGTACTTCGCGAACTCCGGTGGCCTCGTCCAGGGGTGGGACATCTCCGACGTCCTCGCGGGTGGTACGCGGGGCGAGCGCGTGTTCCGCTTCTGGATGGGCGACGACGTGGACGCCTCGATCGTGATCGACGACGAGGGCTTCCTCTACGTGGCGGCGGAGCTCCAGCGCTACGACGCGCGCTCGGCGCAGGTCGGTCAGCTCGTGAAGCTCGATCCCTCTCGGCCGGAGGACCCGATCGTCTGGCGGAAGGTCGTCGACGAGGCGGGCAAGGAGGGCCTCGGCGGCATCTGGGCGACGCCGGCGCTCTGGCAGGACACGCTCTTCGTGGGCACGAACGCCGGCGACCTCCTCGCGATCGACCGGATGACGGGCCGCGAGCGGTGGCGGATCCACCTCGGGGGCCCCGTGTGGTCCTCGCCGGTGCCGATCGGCGACGTGCTGCTCCAGGGCGACTGCCAGGGCTACCTCCACGCGTACGACCTCTCGCGGGGTGTCGAGCAGGTGCCGCGCGAGCTCTGGACGCTCCGGCTCCCCGGGTGCGTCGAATCGACCCCGGCGGTCTGGAAGGGCCGCATCTACGTCGGGACGCGCGGCGGCGCGATCTACGGCGTCGGCCTGTCCTGATCGGTCGCGACCGCGCCCGCGCCGCGTGCTGCGGGGGGTAGGCTCGCGCCGTGCCGATCGCACCGGGGACCCGCGCACCGCAGATCGAGGGCATCGCCTTCGGCGACGGGCCGGTCGCGCTCCTGTTCTACAAGGACACGTGCCCCGTCTGCCGGATGGCGGCGCCGCTCACCGCGGCGTTCGAGGCGGCCGTCCCCGGTCGGCTCGTCGGCGTGTCGCAGGACGATGCCGCGCGGACGGCGCGCTTCGCCGAGGAGTACGGATTCGCCGCGCCCTCGGTCCTCGACGCGCCGCCGTACCCGGCGTCGGAGGCCTACGACGTCGAGGCCGTTCCGACGCTCGTCCTCGTCGGCGCGGACGGCGTCGTCGCGGACGTCTCCGGCGCGTGGGACCGCGCGGCGTGGAACCGCATCGCGGCGTCGCTCGCGGCGGCGGTCGGGGTTCCCGCGTTCACGGTGTCCGAGGAGGGCGACGGCCTGCCGCGGTTCCGCCCCGGCTGAGGTGGCCGCAACAGGGACTAGGGTCCTGGTCCCGACGACCCCCGCCCCTCAGCCGGTGAGGTAGGCGAAGATGTCGAGCGCGCGGATCTGCGACGTGCGCATCGCGAGGAGCACGACGCCGACGGCGAGCGCCGCGCCGGTCCCCAGGAGCGGCGACCACTTCCGGATCGCCGCAGGACCGAAGCCCTCGAGCGACCAGCCGACGACGACACCCGCGACGAGGCCGCCGAGGTGCGCGCGCCAGTCGATGCTCTGGAACCCGATCGCGATGACGGCGTTCAGGACGATGAGCGTCGCGGCCCACCGGAGCGACGCCATGCCCTGCGCGGTCCGCCGACGTCGCAGGCTCCAGGCGACGAACGCGCCGAAGACCCCGAAGATCGCGCCCGAGGCGCCGACGCCGACCATCATGAGGTCGCCGAACGCGTACGACGCGACGCTCGCGAGGAACCCCGTGACGAGGAACAGCCCGATGAATCGGCGCGGACCGAAGAGCGATTCGACGAGCCCGCCGAACGCGTAGAGCGCGTACCCGTTGAACGCGATGTGGAGCAGGCCGGCGTGGAGGAACATCGCGGTGAACAGCCGCCACCACTGTCCTGCGGCGATGAGGTAGGGCTGGAGCGCACCCTCGCGGACGAGCGCCTGCGGGCTCTGCCCGATGACGACCTGGAGCGCGAAGGCGGTGATGAGGACGACGAGGAGCGCGCGGGTCGCCGGCGGCACCGAACCGATGCGGCCGCCCGGGGCGTTGCGCACCGCGACGGGCCCGCCGCCGCCGCTGCGGAACGCTTCGCGCGCCTCGTCGACGCAGGTCGGGCAGTGGAACCCGACGGGCGCCTGCACCATGCACTCCGGACAGATCGCGCGGTCGCAGCGCGTGCAGCGGACCGCGGTCGCGCGGTCGGTGTGGCGGTAGCAGGGCGTCGCGGTGGTCGGTGCTCCGGGGTCCGCCATCAGGAGGCCGCGACGGCCTGGAGCCGGGCGAGCACCTGGTCGGGGTCGAAGAGCGGACCCCACCGGTCGGCGATCCGTCCGTCGGGGCCGATGAGGAAGAGCCACGGTTCGTGGAGGTCGCCGTCGCGGTAGAGCCACTCGATCGCCGCGTCGTTCAGCTGCTGCTGCTCGTAGTCCTTCCAGATCTCGACGTGGATGAACAGCGCCTCGGGCCCGGTCGCCTCCTCCATCGCCGCGAGGGTCTCGACCGAGGGGCCGCAGAACTGGCTCATGCAGAACGCCGGCGTCGCGAAGAGCACGAGCGCGGTCTTCCCCGCGGCGACCGCGTCCGCGATCGTCCAGGTGTGGAGTCGCGGGTCGGGGACCGACCCGGTCGCGACCGCGAGCGAGTCGATCGCGCCCATCGGGACGGTGTCGTCGTTGAACAGGAGCGTCTCGGTCGCGAACGCCGCGTCGCCCGGGGCGGGGATCCGCGGTTCGGTGTCGACGAGGAACGCCGTCGAACCGACACGCGTGCCGTCGCCGAGCTCGGCGGTCACCTCGACGCTCCAGATGCCGGCCTTCGCGAACGTGATGTCGGTCGCCTCGTACACGCCGCGCGCGGTCGACGGCGCCGTCGCCTGGATCGGCGTGCCCTCGGCGCGCGGTTGGCCGGGCGTCGGCAGGTACGTCGCGACGACCTCGGGACCCGGCGTCGGCGAGATCGGGTTCGACTGCGTGCCGGTGTAGGAGAAGCGGAACGTCACCTCGCCGTAGCTCACGAGGTTGCCGTCGTCGAACACGAGGCCGACCTGCACCCGCTGCGGTGCCCCCGCGTAGAGGTCGGTGCTCGCGACGACCGGCGACATGGTGCCCGTCGGGACGAGCGTCGGGCTCGCGCCCTCACCCTGGGGTCGCGCCTCCGGCCGCCCATCGCCGGACGAGCACGCCGCCGCGAGCAGGGCGACGGCGAGGAGCGCGGCCGTGGCGCGGAGGGGGGTTCGCACGTCCCCCATCATCCCGCGCCGCGGGGGCGTCGTCAGGCGGCGGCCGGTCCGCAGGTCGAGCGGCGCGGGTCGCCCGACGCCGCGCGGGGATCAGACCGGGTGGCCCTCGAGGCGCAGGAGGAAGGCCTTGCGCCACTCCTTCCCGCCGTAGCCCCCGATGCCGCCGGCCGCGGGGACGACGCGGTGGCAGGGGACGACGAGGAGGAACGGGTTGCGGTTCAGGGCGTTGCCGGCCGCTCGCGCGCCCCGCGGGGCGCCCGCGCGGCCGGCGATCTCGCCGTACGTCGCGACGCGTCCGTAGGGGATCCGCGTGGTCGCGCGCAGGACCCGGCGGCCGAACCCCTCCGGCGCGAGCGACCAGTCGAGCTCGAGGTCGAACGCGCGCGTGCGGCCGGCGAGGTACGCGTCGATCGCGCGTCGCGCCGGCGTCGTGCGCGCCGCATCGCGGACCGGACGGACGCCGAGGGCGTCGGCGAGGTCCGCGACGATCCCCTCGGGCGCCTCGTCGTCGGCGAGGTCGACGGCCGCGAGCCCGCGTTCGGTCACGCCGACGACGAGGCGCCCGAGGGGCGTGTCCCACGTCGCCGTCGCGACCGTCGCGCCGCGCATCAGATCGGCGGCCAGGGGTAGATCGGTTCGCGTTCGGGCAGCGGGAACCGTCCCTCGGCGAGGAACGCCCGGACGCGGCGACGCAGCGCCGCGACCTCGCTGCGCCGGAGGAGCCGGAGGAGCGCCCACCGCAGGTCCTCCATCTCGCCGAGCGCGGCGTCGAGGCGCCGCAGGCCCTCGAGGATCGGTTCGGGGACCGGCAGCGACATCCAGTCCCAGATCACCGTGCGCAGCTTCGGTTCGACGTGGAAGCAGAGCCCGTGGTCGATGGACATGATCCGGCCGTCGCGGGTGTGGAGGACGTGGCCGCCCTTGCGGTCGGCGTTGTTCGTGACCGCATCGAACGCCGCGATCTGCTGCATCTCGAAGGGGAACCGGTCGCGGAGCGTGAAGTAGTGCTCGTCCTCCACGTACTCGACGTAGTCGGAGAGCGCGCCGACGCCGATCGGCCCGAGGACGAGGCGGGTGGTCGGGATGAAGGGGAACCCGAGCGTCTCGGCGACGAGGGACGCCGCGACCTCGCGGCGGCAGAGCGTCCACTGCGGGAAGTCGTGGAGCGGGCGCTCACCGGCCTCCGGCTTGTAGACCGCGAGCCGGGGCGGGTCGCCGGGGATCTCGACGAGCATCGCGGCGTTCGTCGAGTCCGGGAAGAGTTCGACGAGCGAGAACTTCACGGGCGGGGGAACGAGCGGATCGTTCCGCTCCATCAGTGCTTGCCGTGTCCGTTCATCGCGGGGCAGACGTGGCCGTCGGGGTCGATCGGGTTCGCACAGAACTGGCACGTCGGTCGTCCGCGGGTGACGACCGCAGCGCCGTGGCGGGAGAGGGCGAGCATCTGCTCACGGGTCGCCCGCGCGACGATGCGCTCGGCCTCCTCCTCCGGCGGCGTGCCGAGGATGGCCTCGAGGACGCGGACCTCCTCCGCGACGTCGTCGTCCACGTCCTCCTCGTCGGGCTCGAGCTCCTCGAGGTCATCGTCGTCATCCTCGTCCTCGTCGAGGCCCTCGAGCTCGGCCTCGCGCCGGAACTCGTCGACCTCGAGGACGATGCGGTCCTCGCGCTCGTCGTAGCGGATTGAGATGCGCCCGACCCGCCAGCGCGGCTCGACGGGTTCGACGAGCGCCATCGCCGCCTCGTCGAACGTGCCACCGGTCTCGGCCTCGACGTTCGCGAGGATCTCGAGGACCGAGGTCGACAGGAGCTGCACCTGCTCCTTCTCGACGACGAGCGAGTACACGCCGTCGCGCGCGAGCATCTGGAGGTAGAACGTGCGCCGGCCCGGCTCGCCGACCGCGCCGGCGGTGATGCGTTCGACGTCCCCGAGGTCCCGGACGATCACGTGGCCACCTTCCCCTTCGTCGTGGGCCTGGCCGTGCGCTTCGTCTTCGTCTTCGGTTTCGCCGTGCGCGCCGGCATCTCGAGCGGTCCCGTGTCGTTCAGCCGCAGGAGCATCGGCATGTGGCGGCTGAGGCCGAGCACCGACACCGAGCACGTGTCGATCGCGATCCGCTGGAACAGGTCGAGGTGGACGCCGAGGAAGTGCGCGAGGGCGAGGCGGATGAGGTCGGCGTGGGTGAAGCACGCGACGACGCCCCCCGGGTGGTCGGCGGCGATGCGCTCGAGCTCGGCGACGACGCGGTGCTGCGCCTCGAGGAACGACTCGCCGCCGGGGAAGCGCACCGTCGAGGGCAGGTGCATCACCGCGGGCCAGAGCGGGTCCTTGCGGAGCTGCGCGAGCGACCGGTCGGTCCACTCGCCGTAGTGCACCTCGCCGAGGTCCCTGCGCGCGGCAACGCGCAGGCCGCGGACGCGTGCGAGGGGGAGCGCCGTCTCGCGGCAGCGTTCGAGCGGGCTCGCGTACATCGCGTCGAGGGGCACGGCGCGGAGGCGCTCGACGAGGCCCTCCGCCTGCGCCCGCCCCGCGTCGGAGAGGTGGAGACCGGGCGTCCAGCCCGCGAGCTTCTTCCCGGTGATCGGGGTCATGCCGTGACGGATGAGCAGGAGCGTCGCCATCAGGACTGGAGTTCCGCGATGCGCTCGATGAGCAGGCGCGCGCTCGCGACGTTCGTGGCGAGCGGGACGTCATGGACGTCGCAGACCTTCAGGAGCGCCTGGACGTCGGGCTCGTGCGGGTGGGCCATGAGCGGGTCGCGGAGGAAGATCACGACGTCGACCTCGCCCGCGGCGATCTTCGCGCCGACCTGGAGGTCGCCGCCCTGCGGTCCGGAGAGCGTGCATTCGACCGCGAGCCCGGGATCGGTGCGCAGGAGGCTCCCGGTCGTCGCGGTCGCGACGAGGCGGACGCGGCGGAGCACGTCCTGGAACTGCCGGGCGAGGCGGATCATGTCGTCCTTCTTCCCGTCGTGGGCGATGAGCGCGACGGTGAACGGTCGCGGCGGTGCGGTCGGACGCCCCTCGCGGCTCGCCATGGCGGTCATCGTACGCCCCCCTGCGACGGGAACCGGACCTCGAACCGGGTGCCGCGCGCGTACTCGCTCTCGACCGCGATCGTCCCGCCGTGGTTCTCGGTCACGTGGCGGACGATGGCGAGGCCGAGGCCGGTGCCGCCGGTGTCGCGCGACCTGCCGCGGTCCACCCGGTAGAAGCGCTCGAAGATCCGCGACAGGTCGCGCGATGGGATGCCGACGCCCTCGTCGGCGACGCGCAGGACGACCGCCCCATCGTCGACCGTCGTCTCGGCGCGGACGACTCCCCCCGGCTCGGAGTAGCGCACGGCGTTGTCGAGGAGGTTGCGGACGAGCAGCTCGAGGTCGCGCGCGCTGCCGGCGATCGCGGGCACCGCGGCCGCGTCCACCTCGAGCGCGACCCCGGCGGCCGCCGCCGCATCGGCGAGGCGACGCGCCTCGTCGACGAGCACCACGTCGAGGTGGACGTCCTCGTCGCGGTCGCTCCCGCCCTCGAGGCGCGAGAGATCGAGGAGGTCCGCGACGATGTCCGAGAGCCGCAGGGCCTCGTGCTCGATCCGTTCGGCGAAGCGCGCGACGGCCGCGGGGTCGTCGGGCGCGGCCGTCGCGCGCGTCTCCGCGGTCGCGCGGATCGTCGCGACCGGGGTCTTCAGCTCATGCGAGGCGTTCGTCACGAAATCCCGTCGCGTCGCATCGAGACGCTCGGCCTCGGTCACGTCGCGGGCGACGACGAGGATCGATCCGGCGTCGCCGACCCGCGAGATCGTGCACCGCACGGATCGGGGCGGGTAGCCCACCTCGAGGTCGAACCGACGCGGGGCGTCGCCGGCCGCGCGGACGGCCGCCTGGAACGACGCCGGGGTGAGGCCGGCGACGCCCCGCGTCGCGGGACCGAGGAGCCGTTCGGCCGCGGGGTTCGCGAGCGCGAGCGAGCCGTCGGCCCGGAAGAGGAGGACGCCCTCCTCCATCGAGGCGAGCGCGAGGTCGCGGTCGGCGTCGGCGAGGGGTTCCACGGCGGCGAGTCTAGGCGGGGGGCCGACGCGCCTTCGGGGGAGTTCATCCGACGTTCACCTGCGGGACACGGCGCGGCCACGCACGGCACCTACGGTTCCCCCCGATGGCACCCACGTCCAAGGAGGTTCGGATGCGCAGGAAGCCCTGGGCGATCGTCGCCCTGCTCGCTTCCCTCTCGATCTTCGCCGCCGCGTGTGGCGGAGGCACCACCGACGAAGGCACCGATACGGGTGGCGGCGAAACGACCGCTCCGGGCCTCACCGGCTCGATCGTCGTCTCCGGTTCGTCCACCGTCCAGCCGATCACCTCGCTCGTCGCGGAGCTCTTCGCCGCCGAGAACCCCGACGTCTCCGTGAGCGTCGACGGACCCGGCACGGGGGACGGCTTCGCCCTCTTCTGCAACGGCGAGACGGACATCAGCAACGCGTCCCGTCCGATCAAGGACGAGGAGGCCGCGCTCTGCGAGGAGGCCGGCATCCCCTACGTCGAGCTGAAGATCGGCCTCGACGGCATCACCGTCATGACGAACCCGGCGAACTCCGCGGTGTCCTGCCTCTCGACCGCGGACCTGTACGCGCTCCTCGGTCCCGAGTCGCAGGGCTTCACGTCGTGGTCCGACGCGAACGCGCTCGCCGCGCAGGTGGGCGGTACGGGGAACTTCCCGGACGCGCCGCTCGATGTGACGGCGCCGGGGGAGGAGTCGGGCACGTACGACGCGTTCGTCGAGCTCGCGGGCTTCGAGGACTACGGCGTCGCGAACGGCCTCTCCGAGGACGACGCGGCGGTCATGCGTCCCGACTACCAGGCCTCGGCCGATGACAACGTCATCATCCAGGGCATCGAGGGGTCGCAGACCTCCCTCGGCTACGCGGGCTTCGCGTTCGCCGAGGGTGCGGCCGATCAGATCAAGGAGCTCGAGGTCGACGGCGGCTCCGGCTGCGTCGCTCCGAGCATCGAGACCATCGCGGACGGCTCGTACCCGCTGTCCCGCTCGCTCTACATCTACGTGAACACCGACGAGGCGGCCTCGAACGAGGCCCTCGCGGCGTTCGTCGCGTACTACCTCTCCGACGCGGGCATCCTCGCGACGGGGGAGGCGGGCTACGTCGATCTCCCGTCCGCCGACCTCGAGGCCACCCGGTCCGCCTGGTCGTCGACGGGGCTGTAGGGGTTCCACCGAACCGCCGCACCACCGCACCACCTCCTCCTGCGGGTGGGGTGGACGCCTCCGGCGCCCACCCCACCCAC
>JBJTIF010000051.1:0-8959 GCA_046094825.1 Actinomycetota bacterium
CCTCGAGCGGTCCGCGCGCTACGGCGAGCGCGGGATCCGCTACCTCGACGTCGGCACGAGCGGCGGCGTCGCGGGCCTCGAGCGCGAGCGTGCGGAAGACGGGGTCGAGGTGGTGCACCGCATCGGCGTCGCCGCCGATCATGAGGCAGTAGCCGCGCTCGAGGCCCGCGACGCCGCCGCTCGTGCCGACGTCGAGGTAGCGGATCCCGCGCTCGCCGTAGCGCGCGGACCGCTCGAGGTCGTCGCGGTGCGAGCTGTTCCCGCCGTCGATGAGGATGTCGCCGGCGGACAGGCGCGACGCGACGTCGTCGGCGACGGCACCGGTGACCGCGGCGGGGAGCATGAGCCACACGACGCGCGGCGCCGGCAGGGCCGCGACGACCGCGTCGAGGTCGGCCGCGCCGACCGCGCCCTCCGCGGCGAGCGCGGCGACCGCCGCCGCATCGCGGTCGTGGACGACGACCTCGTGGCCGTCGCGGAGCAGGCGTCGGGTGAGGTTCGCGCCCATGCGCCCGAGGCCGACCATCGCGATCCGCATGGGGAGACGGTAGCGGCTCCGTGGGAGCATGGCGCGGTGGACGCCGATGCGATCTTCGCCCTGCTCGTGCGGGCCGACGAGCGACTGAAGTACGCGCGGGAGGGCGATCGGGCGGGGGGGGGGGGGCGGCCCCCCCTGCCCCCCGGCTCCCGCCCGCCCGCCCGGGCCCCCCCCCCCCCCGCGCCGACCCCGGGACGACCGGCCGACGACACCGCGTCGATGGGGTACCTCCACTGCGGCCCGAGCGGCGCCGGCCACTTCGTGAAGATGGTCCACAACGGCATCGAGTACGCGCTCATGGCCGCGTACGCGGAGGGGATGAACCTCCTGCGCCACGCCGACGCGGGCAACGCGGCACGCGCCGCCGACGCGGAGACGGCGCCGATGCGCGAGCCCGATCTCTACCGCTACGACATGGACGTCGCCGCGATCGCCGAGGTCTGGCGACGCGGGAGCGTCGTCTCGTCGTGGCTCCTCGACCTCACCGCCGCGGCGCTCGCCGAGGACCCCGAGCTCTCGGGGTTCTCCGGCACCGTCTCGGACAGCGGTGAGGGTCGGTGGACGCTCCACGCCGCGATCGACGAGGGCGTCCCGGTCCACGTCCTGTCGGCGGCGCTGTTCGACCGGTTCTCCTCGCGGGGCGAGGCGGCGTTCGCGAACCGCCTCCTGTCCGCGATGCGGGCCCGCTTCGGCGGCCACGCCGAACGACCCGCCTAGGCACCCCGCCGGCCCCGGGGCGAGCTCCCGACCCCCGTCCGGAGGAGCCCGCGGAGGTCCCGTGCGAGCGGAGCACGGGTCTTGGTATCGTTCCCGGCTCATGGACAAGGTCGGACCCCGCCACCGGATCTGCCGTCGCGTCGGCCAGGCGATCTGCGGCCGCGCGAACTGCCCGGTGAACAAGCGCCCCTACCCCCCCGGTCAGCACGGGCGGGGTCGCAAGCGCATCTCCGAGTACCAGGTCCGGCTCCTCGAGAAGCAGAAGCTCCGCGCGATCTACGGGGTCGGCGAGCGGCAGATGCGCGTGTACTACGACCGCGCGAGCCGCAAGTCCGGCGTGACGGGCGAGGAGCTCATCCGCCAGCTCGAGACGCGCCTCGACGCGATCATCCTGCGGCTCGGCTTCGCGCTCACGCAGCGCCAGGCGCGCCAGCTCGTCTCGCACGGCCATGTCCGCGTGGACGGTCGGCGCATCGACGTACCGAGCGCCCAGGTGAAGGCCGGCCAGACGATCTCGCTCACCGAGAAGGCGAAGAACTTCGTGTCGGTCCGCGAAGCGGTCGAGATCACGCCCGACCCGCCCGCGTACCTGTACCGGAACACGAGCGAGTTCCAGGGGACGCTCTCGCGGCTCCCGGAGCGGGGCGAGGTCCCGCTCCCGGTGCCGATCGAGGAGCGCCTCGTCGTCGAGTTCTACTCCTAGGAGTCGGCCGCCCCCGACCCCGGGCCCGTCGGTCCCGGTTCCGGTCCCGGATCCGACCAGCGCGGGAGCTCCGGACCCTTCGGATCGAGCGCCCATCCGCGATGGCGTTCCGGGAGACCGGCGATCCACGCCGGGACGTCCTCGTCGAGCATCGCCGCGACCGCGCGCTGCGCCCGGAGCGAGAGATCCTGGTGGCGTTCGCCGGCCATCGCGCGGATCGGCGTCCCGTAGCGGATCCGCACCGGCGGACGACCCGGCAGCGGCCACCACCGGCCCCTCGGCATCGCCGCGTACGCGCCGACGATGGAGATCGGGACGATCGCGGCGTCGGTGTCGAGGACGAGGCGCGAGACCCCGTGGCGGAACCGCTGCATCCAGCCGTCCGTCGACCGGCTGCCCTCGGGGAACACGACGAGGTTCCAGCCCCCGAGGAGGAGCCGCTTCGCGACCTCGGTCGCGCGCTCGCCACCGCCCCGCTCGACGGAGAACGCCGCGTAGAGCAGCGCGACGAACGTCCGCCGCCACCAGACGTCGAACCAGTAGTCCTTCGCGGCGCCGACGGCGGTCCGCGCGCGGATCGCCTTCGGCAGCGTGACGTAGATGAGCGTCGCATCGAGGTGGCTCGCGTGGTTGCTCACGAAGATCGCGGGGCCGTCGAGATCATCGAGCGCATCGAGCCCGAGGACCGTGAGCGACACCTCGGCGTGGATGAGCGGACGCAACCCGAGATCGAGGATCGCCGACCGAAGCCGGCCCGCCCACCCGGTGAGGTTCCACGCCCGTTCCGGCGCGTCCATGGTCAGCCCGCCACGACCCGTTCGGCGATCTGCACGGCGTTGAGCGCCGCGCCCTTGCGGAGGTTGTCGCCGCACGCGAACAGCGTGAGGGCGTCGGGCCGCGACCCCGCGCGGCGGATCCGGCCGACGAGGACCTCGTCGCGGCCCGCGGCATCGAGCGGGGTCGGGTAGACGTCGTTCGCGGGGTCGTCGACGACGCGGACGCCGGGTGCGGCCGAAAGCAGCGCGCGTGCCTCGTCCGGCGAGATCGGGCGCTCGAACTCCGCGAGGATGCTCACCGCGTGCCCGACCATGACCGGCACGCGGACGCAGGTCGCGATGACCTCGAGGTCGGGGAGGCCGAGGATCTTCCGGGTCTCGCGGACCATCTTCGTCTCCTCGAACGAGGAACCCGTCGCGGGGTCGAGGACGTCGATCCGCGGGACGACGTTGAAGGCGATCGTCCTGCCGAAGACGGGGCCGCTCGGGAGGGTCGCGGGGTCGGGGTGGAGGAGGTCGAGCTCACGGCCGCGGAGCGCGACGACCTGCGCGTGGAGCTCCTCGACGCCCTTGTTCCCGGCACCGGAGACCGACTGGTACGACGAGGTCACGAGCGACCGGAGCCCCGCGGCGCGGTGGAGCGGACCGACGCCCATGAGGGCGGTGATCGTCGTGCAGTTCGGGACGGCGATGACCCGCGGACGCGACGCGAGGACCTCGCCGTTCACCTCGGGGATCACGAGGGCGCAGTCGTCGTCCATGCGGAACGCGCTCGAGTTGTCGACGCACGTCGTGCCGGCCGCGGCGGCCGGGGGCACCCAGCCCTTCGCGACCCCGCTCCCGCACGACGAGAGCGCGAGGTCGACGCCCGCGAGCGCCTCGAGGCTCAGCTCGCGGACGGGGATCTCCTCGCCGCGGAAGGTGACCGTGGACCCCGCGGAGCGCGCGGAGGCGAGCGGGACGACCTCGTCCGCGGGGAATCCCCGGTGCTCGAGGATCGCGAGCATCTCGCGACCGACGGCACCGGTCGCCCCGACGACGGCGACGCGCATCAGCGGAACCCCCAGGTGGCCAGGAGCGCATCCAGCGCGTCGGCGGCGTCGGCGAAGCCGGCCTCGGTCTCGTTCAGGGTGAGCCGCCAACCGACCGCGCCGCGGACGAGCACGACCTCGCGGGTGCGGTACTCCGTCCCGTCGCGGCTCTCGGCCGTGAGCTCCCAGGCCCGAGCGGGGACGCCGGCGACGACGACGTCGGTCGCCACGCCGGGCGTGAGCCCGACGGATTCGTCGCGCGCGCGGACCATCCGTTCCCACATCGCGAGGTCGATCGAGTCCGCGAGGTCGACGGCCTCGACGAGGATCGACGCGGTGCCGTCGACGTCGGAGAACCCGTCGAGCGTCGCGCCGTTGCCGAACCGCGCGGGGGCCTGCGCCCATCCGTCCGGGACGTCGACGCAGTAGCCGAACGCATCCGAGGTGTACGACCGACCGCGGCACGCGTCCGGCCGGACCACCGCGACGGCGATCCCGCCGACGACGAGGAGGACGAAGGCGCCGAGGACGAGGTACGGCCGGAACCGCGACGGGGGCTTCGGGGTCGGGAGTTCGATCGCGGGTCGCTCGCTCGGCGCCCGCCGCGCGAGGAGCGCGGCGGGGCCCGCCGCGAGCGACCCGCCGCAGGCCTCGCAGGTCGCGCGGTCCTCGGCGTTGCTCGCCCGGCACGCGGGGCAGACGATCACGGCTCGCCCTTCGGGGCTCCCGCGTCCAACCCGAACCGCGCGTGGACCGCGCGGACGGCGCGCTCCGCGTCGGCCGCGCGGATCACGCACGAGACGCGGATCGGCGAGGTCGAGATCATGTCGATGTTGATGCCCTCGCCGGCGAGCGCGTCGAACATGTCGGCGGCGACGCCGGGGTTCGACTTCATGCCCGCCCCGACGAGCGAGAGCTTCGCGATGTCCGCGTCGATGCTCGAGCGCACCGCGCCGACCTCGTGGGCGATCCCGGCGAGCGCCTCGTCGAGGCGCGCGAGGTCCTCCCGGGCGACGGTGAACGAGAGGTCGGTCGCCCCGTCGCGGGAGACGTTCTGGACGATCATGTCGACGTTGATCCCCGCGTCGGCGACCGCGCGGAAGACGCGCGCCGCGACGCCGGGGCGGTCGGGGACGTCGTCGAGGGTCACCTTCGCCTCGCCCGCGTCGAGGGCGACCCCGCGGATCAGCGCCTGCTCCATCGCGTCGTCCTCCACGACCCAGGTCCCGGGCCCCCCGGTGAACGAGGAGCGGACGTGCAGCGGCACGCCGGTCCGGCGAGCGTACTCCACGGACCGCGTCTGGAGGACCTTCGCGCCGGCGGCGGCGAGCTCGAGCATCTCCTCGGAGGAGATCCGGTCGATCCGGCGGGCGCGCGGCTCGAGGCGGGGATCGGCGGTGTAGACGCCGTCGACGTCCGTCCAGATCTCGCAGACGTCGGCGCCGAGCGCGGCGGCCATCGCGACCGCGGTCGTGTCCGACCCGCCGCGGCCGAGCGTCGTGATGTCGTAGGAGGTCGAGAGCCCCTGGAACCCGGCGACGATGACGACGTTGCCCGCCTCGAGGGACTCGCGGATCCGCTGCGGTCGGATCTCGACGATCCGGGCCTTCCCGTGCTGGGTGTCGGTGATGATCCCCGCCTGCGACCCCGTGTACGACGCCGCGCGGACGCCGCGCGCGTTGATCGCGATCGCGAGGAGCGACATCGCGATCCGCTCGCCCGCGGTGAGGAGCATGTCGAGCTCGCGCGGCTCGGGGACGTCGGTGATCTCGCCGGCGAGGGCGAGGAGGTCGTCGGTCGTGTCCCCCATCGCGGAGACGACGACGACGACGTCGGATCCGGCCTCCCGGGCGGCCACGACGCGGTCCGCGACGGTCGAGATCCGCGCCGCGTCGGCGACGGAACTCCCCCCGTACTTCTGGACGATGATGGCCACCGGCACCCTCCCGGGCCGGAGCCTAGCAAGGGGTCGGGGCCGACCCTAGGGGCGCAGCACGCTCCGCAGGAATCGGAGTTCGGCGCCGTAGCGCGCGACGACGGCCTCGTCCGCGCCGCCCATGTGCGAGGCGTTCGGGATGAGGACGAGTTCGTGGGGCGCGCCCTTCGCGTAGAGCTCGGCGGACAGCCGCAGGGAGTGGGCGACGAAGACGTTGTCGTCGGAGAGCCCATGGAGGATGAGCATCGGACGCGTGCAGCCGCGCTCGGCCACGTGGAAGACCGGCGACGAGCGGTCGTACGTGTCGCCGCGGTCGCCCGGCATCCCGAGGTAGCGCTCGCTGTAGTGGGTGTCGTAGAGCCGGTTGTCGGCGTTCGGCGCCCCGACGACCGCCCCGTGGAACACGTCGGGGCGCAGGAGGACCGCGGTCGCGGCGAGCATGCCGCCGAAGGACCACCCCCGGATCGCGACGCGGGTGCGATCGAGGAACCCGAGCTCCGCGGTCGCGGCCTCGAGGCCCTCGACCTGATCGTCGAGCGTCACGGTGAAGTCGCCGGCGACCTCGCGCTCCCACGCGAGACCGCGGCCGGGCGTGCCGCGCCCGTCGATGACGAGGACCGCCGCGCCGAGCTCGTCGGCGAACCACTGCTCGTCGAGGAGGCCCGCCGACCACCGCGTCGCCTGGAGCGCGTGCGGACCGCCGTACGGGCTGAGGAGGACCGGCAGCGGGCCCTCGGGGTCGCGGCCGCCGGGGAGCAGGAGCGCCGCGCGGTGCTGCCGCGCGCCGAGGGTGAGGAACCGCGGACGCGCCTCGAGGCAGGGGCGTTCGGAACGCCCGGCGATCGTCGCGACGACCGCGCCGGCGCGGTAGACCGTGACCCGCGGCTCCGGTTCGGTCGCGAGGAACGAGCGGATCGCGGCGGTGCCGCCGCCGACGGCTGCCGCGTGGATGCCGTCGCCCGCGCTCACCTGCTCGAGCGATCCGTCGGCGGCGAGCCGGTACACGTGCTCGTCGAACGGATCCTCGTCGGCGGTGAACCAGAGGTCTGCGCCGTCGGCGCCGAGGACGGACCTGACGTGGAGGCCGATCGGCGTCGCGGGCGCGCCGGCGATCGCGAGCCGACGGGTGTCATCGCGCTGCACCGCGGTGACCGTGCGCCCGTCGGCGAGCCGCGTCGGCGCGCCCGCGAGGAGCTCCACCCAGTGCGGGTCGGTCTCGACCTCGACGACGGTCGTCGCGCCGGTCGCGACGTCGACCTCGAGGAGCCGCGTCTCCCGCTGGTCGCGGGACTGCACGAGGAGCGTCGGAGGCGACGTGCCCTGCCACCCGAACGCGGCGAGGTACTCGAAGCGCCCGGGGTCGTCCCACAGCACGTCGACGCGTCGGTCGCCCGCGACCTCGAGGAGGTGGAGGGTGACGATCGCGTTCGCCGTGCCCGCGCGCGGGTAGCGCATCGCGCGCGGGGCGGCGAGCGGGTCGCTCGGGTCGGAGATCCACCAGGTCTCGACCGGCGTCTCGTCGACGCGCGTCGCGGCGATCCACGCGCCGTCCGGGGACCACCAGAAGCCGCACATCCGCCGCATCTCCTCCGCGGCGGCGAAGTCGGGGAGTCCCCACGTGACCGCGGGGTCCTCGTCGGCGGCGAGCGTCCGCGCGGTGCCCGCACCGACGTCGAGGACGACGAGATCGCCCCCGAGCACGCATGCGATCCGCGAGCCGTCGGGGGAGATCGTCGGGAGGTCCGGGACGCCCTCGGTCGCGACGACGCGCGAGGAGCCGTCGCGGAGGTCGAGGACGCGGAGCGCACCCCCGGCGACGAACGCCGCGCGCGCGGACGCGGCGTCCATGGAGTACGCGACGATGCCGCCGCCGCGTTCGCGCGCGCGTTCGCGGCGCGCGCGTTCGGCGTCGGTGAGCGAGGCCTCGTCGTCCGCGGGATCGAAGAGGCAGCGCTCCGCGCCGGTCGCGACGTCGAGCACCCACAGGGCGTTCACGGGATCGTCGCCCGCCCGCGACCGCAGGAAGAACACCCGGTCGCCCTCGGGCGCGACCCGGAGGTCGCGCACCCGGCCGAGGGTGAACCCGCGCGTCCGGGCCACCTGCCGGGGGTACGCGGAGGCGTCGCTCACATGTCCCTCCGGCCCTCGAGCGCCTGCGAGAGGGTGACCTCGTCCGCGTACTCGAGGTCGCCGCCCACCGGGAGCCCGCTCGCGAGGCGGGTGACGTGGACGCCGAGCGGCTTCAGGAGGGCGGCGACGTACATCGCGGTCGCGTTGCCCTCGAGGTTCGGGTTCGTCGCGAGGATGACCTCACGGACGCCGTCGCGTTCGACGCGGTCGAGGAGCTCCTTGACGCGGAGGTCCTCCGGCCCGACGCCGTCGAGCGGGGAGATCGCGCCCCCGAGCACGTGGTAGCGGCCGCGCATGACCGCGGCCTTCTCGATCGTCGCGACGTCCTTCGGCTCCTCGACGACGCAGAGCACGTGGTCGTCGCGCGCGGCGTCCGCGCAGATGCGGCAGCGCTCGCCCTCCGCGACGTTGCCGCACTCGCGACAGAAGTGGATGCGCTCCTTCGCGCGACGGATCGCGTCGGCGAGACGCTGCGCCTCCTCGGGCTGCGCCTTCACGAGGTGGAACGCGAGCCGCTGCGCGGACTTCGGTCCGACGCCGGGCAGGCGCGAGAGCTCGTCGATGAGGTCCTGGATCGGTCCCTCGTACACCTACGCCTCCGGTCGGAGCGTGCCGAGCTCGGCGGCGATCCGCGCGATCGCCTCCGCATCGTTCGCGGGCGGCGCGGCCTCGTCGGGTTCGAGCGGGCCGCTCGCCGAGCGCACCGCGCACGTGATCGGGGGCTCGATGCCGAAGAGGTCACGGAGCGCCGCGCGGAGGTCGTCGAGGCGGTCCTCGACCTTCGTGACCCCGTACGCGCGGTCGGGCGGGAACACGAGGCTGAGCCCCGAGGCGTCGAACGCGGCCGGCGTCGCGACCTCGAGGTTCGCCGCGAGGACGAGCTTGCCCGCGGTCCGCAGGTGCGCGACGACGGTGCCCCACTGCCCGCGGAGCATCGTCACGTCGACCGCCGACGTGCCGGCGCCGAGGACCGGCGCGACGGGCTCGACCGGATCGGGGGCGGACGCCGCCGGGGGCACCTCGACCGCGGGCGTTGCCGCGGCCGGCGCGGCGGCGGAGGCGGACGCGGCGGCGGGGGCGCGCGACGGCTTCGCGGCCCGCGCGGCTCGAGCGCCTCGAACGGATCGC
>JBJTIF010000052.1:0-2182 GCA_046094825.1 Actinomycetota bacterium
CCCGGCCGCGCCCGGGGGGGGCCCCCCCCCCCGGGGGCCCCCCGCCGCGGCCCCCCCCCCCCGACGCATGTTCAGGCCCCGGATCGCGCCGTCGACGCGCTCACGCGCCGAGCCCGGCGGGCCCGGTCGCGCCGACCGCGAGGTCCTGCGCCGCGAGGTCGCGACCCTTCGTCTCCGGCACGAACCGCCACGCGAGGAGCGCGCAGAGCGGCACGGTCGCCACGAGGAGCCAGGTCATCGCCGAGCCGATCGACCCGAGCGCGCCGGTCGTCGAGTCGCCGAGCACGCCGACGAGGCTCGCGCCGATGAGGCCGCCGCCGATCTCCATCGCGTTGCGGTTCCACGCGCCCGCGCGGCTCCGCACGTAGGTCGGGAACGGTTCGGTCGCCATCGCCGAGGTGACCGCGACGGAGCCGAGGCCGAAGAAGATCGAGAGGCAGAAGAAGGGGAACATCACCCAGGGCGCGTCGATGTTGAAGGTCGCGATCCCGGTCACGAGGGCCCCGATCATGTACCCGACGAACGTCGGGATGCGACCGATGCGGTCCATGAGGCGCCCCGCGACGAAGAACCCGATCGCGCCGACGAGGCCGGAGGCGGCGAGGAAGATCCCCGAGAGGGCGACGCTCATGCCGACCTCCTCCTGCGCGTAGTACGCCCACCAGAACGCCGCCGACGAGACCGCGGTGAACCGGAGGAACTGCACGAGGCCGACCGGGATGAGGATCCTGCGGATCGCGGGCTTCCAGGGCTCCCAGATCGAGACGTGGTCGAGCGAGGCGTCCTCGCGGACGGCGGCGTGGCGGTGCGGTTCGCGGAGCCCGCGGCGCCCGAACGCGATGAGGACGAGCGGGATGATCCCGACGAGGTAGAAGGCGCGCCATCCTTCGCCCGGCCCGAAGATGCCGATCTCGTTCAGCCCGGCGAACCCGAGGATGCCGACCGCGATCGCCCCGAAGGTCTGCATCGAGGTCACGATGCCGAGGCCGCGTCCGCGCTCGTCGGGCGGGAACTCCTCGACGACCATCGTGATCGCGACCGCCCACTCGGCGCCGATGAAGATCTGCGCGACCGCCTGCATGTACGCGACGGCCTGGAGGCTCGGCGCGAGGGCCGTCGCCACGGTGGCCGCCGTGTACCCGAGGATCGTGATGAGCAGGAGGCGCTTGCGTCCGAGGCGGTCGGCCTGCGCGGCGAGCACGAACGAGAGCACCGTGCCGATCCTCACGATGAGGTTCAGTCCACCGACGCTCGATTCGGTGGCGCCGAAGAACGCGATCGTCGGCGCGAGGACGAACGAGAGGACGTAGTTGTCGTAGCCCTCGAAGAACGTCGCGGCCGACAGCAGCCGCAGGAGCTTGCGTCGGTACCTGCGCTCCTCGGGGAGCGCGTCGGCCTGGCTCATCGGACCTCCTCGGTCATCGTGCGGGCACGGTTCGTCTGATCGGTGATCGCCGCCATGAGGCGGTCGGTGAAACGGTTGAGGTCGTGCGCGTCGTCGGCCCGTCCGTCGGCGGGGATCGGCGCCCCGTAGCTGAGCGCGACGGTCGGACGGCGCCAGAGCCGACGGAACGAGAACCCGGGGTAGGGCCAGCGCACCTGGCTCCCCCAGATGCCGATCGGGATGACCGGGCAGCCGGTCGAGAGCGCGAGCCGCGCCGCGCCGCTCTTGCCCGGGCGTACGCCCTGGTCCGGGAACTCCGCGACGCCTCCCTCGGGGTAGATGCCGGCGAGCGTCCCCACCTCGAGGGCCTCGCGGGCTGCCGAGAGAGCGGCGAGATCGCGGCTGCCGCGGTGGACGGGGATCTGCCCGGCCCTGCGGAGGACCGGGCCGTACACCCGGTTGTCGAAGAACTCCGCCGCGACGAGGAACCTCGTCCGTCGCCGCGTCCGACGGGCCGTCTCGACGGCGAGGACGATGCCGTCGAGCGAGCTCACGTGGTTGCTCGCGAGGAGCGCGCAACCGCTCGCCGGGACGTACTCCGCCCCGCGGACGCGGAGACGCAGGAGCAGGTGCGTGAGGGCGGAGAAGGGTGGGAGCGCGATCCGCCAGAATCGGTCGAGGTCCCCCCGGGGTGCCACGCGCGGATGCTACCCCCGGCGGGCGAACGGCGCGCGAGGCGGCGGGCACGAGGAGGTCGCGCATGCGCCCGAGCCTAGCCGCCCGCCGCCTCGCGCGCCG
>JBJTIF010000053.1:0-2825 GCA_046094825.1 Actinomycetota bacterium
CCGGAGGTCGCCGGCGCGCGCGCGGAGGTAGGGGTCCTCGAGCCCTTCCCACGCCCGTGCCGCGGCAGCGATCGCGTCGTGCCATGCGCGCGCGGCGCCACCGCGGACGGCGTCGCCGTCGAGGTGGCGGCGAACATCGGAACGCCCGACGAGGTGCCGGCGGCGATCGCCGCCGGGTGCGACGGCGTCGGGCTCTTCCGCACCGAGCTCCTGTTCCTCGGACGCGGTGACCTGCCGGACGAGGACGAACAGACCGACGCCTACCGACGCGCCGCGGTCGCGCTCGAGGGCCGACCGCTCGTGATCCGGACCCTCGACGTGGGCGCCGACAAGCCGCTGCCCATCCTGCGCCAGGAACCGGAGGCGAACCCCTTCCTCGGCCTGCGCGGGATCCGGCTCGGCCTCGCGCGTCCGGAGCTCCTCGCGACGCAGCTCCGCGCCATCGCCCGCGTCGCGGCGGAGCACCCGATCCGCGTGATGTTCCCGATGGTCGCGACGGTCGAGGAGTTCCGCGCCGCGCGGGCGGCGTACGACGAGGCCCGCACCGCCGTCGGGGGCGGCACCGCCGAGATCGGCGTCATGGTCGAGGTCCCCGCCGCCGCGCTCGCCGCGGACCGGCTCGCCGCCGAGGCCGACTTCGCCTCGATCGGGACGAACGACCTCACGCAGTACGTCTTCGCCGCCGAACGCGGCAACGACCGGGTCGCGCGGATCGCGGACCCCTTCCACCCCGCGGTCCTCTCGCTCATCGCCCGG
Source organism: Actinomycetota bacterium (assembly GCA_046094825.1). Taxonomy (GTDB): domain Bacteria; phylum Actinomycetota; class UBA4738; order UBA4738; family HRBIN12; genus JBJTIF01. The sequence continues at coordinate 757 of JBJTIF010000053.1, forward strand.
ACCGCCCACGCCGGCATCGCCGCCGGACGGTGGACCGGGGTCTGCGGGGAGTTCGCCGCGGACCCGCTCGCCGCGATCGTCCTCGTGGGCCTCGGGGTGCGCGAGCTCTCGATGGGCGCGCCCGCGATCGCCCTCGTGAAGGAGGCGCTCCGCGGCATCACGCTCGCCGAGGCGGAAGCCCTCGCCGGACGCGCCCTCGCGGCCGCCTCCGGCGACGAGGTGCGCGCGCTGCTCCGGGCTGCCGCGGCCCGGTAGGCTCCGGCCCCGTGACGACGAACGCCGACCGCGGACGCCTCGTCCTCGGGGCCGTGACCTGGCTCCGCGTCCTCCTCGTCCCGGTCATCATCGGCCTCGTCCTGCTCGGACCCGACGGCGGCGGCACGGACGGCGAACCGCTCGTCACCGTGCCGATCCTCGTCGTCGCGACCGTCCTCTTCACGATCGCCGCGCTCACGGACCTCCTCGACGGGTACCTCGCGAGGCGGTGGTCGTTCGCGACGCCCCTCGGGTCGTTCCTCGACACGACCGCGGACAAGCTCCTCGTCTCGGGGACGCTCCTCGCGCTCGTCGAGGTCGGACGGGCATCGGCGTGGGTCGCGTTCCTCATCATCGGGCGCGAGCTGCTCGTCCTCGGCCTGAAGGGCGTCGTCGCGACCGGCGGCGCGGACGTCGGCGCATCCGCGCTCGGGAAGTGGAAGGCCGTCGTGCAGTTCTTCGCGATCGGGATGGCGATCGTCGCCCTCGGTCCCGACCTCGGTCCCCTCGCGCTCCACGGCTGGGTGATGCTCCTCGCCGGGGCGCTCACCGTGTGGTCCGCGGTGGACTACTTCGCGCGGTTCCGGGGCGCGTTCCGGGCGACGGGGTGATCGCGTGACGACGACGCTCGTCACGGGCGGCACGGGGACGGTCGGCGCGGCGGTCGTCCGCCGGTTCGTCGGACGCGGCGACGACGTCCGCGTCCTCGTCCGCTCCGATGCCTCTGCGGCGATCGCCCGCGACCTCGGCGCCGAACCCGTCGACGGCGACGTCCTCGACGCCGCCGCCGTCCGTCGCGCGGCCGCGGGGTGCGACCTCGTCCTCCACCTCGCGGGTCGCAGCGGCCTGTGCCGCGCCGACCACCGGGCGATGCAGCGGCTGAACGTCGAGGGCACGGAGATCGTGATCCGCGAGGCCGCCGCCGCCGGGGTCCGCCGCGTCGTCCACACCTCCTCCGCGGCGACGCTCGGCGAGGCGCGCGGCGCCATCGGCGACGAGCGCACCACCCATCGGGGACGGTTCCTCTCCCGCTACGAGCGCTCGAAGTTCGCGGCAGAGCGGCTCGCGTTCGCGCTCGGGTCGGCCCTCGACATCGAGGTCGTCGCGGTGAACCCCGCCTCGGTCCAGGGACCCGGTCGCACCCGGGGCTCCGCGCGGCTCATCCTCGACCTCGTCGGAGGGCGGCTCCCCGTCCTCGTCGACACGTGGATCTCGATCGTCGACGTCGAGGACTGCGCGTCGGGCCACCTCCTCGCCTCCGAGCGCGGGGTGCCCGGCGAGCGCTACGTGCTCGCCGGTGCGTCCGTGCCGATCCGCGACGCGGTCGCGACGCTCCGCCGCATCTGGGGGGTGCCGGAACGCGCGCGGTTCGTGCCGACGCCCGTCGCGCGCGCGATCGGCGTCCCGGCCGGCGCGGCCGGCTCCCTCGTCTCTCGCGCGACCGGACGCTCCGTGCGCATCTGCGCGGAGTCCGTGACGACGCTCCTCCACGGACACCGCTACGACGGATCGCGGGCGACCCGCGAGCTCGGTCTCGCGTACGCGCCGCTCGAGGACACGCTCCGACGTGCGCTCACGTGGTACGCGGAGCACGGCCTCGTCCCGCCCCCGCGGCTAGGATGACCGCGTCCGCAACCCGCATCCGCGGAGGTCGCCCGTGACCGCTCGGCCGGACCGCAACCACGCGCTCGAGCTCGTCCGCGTGACGGAGGCCGCAGCGCTCGCGGCCGCGCGGTGGATCGGACGCGGCGACAAGCACGCCGCCGACGCCGCCGCGGTCGACGCGATGCGGATCATGATCGACACCGTCTCGA
>JBJTIF010000054.1:0-3085 GCA_046094825.1 Actinomycetota bacterium
GCGGCCCGCGCCCCCGCGGCGGGGGGGGGGGGGGGGGGGGGGGGGGCGGCGCCCCCGCGCGCCGCCCCCCCGCCCCCCTCGACCGTCGCCAGGGTCAGGCCGCCTTCGCTTCGGTGACGGCCTGAGACCAGGTCTGGAGCCCATCGGCCCCGAGGTCCGCCATCGCCTCGTAGCCGAGGAGCTGCGAGGCCGGGAACCCGAGGTTAGGGAACTGCTCGATGAGCGCCGGGTCGACCTCCGCCATCGCCGCGCTGTTCGGCACCTTGTAGAGGACGTACTCCGCGACGGCCTTGCCGTTCTCCGGACGCAGGATGAAGTCGATGAACGCGTACGCCGCGGCCTTGTTCGCGCTCGACTCCATGACGACCATCGCGTCGGTCCACAGATCGCTCCCCTCGTCGGGGATCACGTACGCGATGTCGGGGTTCTCGGCGATGCCGTAGTTGCACCAGCCGTCCCAGGCCTGGACGAGCGAGGCCTCGCCCGAGACGAGCTTCGAGTAGAACGTCGTGTCGTCGAAGCCGAGGAGGTTCTGCTTCGCGTCGATCGTCCACGCCGCTGCGGCCTCCAGGGTCGCGGGGTCGGTCGCGTTGATCGATGCGCCGGAGCTCAGGAGCGCGGGCTGCAGGAGCCAGCGATCGGTCGCGAGCATCGTCATCTTGCCCTCGAGGTCGGGCGTCGGCTCGCGGAAGACGTTCCACGAGGTCGGCGCCTCGGCGACGAGGTCGGTGCGGTAGCAGATGCCCGTCGTGCCCCAGGTGTAGGGGACCGAGTGCGTGTTGCCCGGGTCGTAGCCGAGCTCGAAGGCCTCCGCGTCGAGGTTCGCGAGGTTCGGGATCTGCGCGGCGTCGATCGACGCCGCCCACCCGAGGCCGACGAGCTGCTGGACGAACGGACCGGAGACGAAGACGAGGTCGAACCCCGTGCCGTTCGCGGCCGTGAGCTTGCCCATGATGTCCTCGTTCGTCGTGTGGAGCGCGAGCTCGACGTCGACGCCGGTCTCGGCCTCGAACGCCTCGATCATGCCCTCCGGCAGGTACGCGTCCCAGTTCGAGATCACGAGGGTGCCGCCGAGCTCGGGCGTCGTGCCCCCCGTGTCGCCACCCCCATCGGTCGCGCTCCCCCCGTCGCCGCCCCCGCAGGCCGAAGCCGCGAGCGCGAGGACGAGCGTGCACGCGGCGAGCTTCCAGCCGTTGCGCCGCATCGGTCCCTCCCCTGTGCGATGGGGAACCTCGTGCCCCCCAGCGTTGCGGGCATCCTGCCACGGCCCCCATACTCCGGGCAACAGAGGAGGGACCCGTGAGCGAGCGTCGCACGATCGTCTTCATGCCCGAGAGCGCCTACGGACCGACGAACAACTGCGTCGGCATCGGCAAGGTGCTCGAGCGTCGCGGCCACCGCGTCGTCTTCGCGGCGGAGGCCTCGTGGAAGGGCCGCCTCGAGCCGCTCGGGTTCGAGGAGACGCTCGTGGACCTCGCGCCGCCGAGCGGCGGCGAGCAGGACGCCGGGCAGTTCTGGACCGACTTCATCACGGAGACCGCGCCGGAGTTCCGCAAGCCGACGATCGAGCAGCTCGCGACCTTCGTCGAGCCCGTGTGGCGCTCGCTCGTCGACGGGGCGCGGTACTGCCAGCCGCAGCTCGAGGGCATCCTCGACGAGGTCCGCCCCGACGTCGTCGTCGAGGACAACGTGAACTGCTTCCCCGCGCTCATGACGTGCGGCGCGCCGTTCGTCCGGATCGTCTCGTGCAACCCGCTCGAGGTGAAGGACCCCGACCTCCCGCCGCCGTACTCCGGCCTGCCGATCGCCGACCGCTCGGCGTGGGCCGACTACTGGACCGAGTACGAGCGCACGCACCGACCGCTCTGGGAGGAGACGAACGCCTGGGTGGTCGAGCAGGGCGCCCCGCCGCTGCCCGACCTCGAGTTCATCCACGAGTCCGAGCACCTGAACCTCTACCTCTTCCCGGAGATCGCCGACTACCCGCGCTCGCGGACCCTCGGTCCGACGTGGCACCGGATCGACTCCTCCGTCCGCACGACCGACGAGCCGTTCGCGATCCCGGCGTCGATCCGGGAGGGCGAGGGTGCGCTCATCTACCTGTCGCTCGGGTCGCTCGGGTCCGCCGACGTCGGCCTCATGCAGCGTCTGGTCGCGGTCCTCGCGGGGACGCCGCACCGCTACATCGTGTCGAAGGGCCCCCGGGCCGAGGAGTTCGCGCTCGCGGACAACATGTGGGGCGAGGGCCGGCTACCGCAGACCTCGATCGTCCCCCAGGTCGACCTCGTCATCACCCACGGGGGCAACAACACGACGACCGAGTCGCTGCACTTCGGCAAGCCCATGGTGCTCCTGCCCCTGTTCTGGGACCAGTACGACAACGCGCAGCGCATGGACGAGCTCGGCCTCGGCGTCCGGCTCGACACGTACGGGTTCGCCGACGGCGAGCTGCCCGCGGCGATCGAGCGCCTCCTCGGCGACGGCGCGCTCCGCGCGCGGCTCGATGCGGCCGGTCGCGAGATCCGCGGCCGCGACGGCCTCGCGCGCGCGGCCGACCGGATCGAAGCGATCGCGATGCGGGGGCGGTCCGCCTGATCCTCCTCCGCCGCTTCCTCTACCTCTCCGCGGTCGCGCACCTCGCGGGCGGCGTCGCGCTCCTCGTCGCGCCGGGCACGGCGATGGGGGCCCTCGACCAGGTCGTCCCGAACCTCACGTGGATCCGGCTCGTCGGCCTCCAGGCGATCATGACGGGGCTCATGCAGGTGATCATCGGGCACCGCGTCGAGACCCTCTGGTGGTTCTCGTGGACCTTCGTGTTCGGCGCGGTCGCCTCGCTCGTCGTCTTCGGCGCGCACCTGCTCGCCGGGCTCGGACCGCAGGAGTCCCCGCTCCCGTGGGCCGGCCTCGTCGCGTTCAGCGCCGCCGGCGTCGTCGGGCTCCTCTACGGCATCGCCCGCGCCGGGCTCGAGCAGCCCGCGGAATGAGTCGGGGGGGGGGGGGGGGGGGGGGCGGGGCGGGCGGGGCCCCCCCCGGGGGGGGGCGGCCCGCCGCCGCCGCGGGGGGGGGGGGCGGGGGGGGGCGGGCG
>JBJTIF010000055.1:0-12103 GCA_046094825.1 Actinomycetota bacterium
CGCGGACGGGCACGAGGTGAGCGCGTTCTTCGCGGGCGACGCGGTGAGCCTCCTGCGTCCGCCCACGGTGGACGCCGTCCAGGGCGTCGGGATCGGGACGTTCAAGGAACACCTCGAAGCGTTCGTCGCGGGCGGAGGGAAGCTCTTCGCCTCGAAGCTCTCGGGCGTCGCGCGGGGGATCGGCGAGGGTGACGTGGGCGGCCTGCCGGTGCAGCTCGGTCCGCCGACCGATCTCATCCGCATGGCGCTCGAGGCGGACGCGGTCCTCTCCTACTGATCGGGAAACGAACAGGGCGGGGGCCTACGGCCCCCGCCCCTTCGAGAACTCATGCCTTCCTAGCAGTAGATCTCGTACCAGTACTTGCTCATGTTCTTGCCGCCGCAGTAGCCCTCATTCGCGCCACTTTCGCTGCCAGCCGACGAGCCGTCGCCCGGCCGGTTGCCCCACTTGTTGCCCGCCACGGCCGGCACGGCGAGGGCCATGAACAGCAGCGCGGACATCACGATGCCTGCGATGAGCTTCTTCAAATCTGTCACCTCCCCCAGGTGAGTCCCATCTGACGATGGGGAGCCTCCCACGGGGAGCGATCCGCCGCAAGGGCATCCTCGCACCGACCAACTGTGCCACCGGGCCGTTAGCCTCGTGCCATGTGCGGACGGATCGTGCAGGCCACTCCCCCCGACGAGGTCGCGAGGGCGATGGACGCTGTGCTCGAGCCTGCGCTCGGGCCGGGCACGGGATGGCGCCCCCGGTGGAACCTCCCGCCGAGCGAGTTCGCCCTCATCGTTTCGCCCGAGGGGAACCTCCGGCGCCTCGAGCGCGCGGTGTGGGGGCTCCCCGGAGGCCCGCAGGGTCGACCGCTCTTCAACGCCCGAGCGGAGACCGTCGATCGCCTGCCGTCGTTCCGCGAGGCCTTCCGGACGGCGCGCGTCCTCGTGCCGGTCGACGGGTTCTACGAGTGGGAGAACCCCGAGCACCTCGCGGCCGGCGGACTGAGCACCGCGCCGGCCGGGCGACGCCAGCCCTGGGCGTTCCTCCCCGCGGACGGGCCGTGCTTCGCGCTGCTCGGCATCTCCGTGCCGTCGGTCACCCCCGACGGTGAGCCGATCCGCGCCTTCTCGCTCATCACGACCGAGGCGAACGCCGTCGTCGGCGCGATCCACGATCGGATGCCCGCGATGGCGTTCGGCGACGGGCTGTCGCGGTGGCTCGATCCCGACACTCCGCGGGAGGAGCTGTTCCCGATGCTCGGTCCCGCCCCCGATGCGGCGCTCCTCGCGCGGCGCGTGTCGACGGTCGTGTCGAACGCGCGGAACGAAGGACCCGAACTGCTCGACGAGGTGGCCGCGGAGCCCCGGCTCTTCTAGTCCGGCGACTCGTCCCGCAACGCGGAAGGGGCGGGGCGCCTCCGGCGCCCCGACCCTCCGTTCGTGGCTGGCCCGCCTAGATTCGAACTAGGACTAACTGATCCAGAGTCAGTCGTGCTGCCGTTACACCACGGGCCACCGCGTGCGTGCCCATGCTAGCAAGGCCGCGGTCCGCGCCTAGAAGGGGACGGCGAGTTCTCCGGGGGCGAGGCCGGTCCGGAAGGACCGGAGCAGCCGCTGGAAGTCCGCGCGCTCGGCCTCCCAGGTCCCCGGCGGGAACACGACCGCGAGGATCACCCCGGTCCCGCCGTGGCCGAGCGAGAAGACCGCGGCGATGCCGGCCGCCGTCGCGCCGTCGCCCAGCACGTCCGCGACGACGAGCCGGCCGGGATCGCCGTCCACCTCGATCGGTCGCTCCTCGCGGACGTCGATCGACGGATCGAGCGTGAGGTACGACAGGACCATGTCGTCGAGCGACTCGAATCCGCCCGAGGTGACGACGAGGACCTGGAACGACGTGCGATCGGGATCGGTCGCGAGCGCCGTCCCACCGCCGAGCGCCGAGGACGGCGACGCGGCGCCCGGGGGTTCGGCCACGACACCGGCCAGGACGCCCGGCGCGGTCTGGCCCTCGGCGCGCGGTTCGGCGGGGGAGAGCGTGTGGCCCGCGGGCAGGTCGGCGACGAAGACGCCTTCGGGGTCGTGGTAGCGGACGAAGTCGCGCGTCGAGGTCGGAGCTCCGCTGCACCCCGCGATGGCGGACATTGCTGCGATCGCGGCTGCCACGAGGGACGCGGCGCGGAGCCGTCGCCGGGAGGTTGCGCGGTCGGACATGCCCGGATGTTCCCAGAGCGCGGTGCTTGTCGTGCCTGGCCGACGAACCTAGTGTGGAAGCACCTGGGAGGTGCGTGGATGAACAAGAACGGACTCATCGCAGACGTCGCCGCGCGCACGGGCGCGAGCAAGGCCGAGGCAGGTCGCGTCGTGGACGGGCTCATGGAGGTCATCCGTGAGTCCGTGGCGCGGGGCGACCGCGTGTCGCTCGTCGGGTTCGGGACGTTCGAGCGCCGTCGGCGCAACGAGCGGGTCGCCCGCAACCCCCGCGAGCCCGAGAAGCCGATCGTCGTGCCGGCGCGTGACGTGCCGTGGTTCACGCCCGGCAAGGAGTTCAAGGACGCCGTCGAACGTCGGACGCCCGAGCACCCGGTGCGGTCGACGCGCGTGCGGCCGTCGGGGTCGCGCTAGGCGAACGTGACGATGTGGAGGTCGCGCGCGATCTTGCGCCCGGCCTCGTCGGTGACGTCGAACCGCACCCGCTGACCGAGGCGGAGCATCCGGATCTCGGTCCCCTCGATCGAGGTCGCGTCGATGGCGATCTCCGTGCCGTCGTCGAGCAGGAGCGAACCCGTCCGCTCGGTCTCGTCGAAGTCCTTGATCGTCCCCTGTGCCATCAGCGTCCCTCCCGGACGGCGTCCCGCGGCGGAGGATACCGCCTGCCGTCCGCGCTCACGCGAGCCGCGCGAGGCGCTCCTCGACCTGCATCTCGGCGACCGCCCGGCGTGCGCGACCGCCATCGGGAGCGGTGAGGAGCGCGCGGAGATCGGCGGGGACGTCGAGGTCGAAGGCGAGCGTCGGTTCGCGGACGATCGCGACCGGCAGGCCGCGCTCCTCGGCGAGCGCGCGGTGCCGGGCGAGCGAATCGGGGCCGAACCGCGCGCGGATGCAGCGCGGCGGTCGCCGCAGGAGGAGGCTCGTGCCGCGTCCGTCGCGCGATGGCGCGAGGACGACCGAGCCGAGCGTGTGGAGCGCGCGCCCGAGCGCGTCGCCGGTGAGGGTCGGGAGATCGCCCGGCAGGATCGCGAGCGCGTCGGCCGAACGCTCCTTCGCGAGCCGTTCGACCTGCGCGATCGCCGTCGCGAGCGGACCGGACTCCTCGATGACCGGCTTCACGCGTCGTCGCGCGGCGACCTCGAGGACCGACTCGTCGGGCGAGACGACCCAGGTCTCCCACCCGGCGTGCTCGGCGCACGCGTCGAGGACGTCCTCGAGCATGGCGAGCGTGAGCGCCGCGCGCTCGAGCGGCGAGAGCACCGGGGCGAGCCGGCCCTTGCACCGGTCGAGGGACTTCACGGGGATCGCGACGATGCGCATGGGAGGAAGGCTAGCGGGGTCCGCGGACTAGACTCCGGCCCCGTGGAGCCCTGGTACGTCCTCGCCGAGCCGATCCTCATCCGGCCGAACCAGCTCTGGTTCAACTGGCACATCGAGGGGGAGGAGCACCTCCCGCGCACGGGACCGGGCATCGTCGTCGGCAACCACATCTCGTACTTCGACCAGTTCGTGAGCGGCAACGCGCTCATCCGCGCGGGTCGTCGGCCGCGGTACCTCGCGAAGGCCGAACTCTTCGACATCCCGGTCGTCGGGACGATCTTCCGCGGCGCCGGGCAGATCCCGGTCCGGCGCGGCACCGGGGACCGCGACGCGCTCGATGCGGCGCGCGCGGCGGTCGAGCGCGGCGAGGTCGTCGTCCTCTACGCCGAGGGGACCGTGACGAAGGATCCGGACTTCCTCCCGATGCAGGGCAAGACCGGCGCGGTCCGGCTGTCGCGGATGACCGGGGTGCCGATCACGCCGCTCGCCTCGTGGGGCCCGCAGCACATCTGGCAGAAGAGCGGCAAGGGGAGCCTGCGGTTCGGTCGGCCGCTCTGGGCGAAGGTCGGTCCTCCGATCCCGCCCCGGTCGCGCTCGGTCGAGGACTCCGACGAGCTCCGTCGCGACACGCAGGCGCTCATGGACACGCTCCGCGAGATGGTGCTCGACCTCCGCGCTCGCTACCCCGCCCGATGGGACCGGCGGTAGGCTCCGCGGCATGACCGACGAGCGGCGGCGCGGCTTCACGACCCGCGCGGTCCACCCCGAGCCGGCCCGCCTCGACCAGGAGCCCTCCTCCGTCCCGATCCACCTCGCGTCGACGTTCCGGTTCGAGTCGTCGGAGGACTACGCGGAGACGATCGCCTTCCGCCGCCCGGGTTCGACCTACAGCCGCGGGTACGGCAACCCGACCGTCGAGGCGTTCGAGCGGCTCATGGCCGACCTCGAGGGGACCGAGGCGGCGTTCGGGTTCGCGTCGGGGATGGCCGCGATCCACACGGTGTTCACGACGCTCGCGGCGGGCGGCGACCGTGTCGTCGCGGCCCGGGAGCTCTACGGCGGGACGTACTCGATCGCGACGAAGCTCGCGCCCCGCGCCGGCGTGACGGTCGACCTCGTCGACGCGCGCGACCCCGACGCGGTCGCGGCCGCGATCCCGGGAGCGGCGTTCCTCTACGTCGAGACGATCGCGAACCCGACGATGACGGTCGCCGACCTCGAGACGCTCGGCGCGCTCGCCCGCGCCGCGGGGATCCCCGCGGTCGTCGACAACACGTTCGCCTCGCCGTACCTGTGCGAGCCCGCGCGGTTCGGGTTCTCGCACGTGATCCACTCCGCGACGAAGTACATCGGCGGGCACCACGACCTCATCGGGGGCGTCGTCTGCACGGGGGAGGCCGAGCGCGCCGCGCTCCGCGCGACCGCGATCGACACCGGCGGCACGATGTCGGCGTTCGACGCGTGGCTCGCGATGCGCGGCCTCATGACGCTCGGCCTGCGGATGGAGCGCCACACCGAGAACGCCCGTGCGATCGCGCGGCACCTCGAGGACCACCCGCTTATCGAGCGCGTCCACTACGCGGGGCTCCCGTCGCACCCCGACCACGAGGTCGCCCTGCGCGTGCTCCCGAAGGGCTGCGGCGGGATGCTCTCGTTCGAGGTCGCGGGCGGCGTCGACGGCGGGAAGGCCTTCTGCGACGCGCTCGAGCTCATCTGGGTCGCGACGAGCCTCGGCGGCAGCCACTCGCTCGTCGGGCACGCCGCCTCGACGACGCACCGGCAGATGGACCCCGCGGCGCGGCGCGCCGCGGGCATCGCCGACGGGCTCGTCCGGATGAGCGTCGGCCTCGAGGACGTCGACGATCTCCTCACCGACGTCGACGCCGCGCTGGGGCGCGCGTGACGCGGCTCCGCGTGGCGGTGCTGTTCGGCGGGCGCTCCGCCGAACACGAGATCTCGGTCCTGTCCGCGCGGTCGGTCCTCGCGGCGCTCGACCCCGACCGCTTCGAGGCGATCGCGATCGGCATCACGAAGGCCGGTCGCTGGGTGCTCCTGCCCCAGGGCCCGCCGCCGCCGCTGCCCTCGGGTGGGCTCGCGGAGATCGCGGCGGCGGCGGGCCCGGCGGTCGCGCTCGACCAGACGCCGGGGGGACGCGCGCTCGTCGTCGACGACGGCACGCGCGTGGCCGTCGACGTCGTCTTCCCGGTCCTGCACGGACCGCACGGGGAGGACGGATCGATCCAGGGGTTCCTCGAGATGGCCGGCGTCCCCTACGTCGGGTCGGGCGTCCTCGGCTCCGCCCTCGGGATGGACAAGGCCGCGCAGAAGGCGGTGCTCCGCGCGGCGGGGCTCCCCGTCGTCGCGCACGAGGTCGTCGTCGAGCGGGAGTGGCGCGAGGACCCCGAGGCCGTCGAGGCACGGGCGGCGCACCTCGGCTACCCGGTCTTCGCGAAGCCCGCCGCGCTCGGGTCCTCGGTCGGGATCTCGCGCGTCGACGACGCGGCGTCGCTGCCCGCGGCCCTCGACCTCGCGTTCGCGTACGGCCGCAAGGCCGTCGTCGAGGCGGGGCTCACCGGCCACCGCGAGATCGAGTGCGCCGTCCTCGGCAACGACGACCCCGTCGCCTCGATCGCGGGCGAGATCGCGCCGAGACGCCACGCGTTCTACAGCTACGAGGCGAAGTACCTCGATGACGACGGGACCGACCTCATCGTGCCCGCGTCGCTCGCGCCCGAGCAGCTCGCGGAGGTGCAGCGGCTCGCGATCGCGACGTTCCAGGCGCTCGACTGCGCGGGGATGGCGCGCGTCGACCTGTTCCTGCGCGCGGACGGGGCGTTCGTCGTGAACGAACTGAACACGATCCCGGGCTTCACGAGCATCTCGATGTACCCGAAGCTCTGGGAGGCGTCGGGACTGCCCTACCGCGACCTCGTGTCGCGGCTCGTCGATCTCGCGCTCGAGCGCGCGGCCGACGCGCGCTGACCCCGGAGGGTCGCGTCAGAGGTTCACGACGGGGCAGGTGAGCGTCCGGGTGATGCCCGGGACCGCCTGCACCTTCGCGACGACGAGCTTGCCGAGCGCATCCACGTCGGCCGCCTCCGCGCGGACGATGAGGTCGTAGGGACCCGTGACGTCCTCGGCCTCGGCGACCCCGGCGATCTCCCGGATCGCGCGGGCGACCCCCGCGGCCTTGCCGACCTCGGTCTGGATCAGGATGTAGGCCTGCACCATCGGGGTTCCCCCTTCGGACGGTTCGGACGGATGCGCCGATCGTACGCCCGGCCCCGCGAGCGCGCCGACGGGGGTCGCGGGGCGGTGCCATCATGGAGCCATGACCGCACGGCGCCGACGCGCGAAGAAGGAGGCCGGGGCGACGGATCCGCTCGCGGCGTACCGCCGCCTCCGTCGTCCGATGCCGCCGCCGGAGCGCATCGAGGAGGACCGCCGGCGCGAGCTCGAGGAGCAGGAGGCGCGGCGCCAGGTCGAGGAGGCGCTCGGCGAGGAGCAGGCACCGTGACGGTGTTCGCGGACCGCGCGGACGCCGGGCGACGCCTCGTCGGTCCGGTCGCCGACCTCGGCGAACGCGAGCCCATCGTCCTCGGCATCGCGCGGGGCGGGGTGCTCGTCGCCGACGCGCTCGCCGAGGGGCTCCACGTCGCGTGCGACGTCGCGGTCGTCCGCAAGGTCGGCGCGCCGGGCAACCCCGAGGTCGCGCTCGGCGCGGTGGCGCCCGGTGTCGCGATCCTCGACCACGAGGCGCTCGCCCTGCTCGGGCTCCGGGAGGCCGATCTCCGCGGCGCGCTCGAGGAGGCGGTCCTCGTCGACGACGGCATCGCGACGGGCTCGACCGCGATCGCGGCGATCCGCTGGGCTCGCGCCGCGGGTGCGTCCCGCGTCGTCCTCGAGGTGCCCGCGTCGTTCGGCGCGGTCGGGGAGTGGTACCGCGACTTCGGTCAGGCGAGCGACGAGGACGTCCTCGCCGCGCTCGGACGGGCGGCCGCGTGAACGCGGTCGAGGCGATCCTCGCCGTCGCGTTCCTCTCCGGCGGCGTCCGCTCGCTCTGGCGCTGGACCCGCCGCGGCTTCGTCGGGCGCGACCTCGCGGACCACGTCCTGTTCGCGCTCTACGTGACCGGTCGCGTCGGCCTGTGGTTCGCGTTCGCCGGGTTCTTCCTCATCGCGGCGACGATCGAGGCGACGGGCGTCGCGGCGGCCGAGGAACTCGCGACGTACCGGTGGTACCTGCTCGTCCCGCTCGTGCTCGCGACGCTCCAGCTCGTCGCCGGGGTGTTCCTCGGCCGCCGACCGGGCGCCGAGGACTAGCCGGCCGCGCGGACGATCTCGGCGGTGAGCTCGGGGAACTCCTCGAGCCGCTCGACGCGCTCGGTCTTCAGCCGCTCGACGAGGACGCCGTACTCGTCCATCCGCCCCTGCCGCTCGTAGAGGCGGCGCGGCTGGAGGAGCTCGACGTCGTCGAAGTCCGCCACCTGGCTCGCGACGTGGTAGCCGAAGTCGGGGTCGTCCTCCCAGATGATCGAGCCCTCGGCGATCCCCTTCACGCACGCGGACGTGTGCGGGATCTTCACCTTCTTCGAGCGATCGTCTGAGTCCTTCCCGCCGACGCGGCCGGTGTTCAGCAGGTACGTCTCGATCGGGTGCGTCGCGAGGAGCTCGAGGATCCGGTTGCCCTGGAGGCCGTGGGACATCGGGAAGAACGGGTTCGTGCCGGGTACGCGGAGGAACTTGCCGGCCTCGGCCGCGCCGCCCGCGCTCGTCCCCGTCGTCTCGCCGAGCATGAAGTACGCGGCGGCCTGCTGGGGCGTGAGGCGCGCGACCGACGGGATGATGTTCTCGTTGCGGTTGAGGATGAGGAGGTAGTCCACGGTCCCGACGCCGGTCGCGTCGCGGAAGCGGTCGAGGTCCTCCATGCGGAACACCGCCCGGCCGTTCTGCGTGTACGACTCCTCGAAGAAGTTCACCTGGCCCCCGCCGTCCTGGTAGACGTTCTCGAGGTAGGCGTTCGGCTTCACGACCGCGTTGTAGATGTTCGGCTCGAAGTCGGGGTCGAGGCTGAAGGTCTTCGCGAAGCAGCCGTTCTCGCTCCCGTAGGCCTTGCCCCCCGGCATGAGCGCGACGAAGTCGTCCTGGACCGGGAGGGACTCGTTCTGCGTCGTGAACGTCGTCGTCGTCTTGCCCGTCCCCGACAGACCGATGATCATGAAGACCTTCTCGCCGCGGGCGGTCGGGATGACCTTCAGGCCCGCGTGGAGGGCGAGGCCGCCACGGTCGTAGACGAGGCGGTTCCACATCCGCAGGCCGCCCTTCTTCGACTCGCCGAAGTAGTCGGAGTTGAAGACCCGCGTGATGCCGCGCTCGAGGTCGACCGCGATGAGCCGGTCGTTGTCGTAGCCGGGCATCGGGAGGTTCGGGGTGTAGATGACCTGGACCTCGGGCTCGGCGCCATCGGTCCGGTCGAAGTAGAGCTTCTGCTGCATCCCCGCGATGTTCGCGTTCGCCTTCTCGATCGTGAGGCGCGCGGCGGTGCGGAAGGAGGGGTCGTTGCCGATCCACCCGTCGATGACGATGACCTCCTTGTCGCGGAGGTAGTCGTCCTGGATCTTCGCGACGCGGTCGAACTCCTCGCGCGTCATCGACTTGCCGCTCGTCGAGGCGGGGTTCGAGGTCACGACGTGGGTGCTCGCGGCGCTCCGCGACACGACCTTCGTCTGGACGTTCACGTTGCCGAACGCCGTGACGCGGGCCTGCGGCATCTCCTCGGTGAAGGCGCGGAGCGTCTCCGCGGAGGGGTTCTCGTGGATGGTCCGGGCTTCGACCCGCACGGGCAATCTCCTTCTTCCATCGCCGGGTGGCGGCGGCACGGCGGTCGGAGCCGAGCGGCTACAGTCTAGCCACGGGGGAGCCGACCCCTCACCCACCGCGCCGTGGCCGACACCCGCATGGACCTCTCCGAGGACGCCCTCATCGAGGCGGTGTCCCGGGTCCTCTCCGGCGACCACCCGGGCGTCGTCCTCGGGATCGGCGACGACGCCGCGCTCGTCGCGCCGGGCGTCGGCGAGGGCGTGCTCACGACCGATCTCCTCGTCGAGGGCATCCACTTCGAGACCGATCGCATCGCGGCGCGCGATCTCGGTGCGAAGGCGATCACCGTGAACGTCTCCGACGTCGCCGCGATGGCCGGGTCGCCGCGCTACGCGCTCGTCGGGCTCGCGCTCGGACCCGACGTCGACCGCGCGTGGGTCGTCGAGCTCGCCGGCGGGATGCGCGAGGCGTGCGATCGCTACGCGGTCGCGCTCGTCGGCGGCGACATGAACCGCGCGCCGGTCACGTGCATCGCGGTGACGCTCGTCGGTGAGGTCGCCCCCGGTCGCGCGGTGACGCGCGGCGGCGCGTCCCCGGGGGATCGGATCGTCGTGACCGGCGCCCTCGGCGGGGCCGGCGGCGGGTTCGCGCTCTCGCGGGCGTCGCGGGCGGTGCTCTCCCGCGCGGTCGCGGGCGGGTGGGGCCGGCCGCTCCTCGACGCGTTCCAGCGGCCGATCGCCCGCGTCGGCGAGGCGGCGGTGCTCGCTGCAGCGGGGGCGACGGCGATGATGGATCTCTCGGACGGCATCGCGAAGGACCTCCCGCGCCTGTGCCGTCGGAGCGGGGTCGGCGCGGAGATCGACCTCGACGCCGTGCCGATCGACCCCGCGCTCCGCGAGGGCGCGGCGGACCACGGGCTCGACGCGCTCGCGACTGCGCTCGGCGGTGGCGAGGACTACGAGCTCGTCGCGACGCTGCCCGCGGGGGCGGTCGCGGCGGCTCGGGCGCGGCTCGCCGAGGCCTTCGACGTGGCGCTCACGGAGATCGGGCGCATCGTCGAGGGCGACGCGGTCGTCGGGGTGCGCGACGGGGACGCGGCGCCGTTGCCCGCGCCCGGCTGGCACCACTACGCGTGAGGCGCCGCGTCCCCGTCGCGCTCTCGATCGCCGGATCCGACTCGGGCGGCGGTGCGGGGATCCAGGCCGACCTGCACACCTTCGGCGCGCACGGCGTGTTCGGGACGACCGCGATCACCGCGGTGACGGTCCAGAACACCATGGGGGTCACCGGCTACGAGGCGCTCACCCCGGGCCTCGTCGCGGCGCAGGTCCGCGCGATCGTCGACGACCTCGGGGTCGACGCGGCGAAGACCGGCATGCTCGCCTCGACCGCGATCGTCGAGGCGGTCGCTGACGCGATCGAGGCCGGAGGCATCCCCGCGCTCGTCGTCGATCCCGTGTCGGTGTCGAAGCACGGCCATGCGCTCCTCGCGGAGGACGCCGTCGCGGCGCTCCGCACGCGGATCCTCCCGCTCGCGACGCTCGTGACGCCGAACCTCCCCGAGGCGGCGACGCTCACCGGGGTCGCGGTCGCCGAGCGCGAGGACATGGTCCGCGCGGCGGAGGCGATCCTCGCGCTCGGCGCCCGCGCCGTGCTCGTGAAGGGCGGTCACCTCGAGGACGGCACCGCCGATGACCTGTTCGTCGACGCGACGCGTCGGGAGTGGCTCGCCGGCGAGCGGATCGAGAGCGTCCACACCCACGGCACCGGGTGCGTCCTGTCCGCGGCGATCACCGCGCGGCTCGCGCTCGGCGACGAGCTCCTCGGCGCCGTCCGCGCGGGGAAGGCCTTCGTGACGGAGGCGATCGCGCACGGGCTCGCCATCGGGCACGGCATCGGCCCCGTGGACCCGCTCTGGGAGCGCCGGTGAGGGGCGGGGCAGCGGCCTAGACGGCCCGCTGGACCTTGTTCGCCTTCAGGCAGGCGACGCAGACGTTCACGCGCTTCGCGCGGCCCTCGATGAGGGCGCGGACGCGCTGGATGTTCGGGTTCCAGCGGCGCTTCGTGCTCCGCTGGGAGTGGGAGACCTGCTCGCCGAAGAACGGCTTCTTCCCGCAGATGTCGCAGACGGCTGCCATGACCGCGAAGGGTAGCAGACGGTCCGGGCGTGCCTGCGGTCAGGCCGCCGCGGGCAGGATCTCGCCGATCCGCGCCTCGAGCTCGGCCCCGGGGATCGCGCCGGTGTAGGAGGAGACGAGGGTCCCGTCGGCCGCGTAGAAGAGGGTGACCGGCTGCCCGAGGAGCCCGAGGCCGTCGCGGATCGCGCCGTCGGGGTCGAAGACGCTCGGGTAGCGCCAGTCGTACGTCGCGATGAACTCCCGCGCGCCCTCCCGCGAATCGAGGATGTCGACGCCGAAGAACCGCACCCGGTCGCCGTACGTCGCGTGGGCCGCGGCGAGGGTCGGCGCCTCCTCGTTGCACGGGCCGCACCAGGACGCCCAGATGTTCACGACGACCGGCGTGCCGCGGAGCGCACCGAGGAGCGCCTCGTAGTCGGCGAGGTCGAACTCCGGGAGCGCCCCGGGTTCGTCGGGCAGCGTCGGAGCGGCCGTCGCGTCGCCCGAGGTCGCGACCGGTGGCGGGGCCTCCCCGCCCCCCCCCCCCCCCCCCCCCCCCCCCCCCCCCCCCCCGGCGGCGGGCGGCACCGGCGCCCGGGGCGCGGCCGCCCGGGGGGGGGGGGTCCGGGGCCCGGGGCGCCAGCCCCG
>JBJTIF010000056.1:0-3420 GCA_046094825.1 Actinomycetota bacterium
GGGACCGCCGTGGGGCGGTCCCCGTCGCAGGAGGATCGGGGACGTCCCCGCAACCGTGTCCGTGACCGGTGCCACGACCGACGTGCGGATCCTCGTGCCCGGCGACCGCGAGATGGTCGCCCTGCTCGGAGAGCGCGACGAGCTCCTGAAGCTCGTCGAGCGCGCCTTCGACTCGAGGATCGTCGTGCGCGGCAACGAGATCACGATCAGCGGGCCGCACCGCGAGGCCGAGCGGGTCGGGCTCCTCTTCGAGGAGCTCCTCGGTCTCCTCGACCGCGGGCACGAGCTCACGAGCGCGGCCGTCGGACGTTCGATCGACCTCATCAAGGGCGAGGCCGCCCGACCGACCGAGGTGCTCGCCGACACGGTGCTCTCCGCGCGCGGGCGGGGCGTGTCGCCGAAGACGCTCGGGCAGAAGCAGTACGCCGATGCGATGCGGACCGCGACGATCACGTTCGCGATCGGTCCCGCCGGGACCGGCAAGACGTACCTCGCGGTCGCGACCGCCGTGCGGGCGCTCCAGGCGAAGGAGGTCGCGCGGATCATCCTCACGCGCCCGGCCGTCGAGGCGGGCGAGCGGCTCGGTTTCCTGCCCGGGACGCTCTACGAGAAGATCGACCCGTACATGAAGCCCCTCTACGACGCGCTCTTCGACATGCTCGGGGGCGAGTCGCTCCCGCGGCTCATGGAGCGGGGCACCGTCGAGGTCGCGCCGCTCGCGTACATGCGCGGCCGCACGCTGAACGACGCGTTCATCATCCTCGACGAGGCGCAGAACACGACCCCCGAGCAGATGCAGATGTTCCTCACGCGCCTGGGCAGCGGGTCGCGCGCCGTCGTGAACGGCGACACGACGCAGGTCGACCTGCCGAGCGGGCAGCGCTCCGGGCTCATCGTGGTCCAGGACATCCTCGAGGGGATCGACGGCATCGCGTTCGCGTCGCTCGGCGCGGGCGACGTCGTTCGCCATCGCATCGTCCAGGACATCGTCGAGGCGTATCGCCGGTACGCGGAGCGCCCCGCCGGTGCCTGACGGCGACGATCTCCGCGTGCTCGTCGATGACCGGCAGGATCGCGCCGTGGACGTCGACGGGCTCGTGGGGCTCGCGCGCGACGTCCTCCGTGGGGAGGGGATCGCCGACGCGGAACTCTCCGTCGCGTTCGTCGAGGAGGACGAGATCGCGGGCCTCCACGAGCGGTTCCTCGGCGAGGCCGGTCCGACGGACGTCCTCGCGTTCCCGCTCGAGGCCACCGACGGGGACGGCACGCGGCTCCTCGGCGACGTCGTGATCGCCCCGGCGTACGCGGCGCGCACGCGCGACGACCTCGCGGCGGAGCTGCGGCTCCTCCTCGTCCACGGGATCCTCCACCTCCTCGGCCACGACCACGAGGAGGACGCGGAGCGCGCCGCGATGTGGGCGCTCCAGGAGCGCTACAGCGGGGTGGCGATCCCGTGACGTACCTCTGGTTGCCCGTCGGGGTCCTCGTCGTCCTCGGGACGCTCCTCGCGCTCACCGAGTCCTCGATCACCCGGATCACGCGGGTCCGCGCGTGGGCGCTGAAGGAGGAGGGTCGCCGCAACGCGGAGCTCCTCGAGCGGATGGCGTCGGACCCGCCACGGACCCTGAACGCGATCTACCTCGCGGTCATGGTGGTCCAGAACGGGTCGGCGATCGTCGTCGCGATCATCGCCGAGCACCTCTTCGACTCGCTCGGCGTCACGCTCACGTCGATCGGGTTCACGCTCCTGTACTTCGTCGTCGTCGAGGCGATGGCGAAGACGTTCGGCGTGCTCCACACCGACCGCGTCGCCCTCGCGCTCGCGCCGTTCGCGTACGCGGTCGCGCGGGTCCTCGACCTCCCGACGAAGGCGCTCATCGGGCTCGCGAACCTCATCCTCCCCGGCAAGGGCCTCCGCGAAGGTCCGTTCGTGAGCGAGGAGGACATCCGCCACATGGCCTCGGCGGGCTCCGAGGAGGGCTCGATCGAGGAGGAGGAGGAGGAACTCATCCACTCCGTCTTCGAGTTCGGGGACACCGTCGTCCGCGAGGTGATGCGCGCGCGCCCCGACGTCGTCGCGATCCCCGACACCTCGACCCTCCGCGACGTCCAGGAGACGGTCCTCCGCGAGGGCTTCTCGCGGCTCCCTGTCTTCCACGGCTCACTCGACGACGTCGTCGGCATCATCTTCGCGAAGGACGTCCTGAAGGCCGTCTACCAGGGCCTCGAGGGCGAGGACCTCACCGCGCTCCTGCGCCCCGCGCGCTTCGTGCCGGAGTCGAAGAAGGCCGCGGACCTCCTGCGGGAGATGCAGGCGAAGAAGTTCCACTTCGCGGTCGTCCTCGACGAGCACGGCTCGGTCGTCGGCATCGTGACGCTCGAGGACCTCCTCGAGGAGCTCGTCGGAGAGATCACCGACGAGTACGACCCCGACGAGGCGCCGATCCTCGCGGTCGGGACCGACGAGTGGCTCGTCGCGGGCCGCGCGCCGATCTCCGAGGTCGCGGAGGAGCTCGAGGCGGAGCTCCCGGAGGACGAATGGGACACGATCGCGGGCTTCGTCCTCGACCTCCTCGGCGAGATCCCGAAGCCCGGTGAGTCCGCCGCGTGGCGGAATCTCACGTTCACCGTCCTCGCCGTCGACCGCCGTCGGATCGACCGCATCCGGATCCGCCGCGTCGCCCGCGACGACGACGCCGACGAACGGGGCGGGGCGTCGTGACGACGGACCGGCTCGACGACCTCATCGCCGCCGCGACCCACGCGCGCGCGCAGGCGTACGTCCCGTACAGCGGCTTCGCCGTCGGCGCGGCGCTCCTGGCCGCGGGGCGCATCTTCGCGGGGGTGAACATCGAGAACGCCTCGTACCCGATCTCGGTCTGCGCCGAGCGCAACGCGATCGCCGGGCTCGTCCTCGCGGGGGAGCGTCGCATCGACGCGGTCGCGGTCGTCACCGCCGCGGACGACCCGACGCCGCCCTGCGGCGGGTGCCGCCAGGCCCTCTGGGAGTTCGGACACGAGACGGATCCGCTCGTCGTCTCCGTGACGCTCGGCGGTCGGCGCATCGAGCGCCGGCTGTCGGAGCTCCTCCCCGGCGCGTTCGGACCGGGGTCCTTCGCGCCGGAGCCCGGATGACGCACCGCTCCGGCGTCGTCGCCGTCCTCGGGCGACCGAACGTCGGGAAGTCCACGCTCGTGAACGCCCTCGTCGGCGAGAAGGTCGCGATCGTCTCCGACAAGCCGCAGACGACCCGCCGCGGCATCCGTGCGATCCGGACCGACGCGGACGCGCAGATCGTGTTCGTCGACACGCCGGGGTTCCACAAACCACGGACGCTCCTCGGACGCCGGCTGAACGACCTCGTCCACGACGTCGCCGGCGGCGGCCGCGGCGACGCCTTCGTCGTCGCCTCCCAGGTGG
>JBJTIF010000057.1:0-5058 GCA_046094825.1 Actinomycetota bacterium
CACCGGCGGCTCGAAGGGCGACACGCTCGTCGGCGACGCCCGGGGCAACGTCCTCTCCGGCGGGGGCGGTCCGGACACGATCTCCGGCAACGGCGGCAACGACCGGCTCTCGGGCGGCGGCGGCGTGGACCGGCTCTCCGGGGGCTCGGGGGCCGACGTCATCGACGGCGGCAAGGGGACGGACGTGTGCGACGGGGGTCCCGACCTCGACACGTACAAGACCTGCGACGGGACGGGGACGCCCTAGCCCCGGTCGTACCCGAGCCGCTACGCCTCGCCGGGGTCGTTCCCGTCGTGGATCACGATCGCGCTCGTGATGCCGCGTTCGGATCCGTCCGATGGGCGGTTCACGACCTCGCCGCGGACCACCATCGTCGACGAGCCCCCGCCGTCGAGGTTCATCGCCCGCTGGCACCCGAGGTCGAGCATGAGCTGCGCGAGCTCGAGGATGCCGAGGCCCTTCGACCATCCGGTCTGCCGACCGTCCACGACGACGAGGAGGATGATGCCGTCCGCGGTCACGCCGACCGCCGTGCGCGGTGCGCTGCTGCAGACCGTCGAGGTGCACGCGTCCTGCGTGATCTGCCCGCCCGACACGAGCATCGGTCCGCCGCCGATCGCGTCGAACGTCCCCTGCCACCCGAACGTCCACCGCACGCGCACCGTCGCGCCCGGCCGCAGCGACAGGAGGTCGCTCGCCTGGTCGGTGCCCGGCTGCGCGGTGAGGACGAGGCCGCCCTTGCGCTTCATCGGTTCCTGCGAACACGTCGAGCGCGCGACCTCGTACGACCGGACCGCGCCGCCGCCCCTGTCCGCGGTCTTCGGGTCGCCCGCCGGCATGAGCCGCGTCGCGCAGAGCGACCCCGGCACCGGCTCGAGCGTCCCGCCGCGGGTCGAGAACGCCGCGATCTCACCGAGCGCGGGTCCGCCGCGGTTCCAGCGGTCGATCTTCAGCGTGCGGCCGAGCGAGGGCACCTCGAGGCCGATCTGCGGACCGAACTCCTGCGCGCCGAGGAAGACCTTCGTGCCGTCGCGCGACACCGAGAACATCGCGACGTTCTGGATCGCGGTCTGCACGAGCTCGCCGTCCTCGGCGAGGGGGTGCACCGGCCGTCCGGGCTGCACCGTCCCGAAGTCGCCGTTCACCCCGGCGACCGCCTTCGTCCGCGCGACGATCTCCGAGAGCTTCGCGAGGACGGGCATCGCCTTGCCCGCGAGCGCGACGTCGAGCGTCGCGGTCCTCCGCGGGTCGATCCGCAGGATGAAGATCCGCCGCGGGGTCGCCTCGTCCACGACCCGGATGAACTGGATGCCGGGAGCGACCGTCTCGCGGATGACCCGACCCGGCAGGGCCTCGACCCCGGCGGAGGCCGGCGGGGCCGTCAGGAGGCCTCCCAGGGCCGCCAGGAGGGCGAGGACGAGGGCGGCGGCCCCGCCCGACCGGGGGAGCGGGGAAGGCGCGCTGCTACCGTGCATCCGGCGTTGGTAGGCGCGTGCCCCTCCCGTGCGAAGCACCTCGCGAGCCGGCGCGCGGGCGGCCTCGCGTGCGCGCTCGTGCTCGTCGAGGCGGCACCCGCGCACGCGGCGTTCCCCGGTGGCAACGGCCGCATCGTCTTCCGCTCCTCCCGGAGCGGCGCCCCGTACCTCTACGCGGTGAACGCGAAGGGGAAGAACCTCGTCCGCGTGACGACGGGCTCGGACACCTCGCCGGCGACGAGCCCCGACGGCCGGAGCATCGCCTTCGTCCGGGCGATCGGCGGCTCGGCCGCGAAGCAGCGGGTCTTCGTCGCGAACGCCGACGGATCGGGCGTCCGCCGCCTCACGGGCATCGCGCAGACCGAACTCGACCCCGCGTGGTCGCCGGATGGCACGAGCATCGTCTACGTGTCGCGCTCGGCCCCCGACGCGCCGTTCACGCTGTGGATCGTCGACGTCTCGTCGGGGTCGCGCGAACAGCTCACCGACCCGACGACCGGCGTCTCCGATCGCGGGCCCGCGTGGTCGCCCACCGGCACCCGCGTCGCCTTCGCCTCGAACCGCGGCGGCGGCCTCCCCGAGATCTGGCTCGTCGATGTCGCGACCGGCGCGCTCACCCGCGTGACGGACAACGCCGAGTCCGACGCGAACCCCTCGTGGTCGCCCGACGGCCGGAAGCTCGCGGTGGACCGTTGCTGCGCGCTGAAGTCCTCGGAGATCTACGTCATCAAGGTCTCGGACGGCAGCGAGCGCAACGTCACGAAGAGCCGTCGCCAGGACACCGACCCCGCGTGGTCGCCGGACGGCCGGCGCATCGCGTACGTCTCGTCGGGCACCGACGGCAACCTCGACATCTGGATCGTCACGCTCGACGGGTCGCTCCCGCTCGTCCGCCTCACGAGCAACGTCGGCCCCGACGTCTCGCCGGACTGGGCCGTCGGCGCGGGCGGTACGGTGGCCGCCGCGTGAGCGGTGCCACGGCCTCGCGCCGGGACATCAGGAACGTCGCGATCGTCGCGCACGTCGACCACGGCAAGACGACGCTCGTCGACGCGATGCTCTGGCAGTCGGGGGCCTTCCGGGCCAACCAGGACGTCGCCGAGCGCGTCATGGACTCGATGGACCTCGAGCGCGAGAAGGGCATCACGATCCTCGCGAAGAACACCGCCGTGCGCCACGGCGACGTGAAGATCAACATCATCGACACGCCCGGCCACGCGGACTTCGGCGGCGAGGTCGAGCGCGGCCTCACGATGGTGGACGGCGTCATGCTCCTCGTCGACGCCTCCGAGGGGCCGCTGCCGCAGACGCGGTTCGTCCTGCGCAAGGCCCTCGAGGCACGGCTGCCGGTCATCCTCGTCGTGAACAAGGTCGACCGCTCCGACGCGCGGCCCGCGGAGGTCGTCCACGAGGTGGAGGAGCTCTTCCTCGACCTCGACGCCGACGAGCACCAGATCGCCTTCCCGATCCTCTACGCGAACGCCCGCGAGGGGCGCTGCGGGCGGTCGCCCGACGACCTCGCCCCCGACCTCGAGCCGCTCTTCGAGACGCTCCTCGAGCACGTGCCCGCGCCCTCGTACGACCCGGCGCACCCGCTCCAGGCGCTCGTGACGAACCTCGACGCCTCGCCGTACGTCGGCCGCATCGCGCTCTGCCGGATGCAGCACGGGACGATCCGCAAGGGCCAGCAGGTCGCGTGGTGCCGCCGCGACGGCTCGATCGAGCGCGTGAAGATCACCGAGCTCTACGTGACCGAGGAGCTCACCCGCACCGACGCCGACGAGGCCGGGCCGGGCGACATCATCGCGATCGCGGGGATCGAGGACATCACGATCGGCGAGACGCTCTCCGACCCCGACGACCCCCGGCCGCTGCCGGTCATCGCCGTGGACGAGCCGAGCCTGTCGATGACGATCGGGCAGAACACCTCGCCGCTCGCCGGGCTCGACGGCGACAAGGTCACCGCGCGGCAGATCCGCAACCGCCTCTCGCAGGAGGTCGTCGGCAACGTCGCGATCCGCGTCCTCGACACCGAACGTCCCGACACGTGGGAGGTCCAGGGCCGCGGCGAGCTCCAGCTCGCGATCCTCGTCGAGATGATGCGCCGCGAGGGGTTCGAGCTCACCGTCGGCAAGCCCGAGGTCGTCACGCGGCAGATCGACGGCAGGCTCCACGAGCCGATGGAGCGCGTCGCGATCGACGCCCCCGAGGACTACCTCGGCGTCATCTCGCAGCTCCTCGCCCTGCGCAAGGGGCGCATGGAGAACACCGTGAACCACGGCACCGGCTGGATCCGCATGGAGTACCTCGTGCCCGCGCGCGGCCTCATCGGGTTCCGGACGGAGTTCCTCACGGAGACCCGGGGGACCGGCCAGCTCCACCACGTCTTCGAGGGGTACGAGCCCTGGCACGGCGACCTGCGGACCCGCCCCACGGGCTCGCTCATCGCCGACCGGCGCGGGCAGACGACGTCGTTCGCGATCGTGAACCTCCAGGAGCGCGGCTCGTTGTTCGTCGGGCCCGGCGAGGAGGTCTACGAGGGGATGGTCGTCGGCGAGAACCCGCGCGCCGAGGACATGGACGTGAACATCTGCAAGGAGAAGAAGCAGACGAACATGCGCGCCTCGGGGTCGGAGGACACCGTCCGGCTCATCCCGCCGCGCGAGATGTCGCTCGAGCAGTCGCTCGAGTTCATCCGGGGTGACGAGTGCGTCGAGGTGACGCCCTCGCGCGTGCGGATCCGCAAGGTCCTGCTCTCCGCGAACGAGCGGACGAAGGCGGGTCGCGTCACGCGGTCGCGCGGCTAGCCGCGCGTCCGCGTGCGGGGCGGCGCCCCGACTACACCGCGATCTCGATGCGCTGGATGACGACCGGCGTCCGCGGGCGGTCCTGCGCCCCCGTCTCGACCTTCGCGATCGCCTCGACGACGTCGTAGCCCTCGGTGACCTGGCCGAAGATCGTGTGGCGGTCGTTCAGGTGCGGCGTCTCCGCGACCGTGACGAAGAACTGCGAGCCGTTCGTCCCGGGCCCGGCGTTGGCCATCGCGAGCCGACCGACCTGGTTGAAGCGCGGGGTCCCCGGGCCGACCTCGTCCTTGAACGTGTAGCCGGGCCCGCCCATGCCGGTGGCCGTCGGATCGCCGCCCTGGATCATGAAGCCCGCGATCACGCGGTGGAACTGCGTGCCGTCGTAGAGCGGCTCCTGCCGCGTCTCGCCGTCGCGCGGGTCCTTCCACTGCTTCGTGCCCGTGGCGAGGCCGATGAAGTTCGCGACGGTCTCGGGGGCGTGTTCGGGCATGAGCTGGACCTTGAACGAACCCAGGTCGGTGACGAACGTGGCGGTGGGCATCCCGGTCTCCTCGGTGGTGTCGGACGGTGCGGTCGGACGGTGATGTCGGTGGTGCGACGGCGCGCAGTCTAGGCGAGCGCGTCCGCGTCGCCGATGCCGCGGAGCGGAACGGCCGCGAGCGCGGCTCGCGGAGGAGGGGAAGGGCGGGGGCACCCCACCGTGGCCCCGGCGGGTCCCGGGCCCAGGGGGTGGCGGCGCCAACCCGTGCCCCGGGGGGCGGGGGCGGCCAGCCCC
>JBJTIF010000058.1:0-13335 GCA_046094825.1 Actinomycetota bacterium
GCCGGGTGTCTACCCGAGGATCGTGCGGTCGACGAGCCCTGCACTTGACTTGAAGTTCCGGGTGATTCGGACGTACTGCACGAGTTTCGCGAACGGCGGAAACGACAGAGCGAACTGCAAGAACTCGAGCAGCACGAAGACGGATGAGTACGTGTTCCAGATCACGCTCACGCTCGGAGCCATCACCGCGACGTACGACAAGCAGGTGTGATGCGCGGCGACCGCGGCGTCGGCCTCATCGAGCTCCTCGTCGTCATGAGCCTCACGACGCTCGCCCTCACGATGTTCGGGATGGCCTTCTCCGCGATGCTGCGCACCTCGGACGCCTCGCGCGATATCGGCGCCGTGACCGATCAGGCCCGCCTCGCCCTCAACGAACTCGATCGGCAGATCCGGTTCGGGTACTGGATCAAGCCGACGACGGTCGGGTGTGCGACGACGTGCCCCGCGATCAAGGTGTTGACGGTCGACAGGACCGGGGCACGGCAGTGCTGGGTCTGGGCGATCGACGAGAGCAACGGGCGGCTCCTCAGCTACCACTTCCCGGCCTCGGTGAACCGTCCGGTGCCCTCGCTCACGATGTTCGGCAACCCGGGCAACGGGGGCTGGCACCTCGCCGCCGGCCCGGAGGAGACCAGCGTGAGCGACGAGGTGGCGATCGATCCGGCCTCCGATCTCGCGGTCGTCGCCGGCTCGCTCGTGAAGCCCCTGAACGCGGCGACGTTCGAGCGCGCCTCGTACTACCTCTCGGCGAGCGCCACCCTCGTCATCGCGAAGCCGGGCCGACCCAACGTGACGCTCACCTTCGACATGAGCGTCCGAAACCAGTGGGTCGGCGCTCAATACGCGAGCGAGTGCGGATGATGCGGCACCTCCGCCTCCGCGCCCATCGCGACGATGGTCTCGCACTCGTGGTCGCCCTCGTCGTCACGCTCCTCGTGTTCCTCCTCACGACCGCCATCCTCGCCGATGCGTTCCACAACGTCGTGGGCAGCGCGAACGCCCGGGAGCGGCTGACGGCGATCAACGCCGCGGAGGCCGGTGTCTCGTGGTACTCGCGTGCGCTCGAGTCGAGCGGGTTGAACGGCCTGCGGTCAGCGCCGAACTGGAGCGGCGGTGGCAACCTCTACACGTCGAGCACGAAGACCGTCTCCGGATCGCCGGGGACGGGGACGTTCACCCTCACGGCTCGGTACTGGCGGTCCTACACCGCCGCGACGGGCGCCCTCGCGGATACGCCGTGCGCGAGTCCCTGCCTCACGTTCCAGCAGTTCGACAGCACGACCGCGCCGGCGCAGTTCTGGGTCGAACTCACGTCGGCGGGTTCATCCGGCGGGGTGACGCGGACGGTCCGCACGGTCATGGAGCTCCGCCCGCTCCACGCGACGCTGCAGGGTGCGTTCGCGGGGATCTTCATCTGCGAGCTCGGGAACCGCTTCACGATCACCGGCCCCTACGCCGACCTCTACCTCCTCGGTGACGGGTTGAACGGCGCGGGATGCCCGACCGACTCGCTCCGGGTCACGAGCGGGCAGTTCACGACGACCGGCAGCGTCTACGTCGTGAACGGGAGCGCCTACCTCACGAACACCTCGAAGATCGACGGCAGCCTCTGGGCGAAGGGACCGATCACCCTCGGCTCGGGGGGCGAGGCGCGGCGATCCGGTCGGGGGAGCGCGGCGCAGTGCTCGTCGCAGGTGAACGCGCAGGTCCTCGTGTGCGGCGACGTCACGTCGCTCGATGCCGAACCCGAGCTCTTCAACACCGCGATGGTGCTCGGCATCTTCGGCCAGTGCGTCGGGTGCGCGCTTCCGGAGCTCACGTTCCCGCAGATCACGACGACCGATGCGCTCGCGACCTTCCCCTGGACGAACGGCGGTGCGCTCTCCTCGGCGACGCTCACGACGAACACCGCGTCGGCGTCGCAGCTCTACCACACGGGTCCCGCGTACCCGGGCTGCTCGCGGTTCCAGATGGCGAAGGGCACCCTCTACCTGCGCAACGACACCGCGATCATCTCCGGGTGCGGCTTCGAGTTCGGCGGCCGGGTCGAGATCCGCCCGGCCGCCGGCGTGACGACGACCCCGACCCTCTACCTCATCACCGGGTACTCCGCGGCCGAATGTGCCACCGACCCGGATCCGGCGAAGGCCTCGACGCCGTTGGATGGGCGGGACATCGTGTTCCAGCAGAACTTCGATGCAACCGCCGTCCGGATGTTCATCTACACCCCCTGCAAGCTCATCTTCACGAACCAGACGAACCTCACCGGCCAGCTCATCGCACGTACGCTCTACGCGCAGGGGCGGTCGACGATCAACACGACGGACCTCCTCGGGCTCTCCGGCAATCAGCCGGGCCCGGTCAGCGGGTTCCAGGTCCGCGTCCTGAACCTCCGCGAGCTCTAGGTGCCGCTCCCGGCGCTCGTCGCCGTCGCCGCGTTGTTCGGGTCGTTCTGGGGGTCGTTCGCGGGGGTCCTCGTCGCCCGCGTGCCGACCGGGGGCGACGCGGTCCGGGGGCGGTCGCGATGCGACGCGTGCGGCGGAGTCCTCGGGTGGCGCGACCTCGTCCCGATCGTCTCGTGGGTCGTCCATCGCGGTCGATGTCGTCTCTGCGGCGCATCGGTGTCGTCCCGATGGACCTGGATCGAGGTCGCGACCGCGGCATCGTTCGCGCTCATCGCGGCCGTCGTCGCCGATCCATGGCGCCTCGCGCTCCTCGCGCCCTTCGCGGCGATCCTGCTCGCGCTCACGCTCATCGATCTCGAGCACCGTCGGCTGCCGAACGCGATCGTGTACCCCTCCGTCATCGTCGCCGCGATCTACATCCTGATCGCGCGCGCGCTCGGGGGCGGGCTCGACCCCGCGGGGGCGGCGGTCGGTCTCGTCCTGTACGGCGGCACGCTGCTGCTCATCGCCCTCGTCTCGCGGGGCGGGATGGGCGTCGGTGACGTGAAGCTCGCCGGGCTCATCGGCCTCGTCGTGGGCGCCGTCGATCTCCCCTCGGTGGGGGTCGCCGCCGGCGCGGCGTTCCTCTTCGGCGGCGTCGCGGGCATCGTAGCCCTCCTGCGCGGGGCGGACCGACGGAGCGCGTTGCCCTTCGGTCCGATGCTCGCCGCCGGGGCGCTCGTCGCCGTGCTCGTGGGACCCTCGCTCGCCGACGCCTACCTCGGACTCCTCGCGTGAGCCCTCTGCTATCGTCGCGCCGCGCCGCCGGTCCGCCGACCGGCCCGATACCGGAGCGGGACTAGATGGCGAAGACGAACGTCGGGCTCGACATCGGATCCACGGCGGTCCGGATCGCGCAGGTGTCCGATGGCGATCGCGCGGCCGTCCAGCGGCTCGGACAGGTTCCGCTGCCGCTCGGCGCCGTCGAGGGCGGCGAGGTCCGGCGTCCCGACCTCGTCACCGACGCGATCGGCCGTCTCCTCGAGGTGAGCGGGATCTCCCAGAAGGAGGTCTGGCTCGGGATCGAGTCGGCGCGCATGGTCGTCCGCCAGGTGGACGTGCCGTGGCTCCCCGAGAAGGAACTCCGCGATGCGCTCGCCTTCCAGGCGCAGGACTTCATCCCGATGGACGCCGAGGATGCCGTCCTCGACTGCATCCTCGGTGAGGAGGTCCTCATCGACGGGCAGCGCTTGCAGCGGCTGCTCCTCGTCGCGGTGCACCGGAGCGCGGTGAACGCCTCGATCGAAGCCGTCGAGGACGCAGGGCTCCTGCCGATCGGGGTAGACGCCTCGCCGTTCGCCGCCGTGCGCGCGACGGCGACGGGCGACCCGTCCGAGGCCCGTGCGCTCGTCGACATCGGCGGCCACATCACCTCCGTGATCCTCCACCGCGGGACGCAGGTGCGGCTCGTCCGCATCCTCCCGATCGGTGGCCGCAACGTGACGACGACGATCGCGCGCAACCTCGGCATCGAGGAGCCGGCGGCCGAGCTCCTGAAGCGCGGGGAGACCGATCCGCTCACCCCCGAGGCGCTCGACCGCACCAGGAGCCGTCAGGCCGCGCTCGACGGCGCCCGTCCGCTCGTCGAGGACATCGCGTCGACGATCGAGTTCTCGATGCGGCAGGAGGCCGACTTCGACGTCCGGCGCATCGTCCTCACCGGTGGCGGCTCGCACCTCGACGGGCTCACCGAGCTCCTCGACGAGCGGATCCACCTCCCCGTCGAGCGCGCGTCGGTGTTCGGTCGGGCGCGCTCGCGGCTCGCACCGGAGCTCGGCGCGATGGTCGAGGCGGGCGGGAGCTTCTCCGTCGCGATCGGCCTCGCCCTCGAGGGCGTGGTCGATGAGACGAAGGGTCGTCCCGCGAAGCCGTCGCGCCGTGCCCGGAAGGAGGCGGCCGCGTCGTGAGGGTGAACCTCCTCCCACCCGAGGTCCGCCGCGCGCGGCGTGATGCCGGCATCCTCCGCCGGATCCGTTTCGCCGGGTTCGCCGTGCTCCTGCTCCTCGGTGGGCTCTACGCGATCCGCACGGCGGAGGTGTTCTTCCTCCGCGGCGACCTCGATGATCTCCGCGCGCAGCAGGCGACGGTCCAGGTGCAGCTCCAGGAGCTCGCCGAGGTCGCCGCCGCGCGCGACGCCGTCGTCGCGGGCCGCGCCCTCGGCGCGCAGCTGCTGCGGGGAGAGGTGTCGTGGTCCTCGCAACTCCTCGAACTCTCTCAGGCGATCCCCAGCGGGTTCACGCTCTCGTCCATGAACGGCTCGGTGACGTCCGGGGATGTCCCGGGCCTCGTGGGGACCGTCACGTTCTCGGCCATCTCCCGCGACTTCGTGCCGACCCAGACGTGGCTCGTACGGATCGCCGCGCAGGAGGGCTGGACGAACGCGTGGGTCTCCTCGATCGCCGCGGAGGAAGGCTCGTACGCGGTGAGCGGGTCCTTCGACCTCACACCCGAGGCGATCGCTCCGCGGGGACGGGGCACCGCGTGAGGCGCAATCCGCTCATCGTCGGGTTCGCGATCCTCGCCGGCCTCGGGCTCTTCCTCCTCCTCGTGGTCATCCCGCGGGGCAACGAGGTGGCGTCGGTCCGCACCGAGATCGACGCCGCGCAGCAGGAGCTCGCGGCGCTCGAGGCCGACGTCGCGGCGCTCGAGGCGGCGAAGGAGGCGGGGACGGCAGCGGCCGATCTCGCCGCGATCCGTGCGGCACTTCCGCCCACCCCCGAGCTCCCGGAACTCCTCGCCGCGCTCCAGGCTGCCGCCACGGAGGCGAACGTCAGCCTGAGCTCGATCGCCCCCGGCGCCCCATCGCCCTCGGCCGCCGGGTCGGCGTCGGTGATCCCGCTCTCGATCACGGTCTCCGGTGATTACTTCGCGCTCGCACGCTTCCTGTTCGACCTCGAGACCCAGCCCCGCATCACGCGGGTCGCCTCGGTGTCCATCACCGGAGGTGGGGAGTCCGGCGCCCTCGCGATGCAGGTGAACGCCGAGGTCTACACGACCGACCTGAGCGCCGGCCCCGGATCGGACCCGGCGCCGGGTGCGGAGGTCGGCGCGTGAACCTGAGCGGCCGCGAACGGAAGCTCCTCATCGCGCTCGGTGTCGTCGTGGTGCTCCTCGCCGTGTGGTTCCTGTTCCTCCGCCCGAGCTCCGAGCCGATCGTCATCGAGGAGATCCTGCCGTCGGTCACCCCGAGCGCGGTCGTCACCCCGGATGCGCCGGGAACCCCCGGCGCGATCGGCTCGCCGACGTTCGTCGTGCCGGCCGGAGCCCGCGACCCGTTCAAGGCCTGACGTCCCCGGCCGCGTCCGCGGTCGCCCGTACGATCGTCGCGTGGAGATCCCCGCGGACCTCGTCCTCGCGCCGGAGCAGGAACGCACGCTCCGTCAGCTCATCGGGCTCGACGAGCGGCCGGCCTACGACCCGAGCATCGCGGAGGACCTCCGCGACCGCCTCGTCGCGGGCATCGGCGA
This sequence comes from Actinomycetota bacterium, assembly GCA_046094825.1. Lineage (GTDB taxonomy): Bacteria > Actinomycetota > UBA4738 > UBA4738 > HRBIN12 > JBJTIF01. The sequence goes on from JBJTIF010000058.1 coordinate 5,915, forward strand.
TCGGACGACGCCGGGCGGGGTGTGGATCGGCAAGACCCGGGTCACCGAGTGGGCGCAGTGCGAGGGCCTCCTCGCGGCCGATCTCCACGACGAGCTGCCGGAGTTCGAGCACGACGAGAAGAGCGCCATCGGCGCGGTCCTCCACCGGGCGATCCAGGCCGACGTCGAACTCCTCGGACCCTCGCGCGGCGACGGTTCGGAGCGCGTCTTCTGCGCGTACGCCGTCGAGCGGCTCACCGTCGGGGAGAAGGCCGACGAGGCGTTCGCGGCCTACTGGACCGCCTGCGCAGAGGACGAGCGCGCGCGGGTCCTCGCCTCCGCGCAGGCGCTGCTCGCGACGTTCCGCAGGATCTTCCCGCCGCTCGGCGCGCTCCGCCAGACGCTGAAGCCCTCGGCGGAGTTCCGGGTGAAGGCGACGCTCGGCACGGACGTCGTGCGGATGTCCGGAGTCGTCGACCTCGCGCTCGGGGCGGCGGAAGCGCCGCCGAAGGGCGACGGACCACCGCCTCCGCCGCGCGCGACCCGGCTCCTCATCGATCACAAGACCGGCGGCGCGTACCGCGACCACGTCGAGGATCTCCGCTTCTACGCGCTCCTCCACACGCTGCACCGAGGCGCCCCGCCGTACCGGATCGCGTCGTACTACGCCGGGTCGGGCGAGTGGCAGGCCGAGGACATCGCGTACGAGATCCTCGAGCACGCCGCCGATCGCGCGGCCTCGGCCGCCCGGCGCGCGATCGACCTCCTCGAGGGCGACGAGCCCGAGCTCCGCGCGGGGCCGTGGTGCGGGTGGTGCCCGCGGGCCGCCGGCTGCCCCGCGCGCGCGGCGGCCGACGCCGCCGGCGCGGCGCCGACCGCCTGACCCGTCCGGCCGCGGTATCGTCGCGCGACCGACGGCGACCCCCGGGAGGACCGCGTGAGCAAGGACCTGTACGAGATCGGTGAGCTGCCGCCCCTGGGCGAGGTGCCCGCGCGGATGCACGCGCAGCTCGTGCGCCCGGAGCGCTTCGGCGATCCGCGCACCGCGATCCGGGACGAGGTCATCGACGTCCCCGATCTCGGGCCGAAGGACGCGCTCGTCCTCGTCATGGCCGCCGGCGTGAACTTCAACAACGTGTGGGCCGCGCGCGGTGTCCCGATCGACGTCACGAAGGGCCAGGCGCGCTTCGGGGAGCCGACGGACTTCCACATCGTCGGCTCGGACGCATCGGGCATCGTGTACGCGGTCGGGTCCGAGGTGACGAACGTCCGGGTCGGTGACGAGGTCGTCGTCCACGCGGGCCAGTGGGACGCCGACGACCCGTGGGTCGTCGCGGGCAACGACCCGGGGCTCGCCGCGTCGTTCCGCGTCTACGGCTACGAGACCTGCTGGGGATCGTTCGCGCAGTTCACGAAGGTCCAGGCGCACCAGTGCCTGCCGAAGGCGGAGCACCTCACGTGGGAGGAGGCCGCGGCGCCGACGCTCACCGGCGCGACGGCGTACCGGATGCTCCACGGTTGGCCCCCGCACACGGTCCAGGAAGGCGACGTCGTCCTCATCTGGGGCGGCGCAGGTGGCCTCGGCGCGCTCGCGATCCAGCTCGTGACGCTCGCCGGTGGCCGCGCGATCGCGGTCGTCTCGAGCGACGCGAAGGGCGAGTACTGCAAGGCCCTCGGTGCGGTCGGCTACATCGACCGGACGAAGTTCTCGCACTGGGGCGTGCCGCCGGCATGGGACTCCCCGGAGTGGAAGACCTGGTTCGAGGGCGCGAAGGCGTTCGGGAAGGCCATCTGGGACGTCCTCGGCGAGAAGCGCAACCCGCGGATCGTCTTCGAACACCCCGCGCAGGACACCGTGCCCACCTCGAACTTCGTGTGCGACCGCGGCGGGATGATCGTCATCTGCGCGGGGACGACCGGCTACGACACGATGATCGACGTCCGGTACCTGTGGTTCCTCCAGAAGCGCTACCAGGGGTCGCACCTGTTCAACGACGAGCAGGCGGCCGCCTTCAACGACCTCGTCCGCGCGCGGAAGGTCGTGGCGACGCTCGGCCACACGTACCGCTACGGCGAGACCGGGGAGGTCCACGCCCGCATGGGGGAGGGGAAGCTCCCCGAGGGCAACGTCTCGGTGCTCGTGGGGGCGCCGGAGCCGGGGCTCGGAGCGAGGGCCTAGCGCCTAGCGCCCTCCGGCCTCGACGAGCTCGACGAGCTCGACGAGGACGCCGCCCGTCGAGCGGGGCTGGAGGAACGCGATCCGGGTGCCGCGCGAGCCGCTGCGCGGGGTCGCGTCGATCGGTTCCGCGCCCTCGGCGACCATCCGCGCGAGCGTCGCCTCGACGTCGTCGACGCGGTACGCGAGGTGGTGGAGTCCGGGTCCGCGCTTCGCGAGGAATCGGCCGACCGGCGTGTCGGGGCCGAGCGCCCCGAGGAGTTGCACGCAGGATGAGCCGACGGCGAAGAAGACCTCCTCGACGCCCTGCTCGGCGACGACCTCGCGGTGGGTGGGTTCCTGGCCGAAGAGCCGCCGGAATCGGTCGACCTCGGCCTCGAGGTCGTCGCACGCGATGCCGACGTGGTCGAGGTCGGTGAGGCTCATGCCTCGTCGTCCCGCCCGCGGCGCGGGAGCGGCGGCTGGAGGCGTTCCATGAGGTCGTGCGCGGCCTTCACGTTGTACGTCCGCAGCGACAGCACGCGCGCGATGGCGGCGACCGCCTGCGCGCGGAGGTCCTCCTCGCTCCGGGCGCCGACCGCGGCGGCCTTCGCCCCGACCGGGCGCTTCGCGGAGGCGTAGAACTCGACGAGCTCGAGGAACTGCCCGAGGTTCGGCGTGAGCCCGCCGCGCTCGTAGGCGTAGATCGTCTGCTTCGCGGCCGGGCACCCCTTCACGGCGGCGGCATCGGCGACCGCGCGGAACCCCGCCGATCGACGGAGCAGGCGCAGGAGTCCGCCGATCGTGCGGGCGTCCTCCGCGGGGACGGCAGGTGCCTTCTTCCGGGCCATCGTCCGAGGGTAGCGGCTCGGGGCGCGTGCCGCCGGGGCTACACTCGGCGCCGTGACGACCTCGGTCATCGTCGGTGGCGCGCGGACCCCGATCGGACGCTTCGGTTCGGCGCTCGCGTCGCTCTCGGGCGCCGACCTCGGCGCGGTCGCGATCCGCGCGGCGCTCGAGCGCGCGGGTGTCGAGGGCGGGGCCGTCGACTACGTGGTCATGGGGCAGGTGCTCCAGGCCGGCGCGGGGCAGATCACCGCGCGCCAGGCGGCGGTCGCGGCGGGCATCCCGAAGGAGGTCCCGTCGATCACGATCAACAAGGTGTGCCTGTCGGGGTTGAACGCCCTCGCGATGGCCGACCAGATGATCCGCGCCGGCGAGGCCGACGTCGTCGTCGCGGGCGGCATGGAGTCGATGTCCCGCGCGCCGTACCTCCTGCCGAAGGCGCGCGAGGGGTTCCGCATCGGCGACGCGGAGGTCGTCGACTCGATGCTCTACGACGGGCTCTTCTCGACCTTCACGGGGCTCCCGATGGGGGAGTCCTCGGACACGGTCAACGCCGAGCTCGGCATCACGCGCGCGGACCAGGACGCGTGGGCGGCGCGCTCGCACGTCCGGGCCGCCCACGCGTGGGAGACGGGCGCGATGGCCGAGGAGGTCGTCCCCGTCGAGATCGTCGGCAGGGATGGCGTCACCGTCGTCGACCGCGACGAGGGCATCCGGGCGGACACGACCGCCGAGCGCCTCGCGGCGCTCCGCCCCGCGTTCTCGCCCGACGGCACGATCACCGCGGGCAACGCCTCGCAGATCTCCGACGGTGCGGCGGCGCTCATCGTCGCGCGCCGCGAGGTCGCCGACGCGCTCGGCCTCACCCCCCTCGCGGAGATCGTCGCCCACGGGATGTCGGCGGGGGAGTTCCCCTCCCTCCACACGGTCCCCGCGGTCGCGCTCGAGCGGGCGCTCGCGAAGGCGGGCCTCGCCGTCGGCGACCTCGACCGGCTCGAGGTGAACGAGGCGTTCGCGGCGGTCGCGCTCCACGTCACGCGGCTCGTCGGCATCGCCGAGGACCGCGTGAACGTCCACGGCGGCGCGGTCGCGCTCGGCCACCCGATCGGTGCGAGCGGGGCGCGGCTCGCGCTCACGCTCGTCCACGAGCTCCGCCGCGAGGGCGTCGCCCTGATCCTGCGCAACGTCGGCTGATGGACCGCTTCGCGCTCCCCCCGGAGCTCGAGGAGTTCCGTGGGGTGGTGCGACGCTTCTGCGACGAGGTCGTCGCCCCCCGGGCCGCGGAGATCGACGAGAAGGACGAGTGGCCCGCCGACCTCCACCGCGCGGTGGTCGAACGGGGGGTCATGGGCGTCGGCTTCCCCGAGGAGGTCGGCGGCTCGGGCGGCGGCGCGCTCGCGTTCGGGCTCCTCATCGAGGAGCTCTCCCGCGTCTCCGCGGGGCTCTCGCTCACCCCGACGGTCGCGAAGCTCGGCGTGATCCCGATGGAGGTCGCCGGCGAGACCGAGATGGCCGCGCGGATGTCCCGCGCGATCGTCGCCGGCGACCTCCTCATGTCGTACGCGCTCACCGAACCCGAGGCGGGCTCGGACGCGGGCGCGATGCGGACGCGGTACGTCCGCGACGGCGACGCCTTCGTCCTCGACGGCGCGAAGCGCTTCATCTCCGGCGCCGGCGTCTCGCAGGCCTACGTCGTGTTCGCGACCGCCGATCCGGCGAAGGGCACCTCGGGCATCTCGGCGTTCCTCGTCCAGGCCGACGATCCCGGGTTCTCGGTCGGTCGCACGGAGGACAAGATGGGCGTCCGCGGATCGCCGACCGGCGAGGTGCTCCTCTCCGGCTGCCGGATCCCCGCCGACCGCCTCATCGGCGAGGAGGGCAAGGGCTTCGCGTACGCGATGCAGACGCTCGACCGATCTCGCCCGACGATCGGCGCGCAGGCGCTCGGGATCGCGCAGGGCGCCTTCGACGTCGCCGCGCGCTACGCGCTCGAGCGCGAGCAGTTCGGCAAGCCGATCGCCGACCTCGCGGCGATCCGATCGATGCTCGCGGACATGGCGATGAAGATCGAGGCCTCGCGGATGCTCGTCTACCGGGCCCTCGAGGCCTGCGACCGCGGCGACCCCCGGGTCACGTACCACGCGGCGGTCGCGAAGTGCTTCGCCGGCGACGCGGCGATGGAGGTCACGACCGACGCCGTGCAGATCCTCGGCGGCTACGGCTACATCCGCGACTACCCGGTCGAGCGCTTCATGCGCGACGCGAAGGTCACGCAGATCTACGAGGGCACGAACCAGATCCAGCGCGTCGTCATCGCGCGCGAGATCCTGAAGGCGCTCGGCGACCGCTGAGGGTCGCCTTGCTAGGATGCCGCGCGTGACGGTCCCCCTCGAGCCGAAGCCCGTGCGCGCGTCCCAGGTGACGCTCGTGCAGCTCATGGAGCAGACCGACGCGAACCTCGCGGGGCTCGTCCACGGCGGGGCCGTCATGCGCCTCGCGGACACCGCCGCCGGGCTCGCGGCGATCAAGCACTCGGACGGCCTCGCGGTCACCGCCTCGATGGACCAGATGGCGTTCCACCACCCGGTCCATGTCGGCGACACGCTCACCGTGAAGGCCTCGGTGAACGACGTCGGCCGCACCTCGCTCGAGGTCGGGGTGCGGGTCGAGTCCGAGAACATCTTCACGCGGGAGACGCTCCACACCTCGACCGCGTACTTCGTCTACGTCGCGATCGACCGCGACGGCACGCCGCGGCCGGTGCCGCCGCTCATCGCGGAGACCGACGAGGACCGCCGCCGGCAGGAGGAGGCCCGTGTCCGTCGTGCGAGCCGCCTCGCGCACCGCACCGCGATCGAGGAACTCCGACGGGGGAGCGGCGCGTGAGCGAGCTCCTCGGCGCCCGCGCGACGCTCCGCACCCCGGCGGGCGACCTCGCGTACCACCGGCTCGACTGGCTCGCGCAGCAGGGCGCCGACCCGTCGCGGCTCCCGAAGTCCGTCCGGATCCTCCTCGAGAACCTCCTGCGCCGAGCCGGGACCCGCGACGTCGCGGATCGCGACGTGTGGGCGCTCGCCCGGTGGCCGCAGCCCGACCCCGATGCCGCGCTCGCCTTCATGCCGGGCCGCGTCCTCATGCAGGACTTCACGGGCGTCCCCGCCGTCGTCGACCTCGCCGCGATGCGCGCGGCGGTGCTCCGAGCGGGCGGCGATCCGGAGCGCGTGGATCCCCTCGTGCCGGTCGACCTCGTGATCGACCACTCGGTGCAGGTCGACCTCTTCGGCTCCGAGGGCGCGTACGCCGCGAACATCGCGTTCGAGTACGAGCGCAACGCCGAGCGCTACGCGTTCCTCCGGTGGGCGCAGGGCGCGTTCCGCGGACTCCGCGTCGTCCCGCCCGGCGCCGGCATCTGCCACCAGGTGAACCTCGAGCACCTCGCGCGCGTCGTGAGCGTCCGCGACGGGGTGGCGTTCCCCGACACGCTCGTCGGGACCGATTCGCACACGACGATGGTGACCGGGCTCGGGGTGCTCGGCTGGGGCGTCGGCGGTATCGAGGCCGAGGCCGCGATGCTCGGGCAGCCGATGTCGCTCCCCGCGCCGGTCGTCGTCGGGGTCCGGCTCCGTGGCGAGCTCCCGGCGGGGACGACGGCGACCGATCTCGTCCTGCGGATCACCGAGCTCCTCCGTGGCCACGGCGTCGTCGGCAAGCTCGTCGAGTTCGCGGGCGACGGGCTCTCCTCGCTCGCCCTCGCCGACCGCGCGACGATCGCGAACATGTGCCCCGAGTACGGCGCGACCGCGTCGTACTTCCCGATCGACGACGAGAGCCTCCGGTACCTGCGCTTCACCGGGCGCGAGGACGCGGCCGATCTCGCGGAGCGCTACGCGAAGGAGCAGGGGCTCTTCCGCGCCGACGGGGACCCCGAGCCGGTCTTCTCGGAGACCCTCGACCTCGACCTCGCGACGATCGAGCCCTCGCTCGCCGGCCCGCGCCGTCCGCAGGACCGCGTCGCGCTCGGGGGCGTCCCCGCATCGTTCCGCGAGGCCTACGCCGACCGGCTCGTGGCCCACGCGGGCGCGACCGCCGACGTCCGTGACGGGTCCGTCGTCATCGCCGCGATCACCTCGTGCACGAACACCTCGAACCCCTCCGTCATGCTCGCCGCGGGGCTCCTCGCGAAGAAGGCCGTGGAGGCCGGGCTGTCGGCGAGGCCGTGGGTGAAGACGTCGCTCGCGCCGGGCTCGCGCGTCGTGACCGACTACCTCGACGCCGCGGGCGTCACGCCGTACCTCGACAAGCTCGGGTTCGACCTCGTCGGCTACGGCTGCACGACCTGCATCGGCAACTCCGGACCGCTCCCCGACGACGTGGCCGCCGCGGTCACCGAGGGCGACCTCGCGGTCGTCGCGGTGCTCTCCGGCAACCGGAACTTCGAGGG
>JBJTIF010000059.1:0-5490 GCA_046094825.1 Actinomycetota bacterium
CCGATCCGCTCGAGGAGCCCCCGACCGTAGCGACGCCCGAGCAGGTACCCGACGTTGTCGCCGAGCACGGCGAAGAACACCGCGACGAACGAGATGAGCGGCAGCGACAGGGGTGGGTCGCCGATCCGGGCATAGAATCCACCCAGGATGACCAGCGTCTCGCCGGGGACCACCAGCCCCGCGCCGATCGAGTTCTCGAGGAACGTCGCGAGCCCGACGACGAGGTAGCCCCACGGCGCCGATAGGTACGGCCTGAGGAACTCGATGATCTGCTTCAGCACCCTCGCAGCCTACCCGTGGACCGCCGCCCGACGGGGTTCCGCGTGAGGACGATCCGCGAGACCTCCGCCGGCGGTGTCGTGTACCGGAGGGACGACGCGGGCGAGATCGAGGTCGCGCTCGCCGCGCGTCGCACGCGCAAGGGCGAGCTCGTCTGGGGCCTCGCGAAGGGCGGCATCGAGGACGAGGAAGCGCGCGAGGCCGCCGCGGTCCGCGAGGTCCGCGAGGAACTCGGGCTCGACGCGGAGATCGAGGCCGACCTCGGGAGCATCCGCTACACGTACGTGTGGGAGGAGACGCGCGTGCGCAAGCGCGTGCACTTCTACCTCATGCGCTGCGTCGGCGGCGACGTCGAGGACCACGACGACGAGATGGAAGAGGTGCGGTGGTTCCCGCTGCCGAAGGCGCGCAAGAAGGCCGGGTTCCGCGGCGAACGCGAGGTCCTCGACCGCGCGAAGGAGGCGCTCGCGGGATGACGCTCCGCACGCGCGGCCCGGCGATCGCGCTCCTGCTGCCGATCCTCGTCGCGCTCCTCGCGCCGTTCGCGTCCCCGACCGCGCGCGCGCAGACCGCGACCGCGACGATCGCGCTCCGGTCGCAGACGCCGTGGACCACCCCGGAGTCGCCGCTCGTGCGGATCCGCGTCGCGGTGACGAACACCGGGGACGCGCCGCTCGAGGACCTCGCGTTCGCGGTCCAGGTGCGCTCGGCGATCGGCTCGCGCACCGCGTACGAGACCTCGCTCGGCGCCGACGTCGGCTCGGTCGTGGGCGCCGTCGCCGCCGCGCAGGCGACCGCGCTCGCCCCCGGCGAGGAGCGGACGGTCGACCTCGCCGTCGACCTCGCGACGACCCGCGTCGACGTCGACGAGTCCGGCCTCTACCCGATCCGCATCGCGCTGACGAGCGGCGGCAGCGAGATCGCCGTGCTCCGCACGCCCGCGGTCCACCTCGTCCGCGAACCCCTCGAGCCGCTCGGCCTCGTCTGGACGGTCGTCCTCTCGTCGCCGATCCGCTTCGCACCGAAGGGGGCGTTCCTCGGCGACGCGCTCGCGGAGGACCTCTCGCCGACGCTCCTCCTCCAGCTCGATCGCATGGCGCGCGGCTACGCCGTCCAGCGGAGCGACGACCCCTACGACGTCCTCGCGGTCCGACGCGGCGAGGGCGGCGCGGCGCTCGCGGCGACCGCGCTCGAGACGCTCGCGTCCGTCGCCGCGTCGGGCCGCGTGCGGCTCGGCATCATGCCGTACGGCGGCGCGTCGCTCCCCGCGCTCGTCGCGAGCGACCTCCGCGGTGACGTGAACGCGCAGCACGACGCGGCGACCGACCTCGTCGAGGAGCTCCTCGGCGTGCGCCCCGACCCGACGGTCGTGCGCCCGACCGGCAGCGCCCTCGACGCCGCCTCGCTCGAGGCGCTCGTCCAGCGCCGCGTGCGCGCCGTCGTCCTCGACCCGAGCGCCGTCGCGATCCCCGAGCAGCCGCTCGGTTTCGCCGGCCCGGCGGAGTTCCCGCTCGTCGCGGAGGGCGGTCGCGTCGCCGCGCTCGTGTCGAACGACGCCCTCGCCGCGCTCATCGACGACCCCGCGCTCGCCGACGACCCGGTGCTCCTCGCGCAGGTGACGCTCGGCGAGCTCGCCGCGATCTGGCAGGAGGCACCGGGCACGCCGCGGACGATCGCGATCGGCCTCACGGAATCGGTGCTCCTGCCCGGCGCCTTCTACGCGCCCTTCCTCGTCGGCGTCGGCGGCGCGCCGTGGATCCGCACGACGAGCGTCGCCTCGATCGCCGCGGACATCGGCGACGCCGAACCCGCCGAGCTCGTGCCGACGCTCACGTCGGCGTTCCCCGCGGACTACGTGCAGCGCATCCGCGAGGTGCGCCACCGCATCTCGGTCTACGAGACGATGCTCGTCGAGGACTCGGACGAGCCCGCGCGCCTCACGCGCCTGCTCCTGCTCGCGCAGTCCGCGGAGTTCCTCGAGGACCCGGGTCGCGGCCTCGGCTTCATCGACCTCGTCGACGGCGACGTCTCCGCGATGCTCCAGTCCGTGCGGCTGCTCGCCGGCCAGCAGATCACCCTCACGTCGGCCCGCGGCGCGATCGTGCCGCTTCGGATCGAGAACGCCGCGACCGAACCCCTGCGCGCGACGATCCGGCTCGTGTCGCAGCACCTCCTCGCCCCCGTCGAGCAGGACCTCGTCTGGGAACCCGGCGAGACGAAGACGCTCACCTTCCCGGTCGACCTGAAGACGAGTGGCCGCTTCCCGCTCCAGGTGCAGGTCGTGGCCCCCGAGGGCAACGTCGTGTCGACCGCGACGCTCTTCGTGCGCTCGACCGAACTCAACCGCCAGGCGCTCGCGATCGTCATCGGGGCGGGCGTCGTCCTCGTGCTCCTGTGGGCGCGGAGGTTCCTGCGCTCGCGTCGGCGCCGGGCGGACGCGTGAGCGAGGCCCCGGACAGCCGCGCGGCGTTCGTGCGCGCGACCGGCGTGATGTCGGTCGGCACGGCGCTGTCGCGGGTCACCGGGTTCCTGCGGCTCGCGGCGATGGCGTTCGCGCTCGGGATCACCGAGTCGCGGCTGCCCGACGCCTACAGCATCGCGAACATCACGCCGAACATCATCTACGAGCTCGCGCTCGGGGGGATCCTCACCTCGGTCGTCGTCCCGGTCATCGTCGAGTGGATGCAGACGCGCGGCCGCGACGAGGCGTGGGAGGTCGCGCGCCGGATGCTCACGCTCGCGATCGTCGGGCTCACCGGCATCGCGGTCGCGGCGATCGCGCTCGCGCCGTGGATCGTCCGCCTCTACACCGCGCGCGTCGGCGTGGACGCCGAGGCGACCCGCGAGCTCGCGACGTTCTTCCTGCGGTGGTTCATGCCGCAGATCGTCTTCTACGGGATCGGCGCGATCGCGGGCGGCCTCCTGAACGCCGACCGGCGGTTCGCCGCGCCGATGTTCGCGCCGATCGCGAACAACGTCATCGTCATCGCGACGTTCCTCGCGTTCGCGGCGATGCCGGGACCGGCGGCGGGCTCGGGGCTCCTCGCGACCCGCGCGCAGGAACTCGTGCTCGCGATCGGGACGACGCTCGGGGTCGTCGCGATGACGGTCGCGCTCTGGCCGTCGCTCCGGGGCATGGGGTTCCGCTTCTCGTGGCGCTTCGGCGCCGACGACGCGATCCGGCGCATCGCGCGGCTCGCGGGGTGGGTGCTCCTCTACGTCGTCGTGAACCAGGTGTCGTACGTCATCGTGCTCGTCCTCGCGGCGGGCACGCAGGGCGGCTACACCGCGTACGCGTCGGCGTTCATGCTCTTCCAGCTGCCGCACGCGATCTTCGCGGTGTCGATCTTCACCGCGCTCCTGCCCTCGCTCTCCGGGCGGTGGGCCGCGGGGGATGCGGAGGCGTTCCGCGAACTCCTCGCGCGCGGGCTCCGCACGACGGGTGCGATCGTCCTGCCGGCCGCGGCGGGCTACCTCGTCCTCGCGCGGCCGATCGTCCGGGTGCTCCTCGAGCACGGCGTCGCGGGCGAGGCGAGCGGCGACCTCGTCGCGTCGATCCTCACGGCGTTCGCGATCGGGCTGCTGCCGTTCTCGATGTTCCAGCTGCTGCTCCGGGCGTTCTACGCGACGCAGGACACGCGGACGCCCGCGCTCGTGAACGTCGGCGCGGCGGCGGTGAACGTCGGCGCGAACCTCGTCGCGTTCTCCGTCCTCGACCTCGGCGTGCAGGGGCTCGCGCTCGGCCACGCGCTCTCGTACGTCTTCGCGTCGATCGTCACGTACGTCCTGCTCCGGCGGCGGGTCGGGGCGCTGCCGGCCGGGTCGGTCGGGCCCGCGCTCGTCCGGTCGGCGGTCGCGGCGGGCGCCACGGCGCTCGTCGCGTGGGGCGTCGCGCGGGCGGTCGGGGGGGCCGTCGACCTCGACAGCCTCGCGGGGCAGGTCGCGCAGCTCGGGCTCGCGGTCGGGGCGGGCGTGGCGACGTTCGTCGTCGCTGCCATAGTGCTGCGCATCGAGGACGTTCGGGCGGCGCTCGGGGCGCTGCGCGGGAGGGCCGGATGAGGATCGATCTGCGGGACGACGCGGGGCTGATCGGCAAGATCATCCTCGCCTGGCTCATCGTGCTCGCGCTCGCGGTCGTCGCGGTCATCGACACGGGCTCGATCCTCGTGACGCGCTTCCGCGCCGAGGCGACCGCCCGCACCGCGGCCTCCGCCGCCGCCGAGGCGTACCGCGCGACCGGCGACGACACCGCCGCGCGCACCGCGGCCGAGGAGGCCGTCCGCGCGAGCGACCCCGACGCGACGCTCGAAGGCTTCGCGATCCTCGACGACGGCCGCGCGCGCGTCGTCGTCGCGGGCGACCCGACGACGATCATCGCCGAGCGCATCGCGCCGTTCGTCGGGGAGTTCGGTCGCTACGCCGAGGTCCGCGCGAAGGCCGTCGCCGCGCCGTCCGGCGGATAGCCGATGGACCGGCCGACGGACGCCGAGCTCGTCCGCCGGCACCTCGGTGGCGACGCGGAGGCGTTCGCCGAACTCGTCCGTCGGCACGAGACGCGGGTCTACCGGCTCGCGCTCCGGATGACGGGGCGGCCCGAGGACGCGGCCGACGCGACGCAGGAGGCCTTCCTCTCCGCGCTCCGCAAGCTGAAGTCGTTCCGCGGTGAGGCGGCGTTCACCACCTGGCTCCACCGCGTGACGGTGAACGCCTGCTACGACCTGCTCCGCAAGCGCCAGCGGCAGCCGATCGCGAGCGAGGGCGGCCTCGAACTGCTCGAGGACGTCGCCGCGCCGGACGCCGACCCCGCCGACGAGGTGGGCGCCGCCCTCGAGGTGCGCCGCGCGCTCGCGGCCGTCCCCGAGGAACATCGGGCCGTGCTCGTGCTCCACGACGTCGAGGACCTCGGGTTCGACGAGATCGCGGAGATCCTCGGCATCCCGGTCGGGACGGCGAAGTCGCGCCTGCACCGCGGCCGGGTCGCGCTCGCCCGCGCGCTCGGGGAACCGACCGGCACCCGGACCTCCGAGGCCTTGAGCGACGCCATCGCCGCGACCGCCGCGCGCGCGTCCGCGAGCTCGTCCCGGCAGTCGGCGCACCCCGCGAGGTGCGCGTCGAGCGCCGCCCGGCCGGCGGCATCGAGCGTCCCGCCGACGGCGTCGGCGAGGAGGTTGTGGGGGTGGTGGTCCATCACGGGTTCGACGCCTCCGGGCC
>JBJTIF010000060.1:0-11416 GCA_046094825.1 Actinomycetota bacterium
GGGCGCGCCGGGGGGGGGGGGCGGGCGCCCCCCCCCCCCCCCCCCCCACCGCCGCACGCCGCGAGGAGCGGTCCGAGGCCGAGCGCCGCGATCCCCGCCCCGCCGCCGCGCAGGATCGACCGACGCGGGATCGGGGTGCGCAGGGCGCGGTCGACGGCGTCCACGGACGGCATCTTGCCAGCGTGGGCCCGGCCTCGACGGTACGTGCCCGTACGCGCGCGCGAGACGTTGCGGCGCAGCGCTCCGCGTGCCTGCATCCGCCACAGGACCCCGGTGTTCCGTCCGGGCACGTGCCTCGGCTACCATCTGTGGCGTGAAGCGACGGGGGGGCCTTCATCTCTTCTTGACTCTCGGCCTCGTCGTCGGCGTGCTCGCGAGCGTCGCGCCCGCGGCCCAGGCGGCCGGCGCGACGCGCAGGGTCATCATCTCGAAGGTCCAGCAGCCGCTCTCCTCCGGCGCGGGCGGCACGGTCACCTCGTCCTCGAGCCCGACCCAGACGACGCAGCTGAACTGCGGCTCGACCTGCACCGTCTCGTACAGCCGCTACGCGTCCGTGACGATCACCGCGACGCCGACGGCCGACGTGCTGAACGCGTCGGGCAACGTCGTGACCGCCGGGTCGACCCTCGTCGGGTTCAGCAGCAACTGCACCCGTCCGACGCCGGCCGCGAACACCTGCACGATCTCCTCGCTCGCGTCCGACACGACCGTCACGGTCACCTTCGCGCGGAAGCAGACGCTCGCGGTGCAGAAGTCGAGCGTCGAGGGCGGCAACGGGTCGGTGACGGTGACGGGTCCCTCCGGCTCCACGCCCGGGTACGTCGACTGCGCGACCGCCGGCTGCCAGCGGGTCTCCGCGGAGACGTACAACGCGGCTCTCACCCTGACCGCGACGGCCGACGCGACCTCTCGGTTCATGGGCTGGACCTCGACCGGGACCGCCGGCACGACGGGGTGCCAGAGCTACCCGATCACCTCGCCCCCGACGGCCGCGTGCTCGGTCACGATGGCCTCAGCGAAGGCCGTGACCGCGACGTTCCGCTCGACGTACCTGCTCACCGCGTCGAAGGCCTCGACCGGGAGCGGCGCGGGGACGCTCACCTCGACGTTCGGCGGGACGACGACGACGTGCGCCCCGACGTGTTCGGCCCGATACATCTCCTCCGAATCGGTCACCCTCGCCGCGAGTCCCGCGGCCCTCTCGGTCTTCTCCGGGTGGGAGGGGGATGGCGGCCTCTGTTCGGACGCCTCGACGACGTGCGTCGTACCGATGGGGTCGGACCGTTCGATCACCGCTCGCTTCACATCGCTCGAGCTCCTCACCGTCGCGATCGACGGTGCGGTCGGCTCCGTCGTCTCCTCGCCCGCGGGCATCGACTGCCCGACGACCTGCTCGGCGCGCTTCCCGTTCGGGTCGCAGGTGACGCTCACGGCGTCTTCGACCGAGGCCACGGCGTTCCGGGGGTGGACCGGCGTCACGGGGTGCGAGACCGATGTCTCCTGCGTCGTGACGATCGCCGGCGCAGGGCAGACCGCGACCGCGAACTTCGGTGACCTGAACAAGCTCGAGGTGTTGCAGACCCTCACCGACTCGACCGCCGTCGGCACGATCACCGCCACGATCCTCGGGTCGCCCGCGACCGCCTGCGCGACGTCGTGCTGGCAGGAGCCCGGGACCGTCGTCGTCCTCGAGGCGACGCCCGGTGCCGACACCCGATGGGATGGGTGGTCGGGGGACTGCGTCCTGTCCGGGACCGACGACACGATCTGCACCGTGACGCTCGCGACGAGCGAGACGGTGACCGCGTCCTTCGTCGCCCTCCACGATCTCGACCTCACGGTCGTCGAGGACGGCGTGTACGGCGGGACGGTGAGCGTCCTCGTCGGCGACACGACGTGCGTCGCCGACGCCTCGACCTCGTGTGATGCGACGTACGACCATGGGACGAGCGTCACGCTCGTCGCCGCGCCTGACACCGACACGTCGGTCCTGTGGACCGGCGACATCGGCGGCTGCGCTCCGACCGCGAAGACGTGCGTCGTGCCGATGGACGCGGCGGCGGCGATCACCGCGACCTTCGCGCGGACGCTCTTCCCGCTCTCCGTCACGGTGAGCGGCAGCGGATCGGGGTCGGTGACCGGTGTCGTCGGCGAGGTCTCGGTGTTCGGTGCCTGCACCGCGGCGACGTGCACCGAGGACATCGGCATCGGTGACACCGTCGCGCTCACGGCCATCGCGGACGACGGGTCGCGATTCGCGGGATGGTCGGGGGACTGCACCGGGACCGGCGCGTGCACGGTGACGATGTCGGATGCGCGATCGGTGACCGCGACGTTCACGGACACCTCCGTCCTCTCGATCGCGGTGACCGAGAGTGGCGGCACCGGCAAGGTCACCCTGTCCGCGGGCACGGTGACGTCGGCCTCGGAGTGCTCGACGACCTGCTCGGTCACGTATGACGCGACGGATGTCGTCCTGCTCACGGCCGTCCCGACGATGACCCTCGGGAGCGAGTCGAAGGTCGGCACGTGGACGGGCGCCTGCGCCTTCCGGGGGTCGCTCTCGACGTGCTCGGTGACGATGAGCGCGGCCCAGGACGTCGGCATCACCTTCGTCCCGCTCACGTTCACGCTCACCGCGACGCGGACCCTCCTCGGGACCGGGACCGGGACGATCACGAGCGACATCGCCGGGATCGCCTGCCCGGCGGACTGCACGGAGAACTACGCGATCCGCACGCAGGTGATCCTCACCGCGACCGCGGGAACGAACACGCAGTTCATGGGCTGGTCGGGCGGCACCTGCACCGGGACGAGCACCACCTGCCTCGCGAGCATGGACGCCGCGCGGACCGTGACCGCGACGTTCGCCTCGCTCGAGACCCTGACGGTGACGAAGAACGGGCCGCGCACCGGGACGGTCTCGACGTTCGACGGGCAGATCTCGTGCGCCGGCGACTGCATCGCCGCCGACACGGGCGTCTACCCCTACGGCACGACGGTCACGGTCTCGGCCGTCCCCGACGGCACGAGCGTGGTCGGCGGCTGGTCCCAGAACTCGTGCCGCACGAGCGGCTCGTGTGCCGTCACCGTGAACGGTGCGACGACCCTCACCGTCACGTTCAACCCGCCCTCCTTCTCGCTGAGCGTCGCCCGGACCGGCACGGGCAGCGGCAGCGTGACCTCGACCTCGAACCCGACGCAGGCGACGCAGATCAACTGCGGATCGGCCTGCTCGGTCTCGTACTTCGAGAACACCGTC
The DNA here is from genome assembly GCA_046094825.1 of Actinomycetota bacterium. Taxonomy (GTDB): domain Bacteria; phylum Actinomycetota; class UBA4738; order UBA4738; family HRBIN12; genus JBJTIF01. Next base: position 3,263 of record JBJTIF010000060.1, read on the forward strand.
GTGACGCTCACCGCGGCTCCCTCGAGCAGCTCGTACTTCGATTCGTGGACGGGTGCGTGCACGGGACAGGCCACCACCTGTCAGGTGACGATGAGCGAGGCCCGATCCGTGACCGCGAACTTCGGCGTGCCGAGCCTCACGCTCGAGAAGGTCCGCTGGGCGAGCGGCAACGGCTCGATGACCGTCTCGACGGGCAAGAAGGGCGGCCAGCCGTTCTCGTGCGGGACGTCCTGCACCGCGCCCGTCTCGAACACGTACTCGCCGAACCAGGTCGTCACGATCACCGTCGCGGCGGCGAGCGGATCGCGCTTCGGCGGCTGGGGCGGCGCCTGCGCCGATGTTCCGGTGACGACGCTCACCTGCACGGTCACGATGGACCGCGCGAAGACCGTCGTCGCGAACTTCGGGACCCTCGTGCCGGTCGGGGTCACGGTGCTCGGCAGCGGGTCCGTCTCGATGACGACGCTCGACGGCACGGTCACCTGCTCGGCGGACTGCACGTACTCCGTCGTGGCCGGCTGGAGCGCGACGTTCGTCGCGACCCCGGGGACGGGCTACACGTTCGCGAACTGGGACGGCGAGTGCGCGGGCCAATTCTCGACGACGTGTACCCTCCCGCCGCTCACGTCGAGCGCCTCGGTCATCGCGGTCTTCCGACCGCCCGCGGCCTAGCCCGTTCACCGGCCGCGCCGTCCGCGGGTCCGCGCGTTCCTGCGCGGCGTTCGCCGCCCTCCGCCGCGGCTACCGGGCAGGACGTTGAGCACGCGGGTTGTTCCCGGAGGCGGTGCACCGTAGCCTCCGCGCATGTCGCTCGCGCGCGTCGCGCGTTCGTTCGCGCCCGTCACGGTCGTCGCCATCGCGCTGCTCGTCGCCTGCAGCTCCGAACCGGCGCCCCTCGGGACCTCGCTGCCGAACCCCCTGCCCGACGGTGCGGAGCGGCTCGAGCACCTCGTCTTCATCGTCCAGGAGAACCGCTCGTTCGATCACTACTTCGCGGCGTTCCCGGGGGCCAACGGCATCCCCGGGGTGGTCGACGGTGGTGCGCCCACCGTCTGCGTCCCCGACCCGGCGATGGGTCGGTGCGCGACGCCCTGGCCAACGACCGACCTCTCCCTCGTCGGTGGACCGCACTCGACGCGGGCCTCGCGGACCTCCGTCGCCGATGGGGCGATGGACGGGTTCATCCAGGCGGCACTCGACGACGGCAAGGTCGAACGCTGCGTCGGCGCCGACCGCGCGAGCAGGCCCGAGTGCTCGCTCGGACCGGATGGCCAGCCACCGCTCATGGGCTACTACGGCCGAGACGAGATCCCGAACTACTGGGCCTACGCCGAGCGCTACCAGCTGCAGGATCGGATGTTCGCGCCGAGCGATTCGTGGAGCCTGCCGGCCCACCTCTTCCTCGTCTCGGGATGGTCGGCCTCGTGCCTCCGGCCGCGCGATCCCATGACGTGCGCCTCGGACACCTCGCTCGCCGGCGAGTGGCGGTCATCGAAGGATGGCGAGGTCGACCTCCTCTACGGATGGACCTCGATCACGTACCTCCTGAAGGAGCACGGCGTGTCGTGGGGCTACTACGTCGGTCCGGATTCCTGTCCGATCGGACCCTGCGTCCCGTTCCCGGACCCGAAGACCGGGCCCCTCGAGACCCCGCTCATCTGGAACCCCCTGCCGCAGTTCACCGATGTGGTCGAGACGCGCCAGACCGATCGCGTGCAGGAGGCGTCGGCGTTCCTCGATGCGGTCGCGCAGGACCGGATGCCGGCGGTGTCCTGGGTGATCCCCGGACACGCGTACAGCGAGCACCCCGGCGGACCGAACACCGTCGCCGCCGGTCAGGCCTGGGTCACGCGGGTCGTGAACGCGATCATGGAGAGTCCGGCGTGGGAGCGGACGGCGATCTTCATCACGTGGGACGACTGGGGCGGGTTCTACGACCACGTCCCGCCGACCCGCGTCGATGAGCTCGGCTACGGGATCCGCGTCCCCGGCATCCTCATCAGCCCCTGGGTGCGCGGGGGGACGATCGATCATCAGACGCTCACGTTCGACGCGTACCTGAAGCTCATCGAGGACCGGTTCCTCGGCGGCGAGCGTCTCGATCCGGCGACCCTGTCGCGTCCCGACCCCCGGCCGGTCGTCCGCGAATCGCTCGCGGTGCTCGGGGATCTCTGGCGGGCGTTCGACTTCTCGCAGGAACCCCTGCCGCCGCTCGTGCTCGATCCGTGCCCGTACCCCGACGAGGCCATCTGCGAGCCGGGGCTCTCCGTCTTCGGCGACTGAGGGGGACGCATCGGTCGTCCGACCGAGGACCGGCGCTAGAGCCCCGGCACCTCGTGGCACCCGCGGCAGCGGGCCTCGTACGTGTCGTCGCCGATCCCGCCGATCACGATGAGGGGCTCGTCGGCGCGCGCGGGTCGCCCGTCGCGCATCCGCTGCGTCCGCGTCCCCTCGCCGCCGCACACGACGCAGATCGCGGTGAGCTTCGTCACCTCGTCCGCCCGGGCGAGCAGCTCGGGGACGACCCCGAACGGCCGTCCCGCGAAGTCGAGGTCGAGCCCGGACACGATCGCCGTCCGCGGCGCACCGACGACGGCCTCGATGACGCGGACGAGCGCCGCGTCGAAGAACTGCGCCTCCTCGATCCCGACGACGTCGGGGTCGAGGAGGCGCACCTGTTCGGCCACGCCGGCGGAATCCGCGACGACCATCGAGGGGAAGCGCGTCCCCGTCCGCGACACGATCTCGCCGGGGGCGACGCGCGTGTCGGTCGCCGGCGTGAGGAGCAGGACGCTCCGTCCCGCGATCTCGGCGCGCGTGAGCAACCGCACGACCTCCGCGGTCTTCCCGCTGCTCATGCACCCGGCGATGACGTGGAGCCAGGGGCGGCGGGTTCCGAAGGAGGTCGACATCGCGCGCGATGCTACTGCGCGCCCGACGACCCGAACGACGACCCGATCGACGACCCGAACGACGGATCGAACCGCACACCGGCCGCGGTCACCGCGGCGACGGCCTCGTCGAGCGAGGGGTTGCTCCGGTCCCGCTCCGACAGGAGCGGTCGCTCCGTCGGCCACGTGATCCCGACCTCGGCGTCGTCCCACGCGAGCCCGAACTCGTCGGTCCCGTCGTACGCGCGGTCGACGAGGTACTGGAGGAGGACCGGCGATCGCGCGTAGAACCCGTGCGCGACGCCGGGCGGGATGAGGAGTGCCACCCGCTCGTCGTCGGTGTCGACCTCGACGACGGCGCTCGCTCGGTGGGTCGGGGAGTCCGCCCGCAGGTCGACGAGGGCGATCCGGCATCGCCCCGAGACGACGCTCCAGACGTCGGCCTGGCGGGCGTGCCAGTGGAGGCCCCGCAGGACGTTCTCCTCGGACCACGAGAGGTTCGCCTGCGCCGCAACGAAGCCGGCGAACCACCCCCCGCGCCAGGACTCCATGAAGGCCCCGCGCTCGTCCACGATCGGCTCGGGCACGAGCAGGCGCGCCCCGGCCACGGCCAGGGGGCGCTCGGAGGGGCCGGAGGCGGTCATGGGCCGCATCCTACGGGCCGTGCCTGCGTGCTAGCCTCCTCCTGTTCCCGGGACGCCGGGCGTCCCCGGCGGGGGTGACCCCTCGGGCCGAAACGGCAGCCGGGAGAACGCGTGGCGCTCCGCGATCAGGATGCTCAGCGGCGGCTCTCGACCGAACGCGCCCTCGACCGCCAGGCCTCCGACGTCTCGTCCCGCGCGGAGGACGCCGTCCTCGTGCGCGCCTTCCAGGCCGGCGACCCGCTCGCCTTCCCGGCGATCTACGAGCGCTACCGTCCGCTCGCGCGCCACATCGCCTTCCGGATCCTCCGGAGCCCCGAGGAGGCCGACGAGACCTCCCAGGAGACGATGCTCCGGGTCTACCAGGGGCTCAACCGCTTCGAGGGCGAACTCCGCCTCCAGGGCTGGGTCGCGCGCATCTCCGCGAACCTCGCGCTCGACACGGTGCGCCAGCGCTCGCGCCGCCCGGCCCGGGCCGACCGCCCGGTCGAGGAGGTCGCCGCGCATCTGCCCGACCCCGCGCAGGACCCCGAGGCGCTCGTCGCCCGGATGCTCGAGGACGAGGAGGTCCGCCGCGTCCTCGCGACCCTGCCGCCGCACTACCGCGACGCGCTCGTCATGCGCGAGTACTGGGGCCGTTCGCACGCCGAGATCGGCGCGGCGCTCGGCGTCACGCCGCCGCAGGCGAAGGCGCTCCTCCACCGCGCGAAGGGCTCGTTCCGCAAGGCCTGGGAAGCCGCTTCGAGCGGCGTCGCGGGTATCGCGCCGCTCCTGCTCCTGCCGTTCAAGAAGGTCTTCGGGCTCGGCGCGGAGACGGCGTCCGCCGCCGTCCACGCGACGCAGGCCGCCCCGACCCTCACGCTCGTCCCGCAGCTCGCGCAGACGGCCGCCTCCTCTTCGGGGATGGCCGAGCGGATCGCCGCGGCCGGTATGGCGGTCCTCGTGGTCGCCGGTGTCGGCGCGGGCGCGGTCGTCGTGCAGGACCGCGTCGTCGCCCCGAAGCCCGCCGCCGTCGTGGCCGCGGCTCCGGTCGCCGATGGCGCGACGACCGACGACGCGACGGGATCGGGCGAGGGGACGCAGGGCCAGGACGCCGGCGCGGCCGCGGCGACCTCGGACACCTCGACGGACGCAGCGACCGACGGCGCGACCACCGACGCCGCGGCCGCGCCGGCGGACGGCACCGCCACCGACCCGACGGCGACCGACGGCGCCGCGCCCGTGCTCGGCGACCCGCCCGCGCCGGTCATCTCGATCACCTCGCCGATCGTGCTCTGCGACGGCTGCACGGTCACCTGGTCGGTCGTGTCGGCCACCCACGCCGGCTCGCTCGCCGACGGCGACCTCCGCTTCACCGACCGCCTCCTCGGCACCGTCACCGACGCCTCGGGCGCGGCCGTCGAGGCCTGGTCCATGACCTCCCAGATCTCCGGGTCGATCGTCGGCGGCGACGGCACGGCACGGATCAGCCTCGCGCTCACGACCCCCGACGGGGACTCCACGTGGACGGGCAAGGGGCTCCTCAGCCCGAAGTCCGGTTCGTCGTTCGCCCTCGCGGGCACGTGGGTCCTCGAGTCGGCCGCGCCCGGGGCGACCGGCCTCCCGGCCGGCGGCACCCTCGCGGGCACGCTCGGCCTGTGGTCCGACGGGGCGAGCCCGACCTCCCTCACGCTCGCTCTCCGCGCGCTCTAGGCACGCCGCAGGCACAGGCCCCGGCACGTCGCCGGCAGGCACGGGACGGGCACGGGAAGTGGCATCCCCCCCGGGAATCCGCTAGGTTTCCGGGCAACCCGGGGCGGTCCCCGGCGTTATCACGTACGAGAACACTTCCCCTCTCCGGTTCCGTGCGGGCCCCGTGCCCGGACGGGCGGTCGATCGGAGGAGGAACCACCGGTAGGCCAAGCACCACCAACGCTCGAAAGGAGCTCCACACATGACCAAGTTCAAGCGCCTGATGGCCCTCGCGGCCGTCAGCATGCTCGGGGTCCAGCTCATCGGCGCCGGGACCGCGTTCGCGGCCTCGACGAGCGACTGCGACTTCGGCAGCGACAACCTCGAGATCACGCTCGACACGGACAACGTCGAACTCTGGCTCGACGAGGACGGCCTCCTCCAGTGCGATCCGGGCGGCGGCGACGACGACTCGCAGGCCGTCGGGACGATCGACTCGATCACCGTCGAGATGGACGATGACGACTCGACCGGGACCCTGACGATCTACCTCGACGACGACTCCACCGGCGGCACGACGTACGCCTCCGCCTGGCCGGAGTTCGACACGTTCGACATCGACGTCACGACCACGCTCTACATCGACGGCAGCTACGTCGACGATGCCGCGGGCAACAGCCTCGACATCATGTTTGGCAAGAGCACGTTCTCCTTCTCGGGGACGAGCGGCACCTACGTGGCGCCGAAGCTCGACATCCAGGGCGGAGACGACAAGGACGAGATCGATGCCTCGAAGGCGACCGTGCGCGTCGTTGCGGACGGCAACGGCGAGGACGACGTCATCAAGGGTGGGTCGGCGAACGACGTCATCGATGACAGTACGTCCGACGATGGCGACATCGCGTACGGCAACGGCGGCAACGACGTCGTCTCCGTGACCGGTGCGCTCAGCCAGGCGTGGGGCGGCGAGGGTCACGACGACCTCGCGGGCGCCATCGTGGCCCCGGGTGCCGGCAACGACGACGTCGACGCCGACACGCTCGTCACGTACGCCGACCTCACCGACGGCATCGAGTACATCGATGGTGACACGGCCGGTGCCGCGGGCGACGACGACCTGAGCGGGACGTTCGCCCGCATCTCCGGGTCGCAGGGCGACGACGTGATCGTCGGCACCTTCGACCGCATCTCGGGCAACGCGGGTGATGACGTCATCAAGTGCGACGGCTGCGACGGCGGTACCCACTACGCTGCGGGCGGCGCGGGCGACGACTTCATCGCCGAGTACGGCACGGGCGTCGACAACGTCTTCTACGGCAACGCCGGGAACGACGTGCTCCGCGGCAAGGACGGCGACGACGAGCTCCGCGGCGGTCCGGGTTCGGACCAGGCCTGGGGCGCGAACGGCTCCGCGGACCTCTGCACCGCCGAGGTCCTGAACCGCTGCGAACTCATCAAGAACTAAGGCGGCGAACTGATCCACCTCTCGAGCGGAGGTGCGTCGAGGCGGGAGGGCCCGGAAGGGCCCTCCCCCCCCGACGCGACCCAAGCGGGTCGGCGCTTCGAGAGCTCGAGAGGTACGCACTTCTACGAAAGGGACATGACATGAAGAAGCGGATCGCACTCGCCGCCGCGATCGCCCTGGCGATCTCGGTCGGCGGGATGTTCCCCGCCTCTGCTGCCAAGCTCGGCGCCCCCGTCATCGCCGCATCCTCGTGTGCGCGTGCTGGTGGAACGCTCGAAGTGAAGCAGTCGGACGGGAACCTCTACGTGTCCGTCACGGGCACTCAGCTCGTGGTCGACACGGCTGAAGCAAACTCCGACGCTGCGAACTGCTCCGGCGTCTCGTTCGCGCTCTCCGGGCTCACCTCGGTGATCCTGAAGGCCGACGGCGCGACGGCTGGTCCGGAGGACGAAGGCACCATCTGGTTCGACCTCGAAGGTGCCACTGCCGGCACCGTCGCCAGCTGGGGTTCGCTCGCGTTCACCGTGCAGGCGGGCGCCGGACTCTGGTTCGACGGGTCTGGCCTCGACGAGACGACGCTCCGTCCCTTCAACGGGACGATCACCGAGGAGACCTTCACGGTCGGGACCCTGACCGGCGCGTACTACGCTGGCGTCATGGCCTTCCTCGGCGGGTCGGGGAACGACGTCTTCGACGCCTCCGCGGTCTCGACGACCCCGCTGATCGCCGTGGGCAACATCGGCGCGGACACGATCAAGGGTGGCGCCGAGGACGACGACCTCACCGGCAGCGCCGGGAACGACGTCCTCTACGGCAACGCCGGCGACGACCTCCTCCACGTGGCTGACGGCGGGACCTGCGTCTACACGCAGCCCGGCGCAGCGCCGTCGCGGAAGTGCCGTTCGGTGACCGCGTCGGGACAGGACGAGGCGTGGGGCGGGCTCGGTGACGATGGGATCACCTCCGACGGTGGCGACACCGTTGCTCCCGGCGACGGGATCGATGAGGTGACCGGCAACGCCTTCTCGCTCAACTACTCGGACAGCGGCGCCGCGGTCTCTGCGAACCTCACGACCGCGGCCGGACTCGTGACGAGCACGGCCGGGAACGACTACTACTCCGGCACGGTCGCCGAGTTCGTCGGAAGCGCGTTCGATGACAAGTTCGTCGGCAGCAGCGGCGCCAACGTCTTCTACGGTGGCGTCGGTGCTGACACGCTCGTCGGGCTCGGCGGCGCCGACTTCCTCTCCGGTGGTGGGGGGGCGGACGCCATCAAGGGCACCGCGGGCGCCGACGAGATCTACGGCGACACGGGCGCGGACCTCATCATCGGTGGTGCGGACAACGACATCGTCTACGCCGGTGGCGGGGACGACGTCATGTACGGCCGCAACGGTGACGACGTCCTGCGCGGTGAGAAGGGTTCCGACCAGGCCTGGGGTGGCAAGGGCACGTTCGACGTGTGCGCCGCCGAGGTCACCGACTC
>JBJTIF010000061.1:0-2859 GCA_046094825.1 Actinomycetota bacterium
CCGGCGGCACGCACCTCTCGCCCACCGCGACCGTCCGCCTGCGCCGCGGCGACGAGGTCATCGAGGACTCCGCGATGGGCGACGGGATGATCGATGCTGCGGTCGGGGCGATCCGCCGCGCGACCGGCGTCGAGGCGACCCTCGTGCGGTTCGAGGTCTCGTCGGTCACCGGCGGCAGCGACGCGCTCGGCGACGTCGTCGTCCAGATCGACATCGGCGGCCGGACGTTCACGGGCCGCGGCGTCTCCGTCGACGTCGTCGAGGCGAGCGCCCGCGCCTGGCTCGCCGCGATCAACCGCGCGCTCCAGGTCTCCGGGCCCACCGGCGACGCCGACCCGGGCGCCGCGGCGACGCCGTGAGGCGGTACCGGGTCGGGGTCATCCCCGGCGACGGCACCGGCCCCGAGGTCGTCCGCGAGGGCCGGAAGGTCCTCCGCGCGGTCGAGGACGGCTTCGCGGTCGACCTCACGGACTTCGACCTCGGCGGTGAGCGGTACCTCCGCACCGGCGAGGTGCTCCCCGACGCCGACCTCGAGGCGCTCCGCGGGATGGACGCCATCTACCTCGGGGCGATCGGCCACCCGCAGGTGAAGCCCGGCATCCTCGAGCGCGAACTGCTCCTGCGGATCCGCTTCGCGCTCGAGCAGTACGTGAACCTCCGACCGATCATCCGCTACCCGGGCGTCCAGACGCTCGTCCCGTCGCACCGCGACGGCGACGTCGACATGGTCGTCGTCCGCGAGAACACCGAGGGGCTCTACCTCGGCGAAGGGGGCTTCGAGGCGAAGGACACGCCGGACGAGATCGCCCGGCAGGTCTCGACGAACACCCGGCGCGGCGTCGAGCGCATCGTCCGCTACGCCTTCGCGTACGCGATGCGCCCCGACCGGCGGCGGAAGGTCACGCTCGTCCACAAGACGAACGTCCTCACGTACGCGGGCGACCTCTACCAGCGGGTCGTCGACGCGGTGGCGGAGGAGTTCCCGGAGGTCGAGCGGGACTACGTCCATGTGGACGCGGCGTGCATCTACTTCCTCGATGACCCGAAGCGCTTCGACGTCATCGTGACCGACAACATGTTCGGCGACATCATCACGGACCTCGGCGCGATGATCCAGGGCGGCATGGGGATCGCGGCCGGCGGCAACATCAACCCCGACGGCGTCTCGATGTTCGAGCCGATCGGCGGGACCGCGCCCGACCACACCGGGAAGGGCACGATCAACCCGCTCGCGGCGATCGGCGCGATGGGGATGCTCCTCGCGCAGCTCGGTGAGACGGAGGCGGCGGCGCGCATCGACCGCGGCATCCGCGCGACCGCGCCCACGATGCGGTCGATGCGCGCCGCCGAGATGGGCTGCTCGACCGCCGAGGTCGGCGACCGCGTCGCGGAGGCCGCGCGATGAGCGCCGCCGCGACCTCCGCGGCTGGGACGACCGGCGCGCCGCGCGCCGGTCTCTCGTACACGATCGAGGACCGCCTGCGGATCCTCCACCGGCTCGACGGGATCGGCCTCCCGTTCATCGAGGGCGGTTGGCCGGGCGCGAACCCCCGAGACTCCGAGTTCTTCCAGCTCGCGACGAAGGAGCGCCTCACGACCTCGACGCTCACCGCCTTCGGGATGACGCGGAAGGCCGGCGAACGCCCCGGCGACAGCGCGGTCCTCCGCGAGCTCCTCGACGCCGGCACCGAGGTCATCTGCCTCGTGGGCAAGGCTTGGGACCGCCACGTGACCGAGGCCCTGCGCACCGACCTCGCGGAAGGGGTCGCGATGGTCCGCGACTCGATCGCGTTCCTCCGCGGCCAGGGCCGACGGGTGTTCTTCGATGCCGAGCACTTCTTCGATGGGTACGCCGGCAACGCGGCGTTCGCGCTCGAGGTCGTCCACGCGGCGCAGGAGGCCGGAGCCGAGCGCATCGTCCTCTGCGACACGAACGGTGGCGCGCTTCCGCGCGACGTCGAGCGCGTCGTCCGCGAGGTGCTCGCGACCGCCGAGGTGCCGCTCGGGATCCACGTCCACAACGACGCGGGCTGCGCGGTCGCGAACTCCCTCATCGCCGTCGAGGCGGGCGTGCTCCAGGTGCAGTGCACGGTGAACGGCTACGGTGAGCGCGCGGGCAACGCCGACCTCGTCCCGATCGCGGCCGACCTCGCGCTGAAGATGGGTGCCGAGGTGCTCCCCGAGGGGAGCATCGAGCGGCTCACCGACCTCGCGCACTACGTCGCGGAGGTCGCGAACGTCGTCCCCGACCCGCACCAGCCGTACGCCGGTCGCTTCGCGTTCACGCACAAGGCCGGTCTGCACTCGAGCGGAGTCGCGCGGCTCGACGACGCGTACGAGCACGTGCCGCCCGCCGCGGTCGGCAACCGCCGCGGCGTCGTCGCCTCCGACCTCGGCGGGGCGGCGACGCTCCGGATGAAGGCGGCGGAGTTCGGGATCGAGCTCCCCGAGGAGGCGGTCGCCGGGCTCCTCGGCGAGGTGAAGGAGCGGGAGGCGCGCGGGTACACGTTCGAGGTGGCCGACGCGTCGCTCGAGCTCCTCATGCGCCGTCGCCTCGGCTGGCAGCAGCCGTTCTTCGAACCCGAGAGCTTCCGCGTCCACGTCGAGCACGATGCGCGCGGGCGGCTCGCGGAGGCGACCGTGAAACTCACCGCGAACGGTGAGCGCCACATCGAGAGCGCGGAGGGCCGCGGCCCGGTCGGCGCCCTCGACGACGCGCTCCGCAAGGCGCTCGCGAACGCGTACCCCGAGCTCGAGCACCTCGCGCTCGAGGACTACCGCGTCCGCGTGCTCGAGGATTCCGCCGGCACGGGGGCGACCGTCCGCGTCCTCATCGACACGACGAACCACCAGCGCGGC
>JBJTIF010000062.1:0-6972 GCA_046094825.1 Actinomycetota bacterium
TCCGTCCGGCCCGCAGCAGGTCGTCGACCGGTGCATCGGGCCATCGCAAGGGCGCGGGGACGAGCACCGGCCGCGCACCTCTCGCACGGGGTCGTCATCGCGACGACGCTCGCGGTCGCCGTCCTCCTCGCGGGGCTCGTCCCCGCCGCGCGGCGCGGGGGGCCGGGCGCCCCCCCCCCCCCCCCCCCCGCCGGCGCGGGCGGCGGGGCCCCCCCGCCCGCCCCGCCCCCCGCGCTCCTCGCGGTCGCGTTCGTCGTCGCGCTCCCGCTCGCGAACCTCGCGATTCTCCTCCCCCACGTCGCGCTCCTCGCCCGCTCGAGCCTCGCGGAGGGCTACACCGCGCTCGGCGGTTCGCTCGCGCGAGCGGCGGGCATCGAGAGCCGCCCCGTCGCGACGGCGGGGGTGTGGTCGGCGTGGCCGCTCGCGCTCGTCTCGACGCCGGGCGCCTACCTCGGCGCCGTCCTCCTCCTCGCGGCGCCCGGCGCGTTCCGGGACGCGCGGCGTCGGCCCCTCGCGATCGCGATCGCCGCCGTCATGGCGATCGCGTACCTCCTCACCCTCGACCTCCTCGTCGGCGCATCGTGGTTCCGTCGCCTCGTCCTCGCGATCCCGTACGGGGACGTCTACCTCCACAACCCGGGGCGGCTCCGACACCTCTGGTACCTCGGCGCGCCGATCCTCGCGGCGATCGGGTTCGAGGCCCACGCGGCGCGTCCGCCCCACGGTCGTGCGGCGGTCGCGTGGTTCGGTGCGCCCGTCGCGCTCCTCCTCGCGTGGCCGCTCGCGGCGGGCGCGCTCCCGCAGCGCCTCGGGGTGTTCGCGGTCGCCGTCGCGATCGCGCTCCTCGTCGCGAACGCGGTGCGCGCGAGGCGCCCGGCGCTCCTCGCGCCAGCGCTCGTCGGCGTGCTCGCGGTCGAACTCCTCGCGGGCGCGCTCTGGTCCTCGTCGTGGGACGGCGGCACGGTGTTCCTCGGCCTCGAGGGTGCGCGGCCGGTGCTCGTCCCCGCGCCCTTGCGATGGCCCGATGCACCGGTCGACGACCTGCTGCGGGCCGGACGGATCGCCCGGACGCTCCGCGACCGCGCCGGCGACGATCGCTACCTCGCGTGGGTCCCGCCGGCCGCCTACTTCACGAAGGGCTACCTCTTCAGCCAGCGGCCCGAGGATCGCCCGGCGCTCCTGCTCGGTCGCTCGATCCTCTTCGGACTCCACGACGTCCTCGGCTACTCGCCGGTGCAGCTCCCCCGGTACTGGGCCTACCTGCGCGCCACGAACGACCTCCCGCTCTTCTACAACGCAGCCGCGATCCAGGTGCCGAAGCCCGAGGACGCGCGCCTCCTCGGCATCGGCTGGCTCATCCTCCCCGAGGGCATCGAACCGCCGACCGGCCTCGCCGGCGACATCGTCGCCCGCGAGGGTGGGTTCGTCCTCGTGCGGCTCGAGGGCGCGCCGCCGCGCGCCTCGCTCGTCGGGCGGTGGTCCTCCGTCCCCGACGCCGCGAGCGCGCGGGCCGCGGTCCTCGCGCCGGGGTTCGACGCGGCGACCGAGGCGACGCTCGAGCGGGCGGGGCTCGCACCGACGGAGACCGATGACGGGGCGATCGGCGCCGCCGCGTACGCGGAGGAGACGCCCGAGCGGGTCGTCGTGACGGTCGACGCCGCCCGCCCCGCGCTCCTCGTCGTCCGCAACGCCTGGGACGTCGGGTGGAGCGCCGAGATCGACGGTCGGCCCGCGGAGGTCCTCGTCGCCGACGCGCTCCTGCAGGGGGTCCGCGTGCCCGCGGGCCGCCACGAGGTGCGACTCACCTACCGCGAACCGACGATCGGCCGGGGCCTCGCGCTCTCGGCGATCGCGTGGGGTGCCCTCGTCGCGGCGATGGCGCTCGGGCGATCCCGGCGCCGGCGCCACCCGGCGCCGCGCGCCACCTGACCCCCTACGTCGCGCGCGACGCCGCGCGACGCCGGAGCTCCGCGACGACGAGGGTCTCGAGGTCACCGTCGAGGACGCGGTCGACGTCGCCGATCTCCACGTCGGTGCGGTGGTCCTTCACCATCCGGTACGGCGCGAGGACGTAGGACCGGATCTGCGAACCGAAGTCGATGCCCATCCGCGCACCGCGGAGCGTCTCGATCTGCTCCTCGCGCTTGCGGCGCTCCATCTCCGCGAGGCGGGCCTTCAGGATCCGCATCGCGACGGCGCGGTTCTGGAGCTGCGACCGCTCGTTCTGGCAGGCGGCGGAGAGGCCGGAGGGGAGGTGCGTGATCCGGACCGCCGAGTCGGTCGTGTTCACGGATTGGCCACCCGGGCCGCTCGACCGGTACACGTCGATCCGGAGGTCCTTCGGATCGATCTCGATGTCCTCCTCGTCCGTGGCCTCGAGGAGGGGGATCACGTCGAGGTTCGCGAACGAGGTGTGCCGTCGCTTCGCGGCGTCGAACGGGGAGATGCGGACGAGTCGGTGGACGCCGTGCTCCGCAGACAGGAGCCCGTACGCGTTCGCGCCCTTCACGACGAACGTCGCGCTCTTCACGCCGGCCTCCTCGCCGGGGAGGACCTCGTCGAGCTCGACCTGGAAGCCCTCGCGCTCCGCCCACCGCAGGTACATCCGCAGGAGCATCTCCGCCCAGTCCTGGGATTCCGTGCCGCCCGCGCCCGCGTGGAGCGTCGCCACGGCGTCGTTGCCGTCGTAGGCACCGCCGAGGAGCGTCGCGAGCTCGAGGCGCTCGAGGTCGCGACCGAGGTCGGCGATGGCTCGGTCGAGCTCCGACCGCATCCCCGGATCATCCTCCTCGGCGAGGAGCTCATCCATGGCGGTCGCGTCGTCGAACCGGGCGAGGAACGCGTCGTGGCGCTCGAGCTCGGCGCGCAGGCGCGCGAGGCGGGTCGTCAGCTGCTGCGCGCGGGCCTGGTCGGACCAGAGGTCGGGGTCGGCCGTCTGCTCCTCGAGCGACGCGGCCTCGGCGCGCTTGGCGTCGAGGTCAAAGGAACTCCTTCGCGGCCGCGATGCGCTCTGCGAGGTCGGCGAGACGGACGTCCATGCGCGCGAGTCTACGGGTCCGTCAGGCCGCCGCGCCGTGGCACTTCTTGTACTTCTTGCCCGATCCGCACGGGCACGGGGCGTTCCGCGGCACCTTGTCGGCCTTCGCCGGCCCGCCGCCGCCACGGGCACCGGTGACCGGGCCGGCGACCTCGCGCTCGTTCGTCGCCACCCGCTGCGGCCGCGGCCGACCGGGCTCGTCCTGCCGCACGAGCTCGACGCGGTAGATGTAGCGGACGAAGTCCTCGCGCAGGGCGCCGGTGAGCTCCTCGAACATCGCGTACGCCTCGCGCCGGTACTCGGTGATCGGATCCTTCTGGGCGTACGCGCGAAGGTGGATGCCCTCCTGGAGGTAGTCCATCTCGCCGAGGTGCTCGCGCCACTTCGTGTCGATGATGTTCAGCAGGACGAGCCGCTCGATGTTGCGCATCGGCTCCGTCCCGATGTGGCGCTCGCGCTCCTCGTAGGCCGCGAGCGCCTCCTCGAGCGCCGCATCGAGGAGCGCCCCGCTCGTGCCGAGCTCGCGGATCTGCTCCGGCGTGAGGCGCGAGGGGTACACCTCGCGCAGGCCCGCGACGAGGAGGTCGAGGTCCCACTCCTCCGCGAAGACCTCGGGGGGCGCGAGCCGCTCGACGACCCCGGTCACGACCTCCTCGATCATCGTGACGACCTGCTCACGGAGGTCCTCCCCCGCGAGGATGCGTCCGCGCTCGCCGTAGATCACCTGGCGTTGCGTGTTCATCACGTCGTCGTACTTCAGGATGTTCTTCCGGCGCTCGTAGTTGAGGTCCTCGATCTGCTTCTGCGCACTCTCGACGGCACGGGTCACCATCTTCGCGGTGATCGGCTCGTCGTCGGGCCAGTTCAGGCGCTCCATGATCGAGGCGACCCGCTCGCTCGCGAACATCCGCATGAGGTCGTCGGCGAGGGAGAGGTAGAAGCGCGATTCGCCGGGGTCGCCCTGCCGTCCCGAACGACCGCGGAGCTGGTTGTCGATGCGTCGAGATTCGTGCCGCTCCGTGCCGAGGACGTAGAGCCCACCGGTCGCGACGACCTCGTCGTGCTCGGCGTCCGTGCGCTCCTTGAAGCGCCGGTAGACGGGTTCGTACTCGGCCTCGTAGGCGGCGCGCTCCTCGGGGTCCATCTCGAACAGGAGGTACCGGTCGTTGTCGAAGCCCTTCGCGGCCATCTCCTGACGGGCGAGGTACTCCGGGTTTCCGCCGAGGAGGATGTCGACACCTCGACCGGCCATGTTCGTCGCGACCGTCACGGCTCCGAGGCGACCCGCCTGGGCAACGATCGTCGCCTCCCGCTCGTGGTTCTTCGCGTTCAGGACCTCGTGCTCGACGCCCCGCCGCGACAGGTAGCCCGACAGCACCTCGGACTTCTCGATCGAGACCGTGCCGACGAGGCAGGGCTGCCCGTTCCCGTGGCGCTCGACGAGGTCCTCGACGACGGCCCGCCATTTCGCATCCTCGTCCTTGAAGACGAGGTCCTGCTCGTCGCGCCGGACCATCTCGCGGTTCGTCGGGATCTCGACGACGTCGAGGCCGTAGACCTCCTGGAACTCCGTGAGCTGGGTCCGGGCGGTCCCGGTCATCCCCCCGAGCTTGTCGTACATCTTGAAGTAGTTCTGGATCGTGATCGTCGCGAGCGTCTGGTTCTCCTCCTTGATCCGGACGCCCTCCTTCGCCTCGATCGCCTGGTGGAGACCCTCGGAGTACCGACGTCCTTCGAGGACGCGACCGGTGAACTCGTCGACGATCTTCACCTCGCCGCTCTGGACGAGGTACTCGACGTCGCGGTGGTAGAGCTCCTTCGCGCGCAGCGCGTTCTGGAGGTGGTGGACGAGCGGGGTGTGGACGTGCTCGTAGAGGTTGTCGAGTCCGAGCGCCTCCTCGACCTTCGCGACACCGGACTCGGCGATCGCGACCGTCTGCTTCGCCTCGTCGACCTCGTAGTCGACGTCGCGCTGCAGACGGGGGACGAGGCGCGCGAACGTCTGGTACCACTTCGCCGAGTCCGCGACCATCCCGCTGATGATGAGCGGGGTCCGCGCTTCGTCGATGAGGATCGAGTCGACCTCGTCGACGATCGCGTACGGGTGGCCCCGCTGGACGAGATCGTCCGGCCGCATCGCCATGTTGTCGCGGAGGTAGTCGAACCCGAACTCGTTGTTCGTCCCGTACGTGATGTCGGCCGCGTACGCGGGCCGGCGCTGCGCGGGCGACATCGAGGCCTGGATGAGCCCGACGGAGAGCCCGAGGGCCCGGAACACGCCGCCCATCCACTCCGAGTCGCGCTTCGCGAGGTAGTCGTTCACCGTGACGACGTGGACGCCCTTGCCGGGCAGCGCGTTCAGGTACGCGGCGAGGGTCGAGGTGAGGGTCTTGCCCTCACCGGTGCGCATCTCCGCGATGCTCCCCTCGTGGAGCACCATGCCACCCATGAGTTGGACGTCGAAGTGGCGCTGTCCGATCGTCCGCCGCGCCGCCTCCCGCACCGTCGCGAACGCCTCCGGGAGGAGGTCCTCGAGGGTCTCCCCGGCGGCGAGACGCTCGCGAAGGATCGCGGTCCGGCCCCGGAGCTCGTCGTCGGTGAGGTCGTCCACCTCGGGCTCGTACGTGGTCACGATCGCCGCGAGCTGCTCGAGCCGTCGGACCTTCCGGCCCTCGCCGATCGTGCCGAGCCTCTGGATGACCACGCGTCGCCTCACCGGTGCCGGGGAAGCCGAGTCTAGCGGCGGTGGGAGGAGGGGCCCGCGTCCGGCTGACCTGGTCTTTGGCCCCACACTCGCCTGCGGAGGGGATCGCCGCCCCAGGGGGACGACTTAGCGCCTTCTCCGGGCGGGGTCACCCTCGCCCGGGCAGGACTTACGTCTAAACCGCACCATGCTCAGCGACCAAGGGTCGCCTTACGTGGGTCGCTTCGCCTGCGGCTGGCATCGACTACCGGGGAGCTGCTCCCCGGGCAACCACAGACCCGGACGCGGACCCGTCGGGAGTTAGGAGCGGGCGAGGGCACGGGCGGCGGCGAGGACCACGACGCGGCGGGCACCCGCCGCGCGGAGCGCCGCCGCGCACGCCGCGACGGTCGCGCCGGTCGTCACGACGTCGTCGACGAGCAGGACGGTGGGCGGCGCGGGGCGGCGGGCGGTGAAGGCCCCCGCCATCGCGACGCGGCGCTCCGCCGCCCCGCGCCGCGCCTGGGGCGCGGTCTCGCGGGTGCGATCGAGGAGCCGGAGCACCGGGAGCTCGAGGTGGCGGGCGACCGCATGAGCGAGGAGCTTCCCCTGATCGAAGCCGCGCTCGCGGCGGCGCCGCCGACCGAGCGGTGCCCACGTGACGGCGCGGGCGGCGTCCCCCGCGTCGATCGCACCGGTCCGCGCGGACTCGACCATCGGCGTCGCGAGGGCGCCGACGACCTGTCGCGCGCCGGAGAACTTCAGGTTCAGGACCGCGCGACGCGCGGCGCCCTCGTAGGCGAACGGGGCGAGGACCGCATCGACCCCGGGAGGGGGCTCCTCGCCGCTTCGGCCGATGACGCGCACGAGCGTCTGCGCGCACGTCGGGCAGAACGGCCCCTCGCCCCGCGTGCAGGCCGCGCAGCGCGGCGGGAAGAGCGCATCGACGAGGCGGGCGAGCACCGCGCGACGCTACGCCGCGATGCTGCGGTGGAACACCTCCGTCAGGGCAGCGGGACGTCGATCGCGGCGGTCGCGCCCTCGGCGGAGAACGCGAGCCGCAACGCCCCGTGCGAGCGCAGGAGCGGGTACGTCGTGATGCGACCGCGACCGGCGGCGTCCATCTCGACCTCGAGCACGGGCACGTCGGTGCCGTCGGCGGTCGCGACGACCTCGGGGGTCATCGGGGGGGGGGGGCGGGCAGGGGGCGAGCGAGGGGGGGGGCCGCCCGCCCGGCCGCGGGCCGCCCGGC
>JBJTIF010000063.1:0-5840 GCA_046094825.1 Actinomycetota bacterium
CGCGGGACGGCGCGCCGCTCGCCACGAGTCCGCTCGCCGTGGTGACCGCGGACGTCGCCCCCGCACCCGCCGCGGCCGCCGCACCCGCCGCCGCCCCGGCAGCTGCGCCGCCCGCCGCGGCGCCCGCGGCGAAGCACGAGGTCGAGATGGACAAGGAGACGTTCGACGCCACCCTCGCGGAGCTCCTCGCGAAGGGCACCGACCGCCGCGTCGCGGAGGGCCAGGCCCGCCGCGCCGCCATGATCGCCGCGCGGAAGAAGGCCGGCGCCTAGTGCCGGCCGGGCCCGCGGACGGGCTCGACTGGTCGATGACCTCGCGGTCCTCCTCGATCGTCGACTGGAACGCCGCGGAGGCCGTCGGTCGCCGGATCGGCGGACGCGGACCCGGCACGTCGCGCGAGGAGCGCGCGCGTCTCCGCACCGACCTCGCGTCCGCGGTCGCCGAGGCGACGTCCGCGGTCACCACGGCGAGCGGACTGGTGGCGAGCGGCGCGCCGTCCCGCGCCTGGGTCATCTCGCGTCGCACGTGGGTCGCACGGAACCTCCAGGGGCTCGAGCGGGCGCTCGACCCGGTCGCCGATCGCCTCACGAAGGGCGAGCGCTGGAGCGATGGCCGACGCGTCGCGATCGGGCTCCAGGTCGGTGGGCTCCTCGGCTACGCGTCCCGGAAGGTCCTCGGGCAGTACGACCTCTTCGTGCCGCCCGACGACGACGGGCTCCTCTACTTCGTCGGGCCGAACGTCATCGAGGCCGAGCGCCGCTCCTCGTCGCTCCCGCCGCGGGACTTCCGTCTGTGGATCGCGGCGCACGAGGTGACGCACCGCGTGCAGTTCGGTGCGACGCCCTGGCTGCGGGGCCACCTCCTCGATCTCGTCGACCGCTACCTCACGACGATGGATCTCGATCCCGGGGCGATGACCGCGCAGGTCCGCCGCGCCGTCGAGGAGGTCCGTGCCGGCCGCGTCCCCGAGGGGTTCGGCGCGGTGTTCCTCCTCCTCTCCGAGGAGCAGCGCGAGCTCTTCCGTCGGATGCAGGGGCTCATGTCGCTCCTGGAGGGGCACGCGACGTACGTGATGAACGAGGTCGCGCGCGACCGCGTGGCCGATCTCGAGGCGATGCGGCGCACCCTGCGCGAGCGACGCGCCGCGATCGGTGCCGCGGAGCGTGCGTTCCAGCGCGCGTCCGGGTTCGACCTCAAGGCGCGCCAGTACGACGCGGGGGAGCGATTCGTCCGCGCGGTCGTGGGTCGCGTCGGGCTCGACGGGTTCAACGCGGTCTGGTCGCGTCCCGAGCACCTCCCTCTCCCCGAGGAGATCGCCGAACCCGCGCGCTGGATCGCGAGGGTCGCGGGGGCCTGATGGCCCGTCCACCGGCCGTCGCCCGCGTCGTCGAGCGGGTCACGGCGACGCTCCGCGACCACGCGATGGTCACGCCGGGCGAGACCGTCCTCGTCGCGGTCTCCGGCGGCGCCGATTCCCTCTGTCTCCTCCACGCGCTCGTCGAGCTGCGGCGGCTCTTCCGCCTCGACCTCGGCGTCTTCCACTTCGACCACCGGCTCCGCCGGGGCTCGCCCGACGACGCCCGCTACGTCGCGTCCGTCGCGACGCGACTCGGGCTCCCGCTCCACGCGACCGTCGCGGACACGCGGCCCGCGCCGGGCGACTCGATCGAGGACTGGGCGCACCGCGTCCGCTACGAGGCCTTCGCGCGCGCGATGCGCGACGCGGGCGCGACGCGCGGTGCGACGGGGCACACCCGGGACGACCAGGCCGAGAGCGTTCTGCTCGGGCTCTTCCGCGGTGGCGGGCTCGCCTCCGTCGCGGGGATCGACCCGGTCTCCGGCCCGTTCGTCCGCCCGCTCATCGAGACCTCGCGCGCGGAGGTCGAGGCCTTCTGCCGCGCCCGCCGCCTCCGTCCGCGCGAGGATCCGACGAACGCCGACCCGCGACTCCTGCGCAACGCGATCCGCCACCGCGTGCTCCCCGCGCTCGAACGGGCGAACGGCCGCGACGTCCGACCCGCCCGCCGATCGCGCTCGGGAGCGTGAGGAGGCCGGTCGCCGGCACCTGCACCCCGGTCGCCGTCTCCTCGAGGAGTTCCTCCGCGGCCTCGGCGGCCTGCCGGTCGAGCTCCTCGGCGTCGCGGCGCAGGATCGCCGCGGTGCGGGCGAGCGCGGGTCGGACGTCGCGGCCGTTCGCCCGTTCGAGCGCGGGGAGCACGCGGTGGCGGATCGCGTTGCGCAGGAGTCGCGGGTCGGCGGGGGGCACGACGCCGCGGTTCGAGGCGTACGAGCGGGACATCGAGCGGGTCCTCATCACCGAGGAGGACATCAAGGCGAAGCTCCGTGACCTCGGCGACGCGATCACCCGCGACTACGCGGGCAAGGACCTCCTCCTCGTGTGCGTGCTCAAGGGGGCCTTCGCGATGATGGCCGACCTCGCGCGCCACATCCGCCTCCCGCTCGACATGGACTTCATGGCGGTCGCCTCCTACGGTGCGTCGACGAAGTCCTCCGGCGTCGTGCAGATCCTGAAGGACCTCGACCACGACCTCGAGGGGCGGCACGTGCTCCTCGTCGAGGACATCATCGACACCGGCCTCACCCTGAACTACCTCGTCGAGAACCTCCGGGGCCGCCGGCCCGCGAGCGTCGACATCTGCGCCCTCCTGCGGAAGACCGGCATCCAGCGGGTGCCGATCGAGGCCCGCTACGTGGGGTTCGAGATCCCGAACGAGTTCGTGATCGGCTACGGGCTCGACTTCGCCGAGAAGTTCCGCAACCTCCCGTACATCGCGACGCTGAAGCCCGCCACGTACGGCGGCTGACGCGCGCATCCGGGAAGCCGGGTCGGGGGCCTCTGCTACCATCGTGTTCGCGGGCACCCGATCACCCGGTGCCCGACCCCCCGCACGGGAAGGACGGCGAACTTGGCCACTCCACCTCGACCGACCCGCCGGCGGATCCTCCGGGGGCCGGCCCTCATCGCCGTGCTCATCCTCGTGGGGATGTGGGTCTTCCTCCTCTTCGGTGACGGCACCGCGCGCGGCGAACGGCTGACCTACAGCGAGTTCCAGACGAAGGTCGACGCCGGCGAGGTCGCGACCGCCACCTTCCTCGAGGGCGAGCAGGTCATCTCCGGCGAGCTCCAGGACGGCACCGAGTACGTCGCGTCGTACCCGCTCGCGGTCCAGGAGACGCTCACGGAGGAGCTCCAGCAGCAGGGCGTGCAGGTCGACGCCGACCCGCAGAAGGGCTCGCCGCTCGGCAACCTCGTGTTCCAGCTCTTCCCCGTCCTGCTCATCGTCGGGGCGTTCCTGTGGATCATGAACCAGTCGCAGGCGGGCGGCGGGCGCGTGATGCAGTTCGGGCGCTCGAAGGCCAAGCAGGTGACGAAGGACCAGCCGAAGACGACGTTCGCCGACGTCGCGGGCGTCGACGAAGCGATCGAGGAACTCCAGGAGGTGAAGGAGTACCTCCAGAACCCGACGAAGTTCCAGGCGATGGGTGCGAAGATCCCGCGCGGCGTGCTCCTGTTCGGGCCTCCGGGCACCGGCAAGACGCTCCTCGCGCGCGCGGTCGCGGGCGAGGCGGGCGTTCCCTTCTTCTCGATCTCGGGGTCGGACTTCGTCGAGATGTTCGTCGGCGTCGGTGCCGCGCGCGTCCGCGACCTCTTCGAGCAGGCGAAGGCCGCCGCCCCCGCGATCGTGTTCATCGACGAGATCGACGCGGTCGGTCGCCACCGCGGCGCGGGTCTCGGCGGGGGCCACGACGAGCGCGAGCAGACCCTGAACCAGCTCCTCGTCGAGATGGACGGCTTCGACCAGCGGACCGCGGTCATCCTCATGGCCGCGACGAACCGCCCCGACATCCTCGACCCCGCGCTCCTGCGTCCGGGCCGTTTCGACCGGCAGATCACCGTCGACCGCCCCGACCTCGAGGGCCGCAAGGCGATCCTCCGGGTGCACGCGCGCGGCAAGCCCCTCGATGAGACGGTGAACCTCGACGTCATCGCGCAGCGCACGCCCGGGTTCACCGGCGCCGACCTCGCGAACGTCATCAACGAGTCCGCGCTCCTCACCGCGCGGTGGGGCGAGCCGAAGATCGCGATGCGCGCCGTCGAGGAGGCGATCGACCGCGTCATGGCGGGTCCCGAGCGCAAGAGCCGCGTCATGAGCGACCGCGAGCGCCGGATGATCGCGTACCACGAGGGCGGCCACGCGCTCGTCGCGTACGTGCTCCCGAACACCGACCCGGTCCACAAGATCTCCGTGATCCCCCGCGGCCGCGCGCTCGGCTACACGCTCACGCTGCCGGAGCAGGACAAGGTCCTCGCGACGCGCGAGCAGCTCACCGACGAGCTCGCGATGCTCCTCGGGGGTCGCGTCGCGGAGGAGATCACCGTCGGCGACATCACGACCGGCGCCGCGAACGACATCGAGCGCGCGACGAAGATCGCCCGGCAGATGGTGACGGAGTACGGCATGTCCGACCTCGTCGGACCGCTCACCCTCGGCCAGAAGCAGCACGAGGTCTTCCTCGGCCGCGACTTCTCCTCGACGCAGGACTACAGCGACCAGGTCGCCTTCGAGATCGACACGGAGGTCCGGCGCCTGATCGACCAGGCGCACGACGAGGCGCTCGAGATCCTCCAGCAGCATCGGGCGAAGCTCGAGGAGCTCGCCGAGGTGCTCATCGAGAAGGAGACGATCGACCGCGACGAGGTCGCATCGCTCTTCGCCGACGTCGCGAAGCGACCGCCGCGCGATGCGACGGTCCACGGCGCCGGACTCGCGGTCTCGCGCCGCGCCGTCCGCCAGCAGCGCGAGGGCCGCGCAGCCCCCGGCACGCTCTAGGCCGGGAGCCTCACCGATGGCGGCCGGCGAGCGGCAGGGGCCTGCGGGCTTCGATCGGGCGAAGATCGAGGAGGGCGTCCGGCTCATCCTCGAGGGGGTCGGCGACGATCCGGCCCGCGGCGGCCTCGCGGAGACCCCGCGACGGGTCGCGGACATGTACGCCGAGGTCCTCTCGGGCATCGACGTCGACGCCGAGCCCCTGCTCACGGTCATCGCGGGTGCGGACTTCGACGAGATGATCATGGTGAAGGACATCCCGCTCGCCTCGCTCTGCGAGCACCACCTGCTGCCGTTCGTCGGCCGGGCCCACCTCGCGTACATCCCGAGCAAGGAGCATCGGATCACGGGCCTGTCGAAGCTCGCCCGCGTCGTCGACGTGCTCGCGAAGCGCCTCCAGGTGCAGGAACGTCTCACGACGCAGATCGCGGACGCGCTCGACCGTGCGCTCACGCCGCGCGGCGTGTTCGTGATGCTCGAGGCCGAGCACCTCTGCATGACGATGCGCGGCGTGAAGGCGCCGGGCGCGGTCACCGTGACCTCCGCCGTCCGCGGGCTCTTCCGCGAGGACGCGAAGACGCGGCAGGAGGCCCTGAGCGCGCTCGGGAAGGCCTGACCGCCCGGTGGACGGCGCCCTCCGTTGGCGGTGCGGCGACGCGATGATCCCCTGCGGCGAGCGGACGCTCGTCATGGGGATCCTGAACGTCACGCCCGATTCGTTCGCCGACGGGGGCCGCTACGCCTCGGCCGCCGAGGCGGTCTCGGCCGGTCGACGGATGGTCGACGACGGCGCGGCGATCCTCGACGTCGGCGGGGAGTCGACGCGGCCGGGATCGGAGCCCGTCCCCGAGGACGAGGAACTCCGCCGGGTCGTCCCCGTCATCGAGGGCCTCGTGGCGGCCGGCGTCGGCGTCCCGATCTCGGTCGACACGCGCAGGTCCGGGGTCGCGCGCGCCGCGCTCGCCGCCGGGGCGTGCATCGTGAACGATG